>JAZQBJ010000148.1:0-9991 GCA_045545715.1 Oscillospiraceae bacterium
GTTACGATAATGTTCCTGTTTGCATTGCTAAGACCCAGTACAGCTTCTCCGATGATCCCACCAAGCTCGGCGCACCGGAAGGCTTTAAAGTAACCATCAAAAACGTCAAGATTTCTGCAGGCGCAGGCTTTATCGTTGTTCTCACCGGCGATATCCTCACCATGCCTGGTCTTCCGAAAGTTCCCGCAGCAGAAAGAATCGACGTTGACGAAAACGGCAAGATCACCGGACTTTTCTGATTTGCCATTTTTTGATCAAGGCACAAAAGGGAGAATTCCCGACAGTTCACCAAAAAACGCTTCGCATTTTGCGAAGCGTGTTTTTTATTCAGTTTTGATGATTGTTTTTTGGGAAATATGCATAAAACAGAACAAATTGCCATATTATTAAACAAAAATGTGTGCGTGCATAAAATACAAATTATATTCACATAAGTTAAAAATTTTTGTAGAAATTTGTTTGTAAAATACAAATAATGCTTTACTTTTCTTTAATAAAGTGTTAAGGTATAGTTACAAGCAGAACGCGTTCTGCTAGAAAATTTTAGGAGGATTTATCATGAAAAAAATTCTTGCATTGGCCCTCGCCCTTGTTATGGTCTTGAGCCTCGCTGCCTGCGGCGGCAGCACTTCCGAAGGCGGAGCCAAAGTTTCCGTATTCTGGTACGACGAAGCTGATATTTATCTCAGCACCGTTCGTTCCGCACTCAACGAAGAACTCGATGCACTTGGTGTTGAATATGACAACCAGTTTGCAGCAAACGACCAGGCAAAACAGCTTGACCAGGTTAAAACCGCTATTGCAGGTGGTTCCACCGTTCTTGTTGTAAACCTTGTAACCTCCGGTTCCGTTGATGCAGCAGAAGAAATCCTTGCCGCAGCAGGCGATATCCCCGTAATCTTCTTCAACCGTGCAATCGGCACCGACGGTTCTGATGTAACCGTTCTTGAAAACCATGCAAACGCTTGCTTCATTGGTACCGATGCTCCCGAAGCAGGTCACATGCAGGGCAAAATGATCGGCGATTATCTCGTTGCTAACTATGATGCAGTTGACTTCAACGGCGACGGCGTTATCTCTTACGCAATGATGAAAGGCGACGAAGCAAACATCGAAGCTATCTACAGAACCCAGTACGGCGTAGAAGACGCTAACATCGTTCTTGAAGCAGCAGGCAAACCCGCTCTTCAGTATTTCGATGTTTCCGTAGCAGAAGACGCACGTTATCAGGTAGACCTTGGCGGTCAGTGGTCTGCAGCAGCAGCAAAAGACTACATGGACACCAACTTCGTAACTTATAATGAAGGCGCCGGCAACATGATCGAACTCGTAATCTGCAACAACGACGGTATGGCAGAAGGCGTTGTAGCTTCCCTCCAGGAAAGAGGCTATAACGTAGAAGGCGGTCACCTTGTTCCCGTATTCGGCGTTGACGCAACCGACAGTGCAAAAGCACTTATCGCTGACGGCGCTATGACCGGTACCGTAAAACAGGATAACGTAGGTATGGCAGTTGCAATCCGTATGACTGTTGAAGCAATCGCAGCAGGCAATTCCCCTGTTGATGCTCTTGCAGGCCTTAACGACGAACGTTTCTCCATCGCTCCCGACAGCGCTGCAAAACTCTTCGTTGCATATGCACCTTACACCGGCGAATAATACATAATTCGGCTGAAATTTTATGGCAGCTGCCGCAAGCGCCGCAGCTGCTTATCTTAGCTTTTCCGGCAGGGGACGGCAAGCGCCACTACAAACTGAACAGGCAGTGTTGTTTGCCGTTCTCTGTCAATCTCTGAACAAGCTTTTTCTATTTTTTGAGTAAAGGAGGAAGGGCGATTATGGATCAGAATGTTCTTCTGAAAATGACCGGCATTACAAAAACTTTTCCCGGCGTAAAAGCGTTGGACGGCGTAAACTTTGAACTTAAAGCAGGAACCGTTCATGCTCTTATGGGAGAAAACGGAGCCGGAAAATCCACCCTTATGAAGTGCCTCTTCGGTATATATGCCAAGGACGGCGGCCAGATTCTTCTCGACGGCAAGGAGATCAATTTCAAAAGCAGTAAAGAAGCTTTGGAAAACGGCGTCGCCATGGTACACCAGGAACTTAACCAGGCGCTTAAACGCAGCGTTATGGATAACATCTGGCTTGGACGTTATCCGAAAATCGGCGGAATCATGGTTGACGAAAAGAAAATGTATAACGATACCAAAGCGGTATTCGACGAACTCGGAATCGATGTTGACCCCCACCGTATCATGAGCACCATGTCTGTTTCCCAAAGACAGATGGTCGAAATTGCGAAAGCGGTTTCCTATAATTCCAAGATAATCGTTTTCGACGAACCGACTTCTTCTCTTACCGAGCAGGAAGTTGAGCACCTTTTCGAAATCATCAATATGCTCCGTGAAAAAGGAGTAGGTATCATCTATATTTCCCACAAAATGGCGGAGATCAAACGCATTTCCGATTACATAACCGTAATGCGCGACGGCAAATGGATCGCTACCGACCATGCGGACAACCTTGAAATGGCCGATATCATCAGACTGATGGTAGGACGCGAACTTACAAACCAGTTCCCGCCAAAAACCAACGTTCCCGGCGACGTTGTTCTTGAAGTTCAGAACATCACCGGTCTTTATAACCAGCTTCAGGATGTTTCCTTCAACGCAAGAAAAGGCGAGATCCTTGGTCTTGCGGGTCTCGAAAGCTCCGGCCGAAGCGAAACTCTTGAAAGTATTTTCGGTATCCGCACCAGAAAGAGCGGAACAATTGCTCTTGACGGAAAACCCTGCTTCAATCGCAACGCCCATGAATCCATCAAGAACGGCTTCTCTCTTCTTACCGAAGAACGCCGTGCCACCGGTATTTTCGGTGTTCTTGATATCAAGGATAACACCGTTATTTCAAGCCTTAAACGTCACCTCCGTTTTGGACTTTGGCTCAGCGAAAAATCCCAGAGGGAAGATACCCAGTATTACATAGACGCAATGCGTACCAAAACTCCTTCCCAGGAAACCAAGATACGCTCTCTTTCCGGCGGTAACCAACAGAAAGTTATTATCGGACGCTGGCTTCTTACAGATCCGGAAGTTCTTCTTTTGGATGAGCCTACCCGCGGAATCGACGTAGGTGCAAAATATGAGATTTATCAGCTTATCATTGATCTTGCAAACAAAGGTAAAACCGTTATCGTTGTTTCTTCCGAAATGCCGGAGCTTCTCGGTATCTGCGACAGAATCGTCGTAATGTCCGGCGGAAGAGTTGCCGGCGAAGTTGACGGTCAGAACACCACCCAGGAAGAGATCATGACCCTGGCTGCTAAATATGTTTAAGGAGGAGAAATAGCATGACTAATCCTATTGCAAATATTCAGCGCAGCGTCGCTGATTTCCGCCAGATGGACAAAGCGGACAAAAAACGTTATCTTACCGACCTTGTTTTCAACAACGCACTTTATATTCTTCTGTTTGTATTTGTAATTTATACCGCAATCCAGAAACCGAACTTCCTTTCTCTCGGTTCCTTTGCAAACCTTGTAATCCAGGTTGCGGCATATCTTCCGATGGCTCTCGGTATTGCGGGCTGTATCGTTCTTACCGGTACCGACCTTTCCGCAGGCCGTATCTCCGGTCTTACCGCGGCTGTTGCCGGTGTTTTCCTTCAGAAAACCGACTTTGTTAACAAGATGTTCCAGAACCTTCCGGAAACTAACGGCTGGTGGATCGCAGCAACCCTTCTTACCGTTGTTGCAATCGGTGCAATAATCGGTCTTGTCAACGGTTTCTTTGTTGCAAAATTCAGCCTTCATCCTTTCATCGTAACCCTTTCCACCCAGCTCATTACCTACGGTATTATCCTTTGGTTCTTTGCTCTTAACGGAAACAACGGTCAGCCTATCTCCGGCCTCAGCGATGAATATAAAACCTTCGTAAACGGCGAAATGTTCCGCCTTGGAAACGTAGCTGTTCCGAGATACGTTCTTTATGCAATTCTCCTTATCGCAATCATGTGGTTCATCTGGAACAAAACCACCTTTGGTAAAAATATGTTCGCAGTTGGTTCCAACGCAGAAGCAGCAAAAGTTTCCGGCGTTAACGTTTTCTGGACTACTGTTCTTGTACATACCCTTGCAGGTGCTGCTTATGGTTACACCGGCTTTATCGAAGGCGCACGAAGCGGTTCCGTTGCTCCTAACACCGGTCTTAACACCGAATGCGACGCTATCGCGGCCTGCGTAATCGGCGGTGTTTCTTTCGTCGGTGGTACCGGTAAGATCAGCGGCATCATCCTCGGTGTTGTAATCCTCCGCCTTATCTTCGTTGCACTTACCATGCTCGGTGTTGATTCTTCCAGCCTTTATATCATCAAAGGTGCAATTATCCTTTGCGCCTGCGCACTTGATATGCGTAAATATCTCGTTAAGAAATAATGGAAGATTATAAGAACGATCAGATTCCGGAAGAGGAAGAAGTTCAGAAACAGGAAGAACAGGTTCCAAAGTTCCGCGGACTTTACAGATATGTCAATATATCCGTAAAGCAGCTGGATATGATAATCGGACTTTGTATTCTTGTTATAATAATCGTTGTTGCGATTGAACTTATGGATCCGGGATTCACAGTAAGTTTCAATTCAATGGGCGGAACAGACGTTGCTCCCCAGGAGCAGATGTATGGTGATCTTATTGATGAACCGATTCCACCCACCAGAGAAGGCTATACTTTTACCGGTTGGTATAGGGATAACGCATGTTTCGTTCTCTGGGACCCAAAAACCGACACAGTTGAAACAGATACAACTCTTTATGCCGGTTGGGAAAAAATAGAATAAAACAAAAAATCCTCCGGTACTTTTGCACTGGAGGATTTTGTTTTTTTATGCATTATTGAGAAGCCTGAGTTCTTCATCGGTCAAAGGAATATCAGCACCTTTTAGGTTGCTTACAAAATGTTCAACATTTGAAGAACCGAAGAGCGGGATTACCCTCGGGAATCCTTCACAGCGGTGGAGATTTGCCATCCATGCAACAGCAAGAGCGCTTGCGCTGATGCCTTTTTCCTTTGCCATGCTTTTGAGGAAATCAAGCCTTTCTCCGGCAACAAGTTCGGAAGGAAGGCGGTCGGGATTTTCATAACCGCCTTTTGCAAGGCAGGAATATGCAACAAGGGGAATGTTTTTTGCTTCAAGATAGCGAAGGCGTTCCCGGGTGGTATATTCATTGAAAATATACTGGGGAGCAATGTCGCCCCTTGCCTCAAGATATGTGAACCACTGCTGCATCATGGTGAAAGGGGTTTTGGCAAGGGAGTTTGCTTCGGCAAATCTCCAGGTATCATAGTTGCTTCCGCCAAGATGTCTGACTTTTCCTTTTTCAACAAGAGAATGGAAAGCTTCCATGGTTTCTTCCAGGGGAGTGTTGATGTCATCGGTGTGAGCGTAATAAAGATCGATATAATCGGTTTTGAGTTTTCGAAGGCTTTCGTCTATCCAGTATTCTATCTGTTCTTTGCGAAGTCCCTGGCCCTCGCCATGGCGGTCAAAACCGACTTTGGTTGCAAGAACAATTTTATCGCGGCATTTTCGGCTTTCGAAATATTCGCCCAGAAGGGTTTCACTTTCGTCGCCGGTTCCTTGCCAGTGGGCATAGTTGTTTGAAGTATCAACAAAATTTCCGCCCATATCGAGATAGGCATCGAGCACGGCAAAAGCGTCCTTTTTTGAGGTGGTTGTGCCAAAGTTCATTGCGCCGAGAGCGACATTGGATACTTCGAGTCCATTGGGTAAAATCAGTTTTTCCATAAAGACTTTTTCCTTCCTTTTTGTTATGATTTTATTATAGCCGATGGAATTGGACAAAGCAATTAAAAACGCAAAAAATCCGGTTATAACGGACTTTCTCGTTTTATAAGATGTATAATGAAAAAAAGAAAATGGGGGTATGTGCAATGATAACATCCGCACTTAAAATTAATCCGGAACAGAAAGAAAAATTGGATTTTGGTTTTGAAGCTGTTTTTGGAGAAAAACCGGAGCGTTATTTTTCGGCACCCGGACGTACGGAAATAGGGGGAAACCATACAGACCATCAGCGCGGTCGTGTTCTTGCTGCGGCGGTAAATCTTGACACCGTTGCTGCGGTACGTCTTAACGGAACAGATATTATCAGGATACTTTCGAAAGGCTATCCGATGTGCGAAATAGACGTGAAAAATCTTGTTCCGAATGATGATGAAATAAACACCACCCCCGCACTTATCAGAGGAGTTGCGGCGCGTTTTTCCCAGCTTGGCTGTGAAATAAAAGGTTTTGACGCATACTGTGAATCCACAGTTCTTCCCGGAAGCGGACTTTCTTCTTCCGCCGCTTATGAAGTCCTTATCGGAACCATTATCAACCATATTTTTTTTGATGCAAAAGTTTCTCAGGCGGAAGTTGCACAGATCGGTCAGTATGCGGAAAATGTTTTCTTCGGAAAACCCTGCGGGCTTATGGACCAGACCGCTTCCGCTGTTGGAAACCTTGTTACCATTGACTTTTTTGATAAAGAAAATCCGGTGATAAAACCGGTGGATTTTGATTTTTCCACCTGCGGCCATGCCCTTTGTATCATTGATACAAGAGCAAGCCATGCGGATCTTACGGATGAATATGCAGCGATTCCGGGAGAAATCAAAAAGATTGCGAAATATTTCGACAAAGATGTTCTTACAGAAATCGATGAAAAAGATTTCTTTGCGGCAATTCCGCAGCTCCGCGAAAAATGCGGCGACAGAGCAGTTATGCGAGCCATTCATTTTTATCAGGAAAATGCCAGAGTTCCAAAGCAGGTAGAAGCTCTTGAAAAAGGCGATTTTGAAACTTTCCTTAAACTTGTAAAAGAGAGCGGATATTCTTCATATATGTATCTCCAGAACGTAATTCCCGCGGGATATAAAGAACACCAGGACGTTGCCATTGCTCTTGCTGTGTGCGAACATCTGCTCAACGGAAAAGGCGCTTACAGAGTTCACGGCGGCGGTTTTGCCGGAACTGTTCAGGCGTTTGTTCCTTTTGAAATTCTCGAAAAATTCCGTGAAGGAATCGACAGCGTTCTTGGTGAAGGAGCCTGTCATGTGCTCGATATCCGTCCTCAGGGCGGCGTTGAAATGGAGGCATGACCGATGAAAATAGAAACATACATCGATGCCCTTGTTTCGTATGCAATGAACACCGGCCTTGCTATGCCGGAGGATCATTGGGTGTTGACCAACCGCCTTCTCGATTTGCTGGGAAAACCGGACTATGAACCTTCTGATGAACCTCAGCCGGAAGATATCGAAGAAATACTTTCAGGTATTCTTGATTATGCTGTTGAAAAGGGTCTTTGTGACGACAACATAACCGCAAAAGATATTTTTGATACAAGAATAATGGGTGCCGTTACGCCCATGCCGAGAGAAGTTGTCAGAATATTCTGGGAAAAATATGAAAACGATCCGGTTGAAGCAACGGATTGGTATTATAAATTTTCCTGCGATACGGATTATATCCGCCGTTACCGCATAAAGAAAGACATGCGCTGGAAATATGCGTGTGAATACGGTGATCTTGATGTTACCATAAACCTTTCAAAACCGGAAAAAGACCCGAAGGCAATTGCGGCGGCAAAAAATGCTCCCCAGACAGCATATCCTAAATGTCAGCTTTGCTGCGAAAACGAAGGCTATGCCGGAAGAATGAACCATCCGGCAAGAGCAAACCACAGGATCATTCCGATAAAAATCTGCGGTGCTCAATGGTGTCTGCAATATTCTCCTTATGTTTATTATAATGAGCACTGCATCGTGCTCAACGAAAATCATATCCCGATGAAGATAGACAAATCCGCTTTTGAAAAACTTCTGGATTTTGTAAGGATCTTTCCTCATTATTTTGTGGGTTCAAATGCAGATCTTCCGATAGTCGGCGGCTCTATCCTCAGCCATGAACATTTTCAGGGCGGGCATTATACTTTTGCCATGGAAAAAGCCCTGGTCAGGGAAAAAGTTGTTTTCAAAGGCTTTGAAGATATTGAGGCCGGAATTGTTAACTGGCCCATGAGCGTTATACGTCTTTGCGGAGCAGATTCTTCGAGAATTGCTGAACTTGCGGATAAAATCCTTGGATTTTGGAGAGGTTACAGCGATGAAAGAGTTGGCGTGATCGCTTTTTCCGATGGTCAGCCGCACAACACTATAACTCCTATTGCACGCAGAAGGGGAGAGAATTATGAACTTGACCTTGTTCTTCGCTGCAATATTACAACAGAGGAACATCCTCTTGGAGTTTTTCACCCTCATGCGGATAAACACCATATCAAAAAAGAAAATATAGGTCTTATCGAAGTAATGGGTCTTGCTGTGCTTCCCAGCAGACTGAAAAAAGAACTGAGCGATCTTGCAAAAGCCGCAGTTTCCGGAGAAGATATTTCCGGCGACGAAAACCTTGCAAAACATGCCGAATGGCTTTCTGAACTTAAAAAAGAATATGTCTTTACAAAGGAAAATGCATTTGATATAATCCTTAAAGAAACCGGAAAGGTTTTTGCAAAAGTTCTTGAAGATGCGGGAGTTTATAAAAACACGCCAGAAGGAAAAACTGCATTCATTGATTTTATAGATACTGTTAACAAGGAGGCATAATGATGAAAGTACTTGTAACCGGCGGTGCCGGATATATCGGAAGTCATACTGTGGTTGAACTTATCAATGCGGGATATGAACCTATCATAGTTGACGACCTTTCCAACGCAAAGGAAGACGTTATAGACAGAATTGAAACAATTACGGGAAAACGTCCTGTTTTTTATAAAGTTGACTGCAAGGACAAAGAGGCTATGCGCAAGGTTTTTTCCGAACAGAAGATAGATTCGGTTATTCACTTTGCCGCATATAAAGCAGTTGGCGAAAGCGTTAAAATTCCTCTTGAATATTATCGTAACAATATTGACAGCACTCTTACTCTTATGGAAGTTATGGAAGAATTCGGATGCAAAAAATTTGTATTTTCCTCTTCCGCAACCGTATATGGCCCCAATAATCCCTATCCCTACAAAGAGGATATGAAGGCTATTGAATCTTCCAGTCCCTATGGCTGGACAAAGGTAATGATCGAAAGAATCCTTACTGACTATGTTACCGCACATCCGGATTATTGCGCGATCCTTCTTCGTTATTTCAACCCGATCGGTTCCCACGAATCCGGTCTTCTCGGAGATGATCCGAACGGTATTCCGAACAACCTTATGCCCTATATCAGCCGTGTTGCCGCCGGTAAGCTTGAAAAGCTGACCATTTACGGTGATGATTATCCCACTCCGGACGGCACTTGCCAGCGCGACTATCTGCACGTTGTGGATCTTGCCATCGGCCACCTCAAAGCTCTTGAATATGCCGAAAACAAAGAGGGCGTTGAAGCAATCAACCTTGGAACAGGAAACGGCGTTTCCGTTATGGAACTTGTCAAAGCTTTTGACAAAGCAAATGATATGGAACTTCCTTATGTTATCGGCCCAAGAAGGGGAGGAGACCTTCCTGCTTTCTGGGCAGACGCCGAAAAGGCAAAAACTCTTCTCGGTTGGGAAGCAACCCATACTCTTGAAGATATGTGCAAAAGTGCATGGGATTTTGCAAGAAAACAAAAATAAAACCGAAAATTTACTGCAAAGGCGGATTTTATGGAAATTTTTAAAGAACCATTTGGAACGCTTTCGGACGGAACGGAAGTTTTTCGCTGGACGCTTATCAACAAAAATGGTTTTGCAGCAAAAATTCTTGATTACGGCGCAACAATTCAATCGATAATAGTTCCGGATAAAAACGGAAAACCGGTTGATGTCGTTCTCGGACACGATACTATCGAAGAATATGTTTCGGGAGATTGCTATCTTGGCGCGACCATCGGAAGGGTAGGAAACCGCATAAAAGAGGGCCGATTTGAGCTTAATGGCGAAAAATATGAGCTTTAT
>JAZQBJ010000149.1:0-2772 GCA_045545715.1 Oscillospiraceae bacterium
CCTTTCGGTCACGAAGTCGGAATTGATGAAATTGAACCCGGCGACATAGCGCAGTTAATTATCGATACCCAGGATTGGCAGCACACCCCGGTTATAACCGCGGTTGACGGCGACCGCCCGACTTTTGATTCGGTAAAAATCGCCGCACATTCTTACGATTGCGCCTGCAGACCTCTTTCGAGCTATGCGATCTCCGCCGTGAGATTCGTCCATATTGACGGATACAGAATCGAAGAAGAATAAAAAAATGCCGGCAAAGCCGGCATTTTTTATATTCCTTTTTTATAAAGAACGTAGGAATAGATTATCGGAACAAATATTGCCGCAACACAGGCAAAAAGAATATATTCGGAAAGTATAAATGCGTTAAGAATAAACAGAATTCCGCATATAAAAGTTATCCAGCCCGCAAGGCGATGGGTTTTGTTCCAGTTTTCTTCGCTGTATAAAGTCCATGGCAGTTTATATCCAAAGGTAAAATTCTGTTTTGCCTTCGGCATATAATTTCCGAGAGCGATAAAAATTATTCCAATAAGCAGACAGCAGATCATGCCGATGTCAACTTTCATTCCAAGGGCATAGGCATAGGTTGAACCCATTACCAAAAGCGATGTTACCGGAAGAATCCAGTAAACGATTCCGATGGCTTTTTTGCCGATATTGTTCTTTTTCGGGTCCGCAAAGGTTACGATAAGACAAAAAAAATGGAGTGCCGCAATCACTGCGGGAATTCCGAAAACCGCCATGGGTTTGCTGCTCCAGCCGTTCGGCTGATTATCGTTTCCCCAATGGGTCGCAATTTCCGCCGGAAGCTGTTCCCAGAAAATAAGTCCGATCACCATCGGCAAAAGAATCAATACCGTTGTTATAGCAAGCAGTTTTTTATTTATTTTCATCGCTGTTCTCTCCTTTGAACTGGGCAAACCAGAGCATTATTTCCTCAAAAACAGAGGTGTTGAGTTCATAAAAAACAAAGTTTTTCTGCTTTGTTTCATAAACAAGGTCCGCTTTTTTTAAAACCGAAAGATGGTAGGAAACCGTCGCTCCGGTCATATCAAAACGGGAAGCAATATCTCCCGCGGACATTCTTCCGTTTTTAAGCATCAGCAGAATTTCTCTTCTTGCCGGGTCGGAAAGAGCCTTGAAAGTTTCTACAAAGCTCATTTTAACTCACCTCAGATAAATTTTACAGCAGTTCCGTATGCAACAACTTCTGCCGCGCCCTGCATTATTGCGGAAGACGAATAACGGATATTGATAATTGCGTCCGCACCTTTTGCTTCCGCTTCTTCAACCATGCGCTTTGTTGCAAGGGCGCGTGCTTTGTTCATCATATCGTTATAGGCTTTAAGCTCCCCGCCGACAAGAGTTTTGAAACTTTGGGTAATATCTCTTCCGATATTTTTGGTCTGGATAGTGCTTCCGCAAACAAGTCCGAGCATTTCAAGTTCTTTTCCGGTGATGTAATCAGTATTTACCAAGATCATCTTCTTCTCCGCTCCTTATTTCTTTAATTCTTTCAATAAGTACAAATATCATAATTCCGCTGAAAATTGCGGGAATTATTCCAAGCAAAACCTTGAAAACAAGGTTTTCAATCAGCATTATTAAAACGCTGAAATAAACTATAAAATAAATTATCATCAAAACCGATACCAGAATCGGGGCAAAATATTTTTTCATTTTTGGCCCTCTTCCTTCAGCAGTTTTTCAAAATCCAGCCGGCAATATCTGAAATCACGTTTTCGCCGATATGGCGCTCGACAGAAAATTCCTTCGTTGCTTTGGAAATATCGTCATAAAGCGCCGGAACAAAACAATGGTTCAGCCCTTCATAAAGCCGGAAACTGAAATTATCCCTTTCGCCGAAAGCGCGTTTGTATCCGCCAAAATCTCTTTCGACATTTACCTGCAAATCGCGGCTTCCCTGCATTATAAGAACCGGTTTTTCTGTTTTTCCAAGATAATCTTCTGCGCGGTGTTCGCCCATTTCCTTAAAATAATAAAGGCTAACCCCGCCCGCATAAGGGATTTTTTTCGCTTCTTCGTCAGAAAGTTCGTAAAGATTTTCAAAGGATTTACGGAATTTTTTATCCTGGGCGGAAGCCACCCAGCTCATAATTTTACTCTTTCCGTTCTTCATTTCTTCAAGCTGACGGAAAAGGACCTCTTCAAGGGTATCGAGAGTTCCTGCCATAAGGATAAGCCCTTTGAAGTTTCCGCCTTCAAAATCGATTCTCGGCGCAAGCATTGCGCCCATGCTGTGACCTATAATAAACACATTTTCCAAATCGATCCTCGGGTCATTTTTCAGCATTTCGGAAGCAAGAACCGCATCTTCGATAACCTCTTCCCTGACTGTCAGACTGCCTTTTTTAAGCATCTTTCTTCCGTGAGCAAAACTTCTCTTGTCATATCTTATCGAAGCGATTCCGTGCTTTCCAAGGCCCTCTGCAAGGTCTTTGAAAGGGGTAAGTTTCATAACTTTTTCGTCCATATTGCTTGAACCGGAACCATGAACAAAAACCACCGCCGGAACCGGTTTTTCAGGATTTTCCGGCAAGGTCAGAATTCCGTTAAGCGGAAATTCCGTTCCTTCTCCGATTATGATTTTTTCTTCGGTCATATCTTCGCCTCCAAGCTATTTAGATTTTTTTCTAAATAGAATATAACATATTCGTTCCGCCCTTGTCAACAACTATTTAGAAAAACTTCTAAATAGTTGTTGACAAAAAAAGAGTGCCCCTCTTTATTGAATCCCCCCATTTTTTT
>JAZQBJ010000150.1:0-4424 GCA_045545715.1 Oscillospiraceae bacterium
TAATTATTGACAAAAACATTTTATATGGTATATTTATAATGTTATTTTTGCATCTGTTGTTTGACAAAAAACCTTCGGTCAGAAGGAGGTGGAACTGTCGCAGCAAAACCGTTTTGGAAAAGCCGCGATAGAAAACGTAAACGAATTGATTAGACCGGAATTTTTTGTCATATGAAACACTGCTTTCAAGCGGGAGCCTTCTAAAACCGGGCACAGCGGTAGATACTTATGCGCGGCAACGTTTAGAACAAAACACTCTTTTGCGGGGTCGGTTCCAAGAGGAAAGCGGTGGGTCGACAGGTTTTTAACACGCATTGCAAAATCTTTCATTGCAATGCGGCCATGCTGTAAAAAGCAGTATGAAAAATGGGTGAGGCTGCGGCCGGTGATCCTGTTTTTACCTTGCGTGACTTGAATCCGCAAAAGGGGGATGCAGAATGGAAAATAGTACCATTATAAGTTTAAAGGATATTGTTGTTGAATTTGACGGAGAAAGTGTTCTTCGCCATATTAATCTCGATATCCGCAACCACGAATTCGTCACACTTCTGGGACCTTCCGGCTGTGGTAAAACAACCACTTTGCGTATTATCGGAGGCTTTGTAAATCCCAAAAGCGGGGACGTTTTTTTTGATGGAAAAAGAATCAACGATCTTCCGCCATATAAAAGGGAAGTCAACACCGTATTCCAGAAATACGCGCTTTTTCCGAATCTGAACGTTTATGAAAACATAGCTTTCGGACTTCGTCTTAAAAAAGTTCCGGATGAAGAAATCAGAGACAGAGTTTTTGAAATGCTCGATCTCGTTAACATGCGCGGATATGAACGCCGTGACGTTAACCTTCTTTCCGGCGGTCAGCAGCAGCGTGTTGCTATCGCAAGAGCTCTTATCAACAAACCGCAGGTTCTTCTTCTTGATGAACCTTTAGGCGCTCTTGACCTCAAACTCCGTAAGGAAATGCAGATCGAACTCAAGAAAATCCAGCGCGAAACAAAAATCACTTTCATTTATGTCACTCATGACCAGGAAGAAGCTCTTACCATGAGCGATACCGTTATTGTTATGCGCGACGGCGAAATCCAGCAAATCGGTACTCCTATCGACATTTATAATGAACCGATCAACGCTTTTGTTGCGGATTTCATAGGTGAATCCAACATTATCGATGGCATTATGAAAAAGGATTATCTTGTTAATTTCGCCGGAAGAGATTTTGACTGCGTTGACTTTGGTTTTGAAGAAAATGAAAACGTCGATGTTGTAATCCGCCCGGAAGATATCAAAATTTCCGAGCCGGAAAAAGGACAGATTACCGGAAAAGTTGAAAGCATTATATTTAAAGGTGTCCATTACGAAATCGTTGTTGTTGATACAAACGGTTTTAACTGGAAAATCCATTCCACCCTTTATGAAGAACCGGGCAGGGAGGTTGGACTTTCCGTAATTCCGGACGACATTCATATTATGCATAAGATGGCGGAGGAAGAAAAATGACAAAATCCCGTTATCCTGCTTTTCCGTATATCGTTTTTATGGCGATATTCATTGTGATTCCCCTTATAATGGTTGCATATTTTGCGTTCACCACTAATACAGGAGAGTTTACTATTCAGAACATAATCCGCGTAGGCGATTATGTTCCGGTAATTATAAAATCGCTTTTTCTTGCTTTTGTTGCAACTGTTATCTGCCTTGGTCTCGGATATCCTTTTGCATATATAATGTCGAGAAAAACAAGCAATATAAGAAGAACTATGTTCATGCTCATCATGCTTCCGATGTGGATGAACTTCCTTCTCAGAACCTATTCATGGATGACTATTCTCGAAAACAACGGTCTTCTTAACCGTTTCCTCGGAATTTTCGGAATAGGCCCTTTTGAAATGATAAATACACAAGGCGCAGTCGTTCTCGGAATGGTATATGACTATCTTCCTTTTATGATTGTTCCGCTTTATACCGTTATGATGAAAATGGATCATTCTCTGGTCCAGGCAGCACAGGATCTCGGAGCAAATCCTTTTCAGGTTTTTTTCCATGTAACTCTTCCTCAAAGCCTTCCTGGAATAAGCACCGGAATCACGATGGTTTTCATTCCTTCGGTAAGTACTTTTATCATTTCCAAAATGCTCGGCGGAGGTTCCGAACTTATGATAGGTGACCTTATCGAAATGCAGTTCAGCAGCAACAGCTACAACCCGAACCTCGGTTCCGCAATTTCGTTCATTCTTATGATAATCATTCTCATCTGTATGAGCGTAATGAATCAGTTCGATTCCGATAATGTGGAGAAGGAGGGAAGAATGGTAGTATGAAGATCCTTTCCAAATTCTACGTCGGCATTATTTATGCGTTTCTTTATCTTCCCATTGCGGTTCTCATTGTTTTTTCGTTTAATGACGCAAAAAGCCGTACTGTTTTTACCGAGTTCACTTTCAAATGGTATGAAAAGCTTTTTACAAACGATATAATCCTTACAGCATTCAGAAATACTCTTATTGTAGCGCTTGTTGCAGGTGTATGCGCAGTTATCCTTGGAACACTTGCCGCAATCGGAATCAACGCAATGAGCAAAAAACTTCAGTCACTTTTGCTCAACATAACTTATATTCCGATGATGAATCCGGATATCATAATCGGTGTTTCGCTGATGCTCCTTTTTGTTTTTATCAGACTGGAACTTGGATTTACTTCCCTTATTCTTGCACATATTACTTTTAATGTGCCTATAGTTATTTTTAACGTTCTTCCTAAACTTCGTCAGCTTGATAAAAATGTTTATAACGCGGCCCTTGACCTTGGATGCAATCCATCCCAGGCTTTCAGAAAAGTTGTTCTTCCGGAAATTATGCCCGGAATCGCAGCGGGTTTTCTTCTTTCGATTACCTATTCATTCGATGATTTTGCCGTAAGCTTTTTCACAAGCGCGGCAGATTCCCAGACCCTTTCCGTTGTAATTTATTCGATGGTAAGAATGAAAGTAAGTCCGGAAATCAATGCTCTTTCCACCATAATGTTTGTGGTTGTACTTTTTATTCTGCTTCTTGTCAATATCAACGGAGCAAGAAAAGAGAAAAAAGAAGAAAAACTTAATATGGCGAAAGGAGAGGCATAAATGAAAAAATTTATTGCACTTACTTTGGCTGTTATTATAATTATGGCTTCTGCAGTTTCTTCTTTCGGATACTACAGCGAAGCGGAAGGCTATTCCACCGAAGTCGAAGATTTTGATTATTATCAGAAATTTCAGGGACAGGGAATAGAAATCGACGTTTACAACTGGGGAGAATATGTTGCAAACGATTCAGTAAATTTCCTTGACGTAAATGAAGATTTTGAAGCACTTACAGGGATCAAGGTCAATTACACTTTGTTTTCTTCCAATGAAGAGCTTTATACAAAACTTCGCAGCGGCGGAACAAATTATGACGTTATCGTTCCTTCCGATTATATGATCGGAAAAATGATAGGCGAGGGAATGCTTCAGAAACTTGATTTCGACAATATTCCGAACTATAAATACATCGATGAGAAATATAAAAACACAAACTTTGATCCGGATAATGCATATTCAGTACCGATGTATTGGGGCGTTGTTGGAATAATCTACAACACCACAATGGTCGATGAAGAGGATCTTACCGGATGGAATATCCTCTGGAACGAAAAATATGCTGATAACATGCTTATGTTTTCAAACTCAAGGGATGCTTTTGCACTTTCGCTTCTTGACCTTGGTTATGATTTTAATACAACCGACCAAATGGAAATTGAAGAAGCTGCCGGACATCTTCGTGCACAGAAACCTCTCGTTCAGGCATACGTTATGGACGAGATCTATGACAAAATGGAGGGCGGGGAAGCGGCAGTTGCTCCATATTATAACGGCGACGCTGTCCTTATGATGGATGTGAACGAAGATCTTGATTTCTTCATTCCGGAAAACACAAGTATTTTCATAGATTCCATGTGCATTCCCACCGGCGCAAAAAATAAAGAAGCAGCAGAAATGTACATAAACTATATGTGCGAATCCACCGTTGCAGCGGCAAACAGCTATTACGTAGGTTATTCTACCCCTCATATGGGTGCAATGGAGCTCCTTGATGAAGAACTGGTAGAAAATGAAATTGCATATCCGGATGATGAGCTTATAAGTTCTCTTGACGCTTTTCTTACTCTTCCGAAAGAGACCAGCGCACTGACGGACAGACTCTGGACGGATATTATGGCACAGGGAAGTGATTCCGTCATATTTCAAACGATATTTCTTGTTGTAGTTGTAATTATATATGTTATATATAAATTGTTTAATAATTATATCAAGAAAAAACGCATGAGTTATTATTAAAAAAAGCCGCAAACGCTGCGGCTTTTTTTAATTTCGTTTGTTATGATAAAGTTGTTATATGTAAAGTTTAA
>JAZQBJ010000151.1:0-4169 GCA_045545715.1 Oscillospiraceae bacterium
AACATCATGCCCTGGTCGCCTGCACCGGTGGTATCTTCTTCGGCTGCGGAACCCTCTTTCTGCTCTTCTGCGGAGTCAACGCCGAGAGCAATGTCTGCGGACTGGCTGTCGATGGAGGTGATAACTGCGCAGCTGTCGCAGTCAAAACCGTATTTTGCGCGGTCGTAACCGATTTCGCGAACAGTTTCGCGAACGATCTCCTGGATGTCGACGTATGCGTTGGTGGTGATTTCTCCCATTACGGAAACAATACCGGTGGTACAGGTGGTTTCGCATGCAACGCGGGAAGAAGGATCTTTTTCAAGAAGTGCGTCAAGAATGGCGTCGGAGATCTGGTCACAGATTTTATCGGGATGACCTTCGGTAACAGATTCGGAAGTAAATAAATGTCTGCTCATAAAAATTTTCCTTTCTCTTTTGTTATATATAAGTCGAATTAGGTCAACAAAAAAGCGCCCGAAGAACGGGCGCTTGTTAAGAACAATTTTACCGTTCCTCATCTTTCGGATTTTATCCGCAGGAATTAGCACCACACACTAAATGCAGGTTGCCGGGCTTCAAAGGGCCTGTCCCTCAGCCGCTCTTGATAAGGCATTATTTGTTTGACAAGGTGATATTTTACACGGTTTGATGCGGTTTGTCAATAGGAAATTTCTGATTTTTTGCAGGATATTGCATTTTACTCTAAATATATTTATAATAATGCCAGAAAAATAATTTGGAGGAAGGCTCATGAAACAGAAAATCAAAACGGTGCTCAAAATTTTTGGAATGCTCATCGGCGCGGTGCTCGTTTTTGCGGCTGGGTTTGTCGGCTGGCTCACCGTGACGGAATACAGGCCCGAGCCCGTTAAAGCGTTTCCGGTTTCACTAAGTCTTCCGGAAGAACCCAAGACCACGGTCATAGGAGAACCTATCCGTGTGCTCACTTTTAATATCGGTTATTGCAACCTTGGAAAAGAATCGGATTTCTTTATGGACGGCGGCAAAAATGTCCGTAACGGAGATAAAGAACTGGTGCTCAAAAATCTTGAAGGAGTCACCGAAATTATCAGTGATGCCCGGGCAGACGTTGTTTTTATACAGGAGGCGGATTTTGATTCCGCAAGAAGTTTCGGAGTGGATTCCTATTATGGATTAAGGGATTCCTACGGCGGAAGATTTGCCGGAGCGCTGAATTATAAATGCGATTTTGTTCCCTATCCTTTTCCGCCCATCGGAAAAGTCAGAAGCGGAATCATCACCAACTCGAACCTTGATATGGTTGTCAGCAAGAGAATTTCCCTTCCTTGCCCTTTCAGCTGGCCCGTTTCCGCCGCAAATCTCAAACGCTGTCTGCTTGTAACTTATACCGATATTGAAGGAACGGACAAACAGCTTGTTACAGTTAACCTTCATCTTGAAGCTTATGACGACGGCGAAGGAAAAATCGCCCAGACAAAGATGCTTTGGGAAGTTCTTGAATCCGAATATGAAAAAGGAAACTACGTAATCGCCGGCGGAGATTTTAACCAGATGTTCCCGGAAACGGAAGAAAAATATCCGATTTTTACCGCCGAACTTTGGAAACCGGGCGTTCTTGAAGAAAAAGACCTTCCGGAAGGCTGGAACTACGTTTTTGATGAAACCGTTCCGACCTGCCGTCTGCTCAACAAGCCTTATGAAAAAGAAACAGCCCAGCATTATGTTATCGACGGGTTCATCGTTTCTCCCAACGTCGAACTTGTTTCGGTAAAGACCCTTGACAAAGGTTTTGAGTTTTCCGACCATAATCCGGTGCTTATGGAAATAAGACTTAAATAAAACACTGCATTAAAAAAGGACGGCTGCTGCCGTCCTTTTTTTATTTTATTTTATTTTGTTTCCGTCAGAAAAAGCGTTTCCGACTGCTTCACCGAGAACAACGTATTTGTGGTTTGCGGCATCATATGTGATGGGACGAAGCTTTGCCGGGTCGATTTTTCCTTCTTCATTGAGGACTTTGTCATCTGCGCAGACGTTGATTATTTTTCCGACCATCGCATGGGTTTCAGGATCGTAGCTTTCAAGTTCGCATTCAATTGCCATGGGAAGTTCATCGATAAGGGGAGCGTTTACAAATTCGGATTTTGTTGCATGGAAGCCAGCTTTTTCAAATTTATCCGGAACTTTGTTGCCGGATTCAACGCCCACATAGTCACATTCAACAACATGAGCGGCGTCAGCCATGCTGACGGTGAAAGCACCGGTTGCAAGAACGTTTTTGGTGGTTTTGTGGTTGGGGCTTATGCACATGGTGATCTGTTCGGAACCGGAAATTCCGCCCCAGGCGGCATTCATTGCGCAGGGAACGCCGTTTTCATCATAGGCAGCAAGAATAAAAACAGGCATGGGGTAAACCATGGGTTTTGCACCGAAATTTTTTCTCATATATAATTCCTCCTAAAAAAATTTTAAAATTCAAAAGGCAAAAAAGCCGCAATAACCGCAAGAACGATCGCCGGAAGAAGATTCGCGACCCTTATTTTCTTTCCCCAGACAAGGTTCAGTCCAACGCAGAAAATAAGAATTGAGCCTATCATCGAAAGGTTTGCAAGTGCCTCCGGAGTCATGACCGGTTTTAAGAGTGAAGAAAGAGCGGTTACGCCGCCTTGTAAAATTCCAACGGGAATTGCCGAAAAAGCACAGCCTTTTCCCCAGGAACAGGTCATCACCATGATTATTATAAGGTCAAGAATTGCCTTTGTAACAAGAACGGAGTAATCACCGAGAATTCCGTCCTGAATAGCACCGACTATTGCCATTGCTCCGATGCATACGGTAAGCGAAGCGGTTACAAAACCCTCAACAAATTTTTTGTCTTTTGCGTTGCCGGTTTTCATTTTGAGCCATTCGCCAAACGCTTCAAACCGGTCTTCAATGTTAAGACTTTCACCGATAAGTGCGCCAAGGGCAAGACATGCAATTATAAGCATTGTTCCGCCGCTTTTTACCGAATTTTCGTTTACGGTGAGCATCCCTTCAAGAGCGCCGCTTATTCCGATAAAAAGAACACAGATTCCGCATGCCTTGCAAAGGGTATCCCGGTGTCTTTCGGAAAGTCCTTTTCCAAAAAGAATTCCAAAAACACCGCCGAGGATTATCGCAATCACGTTTATTATTGTTCCTGTTCCGGGCATAAAGTACCTCGCCAAAATAATTAAAATACTTAATATATTTTGCCCCCGGAATTATATTTTGTCAATAGATAATCCCGCAGGATACTTGTGAAAATAAACTATTCGCACTTTGGGTGCAAGCATAAGCACCAATTTGTTCTTTATAATGTATAAGAAGTGCGCTATAATAAAACCGATATAGCTGTTAATAAAAATACAGCTAAAATGAACAGGAGGATTTTATTATGGAAAGACTTGACGGAAAAAGAATTGTTGTAACCGGCGGCGCAAACGGAATGGGCGAAATCACAGTTAAAGGTTTTACCGAACTCGGCGCAAAAATCGTTTTCTTCGATATCCTTGATGAAAAAGCAGCAGGCGTTGCAGAAGAAACCGGCGCAAAATACATTCATGTTGACGTTTCCAACGAAGAAGAAGTTAAAAAAGGCATTGACGAAGCAGCTGAATATCTCGGCGGAATCGATGTTCTTGTTCACGCAGCAGGCATCGGCCCTCATTGCCCGGCAGAACTCATCAAATTCGAAGATTTCAAAAAAGTTTTCGCAGTAAACGTTGACGGAACTTTCCTCACCAACGAAGCCGTGTTCCCCTATATGAAAGAAAACGGCGGCAATATCATCAACTTCACCAGCGCTTCCGCATATATCTGCAGCCCCGGCCAGGCACATTACGGCGCATCCAAAGGCGCAGTAACCGCATGGACCAGAACCCTTGCAAAAGACTGGATGAAATATAACATCCGCGTAAATATGATCGCTCCCTGCATCAAAACCCCCATGTATGAACAGATGAGAGCCATGATGACTCCCGAACAGCTTGCAGTTCATGACGCAACTATGAAAGAGCTCTGCATCGGCGGCGAAATGGGCGACCCGATCAAAGACTTCCTTCCCGTTATGGCTTTTGCAGCAAGCGACAGCTCCAGATTCATGACCGGCCAGACCATTTCCGTCGATGGCGGTATCATGATGGTTCGTTGATAGGATAATAAATACCCCCTTTTTTCTATTT
>JAZQBJ010000152.1:0-14674 GCA_045545715.1 Oscillospiraceae bacterium
CCATTAAAAAAATCTCTTATGAAAGGACGGAAAAGAACTGTGAAAAAACTCGCGGCACTTGTGCTCGTCTTAATAATGTGCTTCTCCGTCAGCATTGGAGGAACTTACGCAATCCAAAACGGCGCAACCGGATCCCTTGCGACCGACGTTTTTGTTACCGAAAGCACCGGCGCAAACGTTGAAATTGCGGCGGGCGAAAGAATTAAACTTCTTCCCGGAGTAGCCGCAGACGGCTCCGCAATTCATATTACAACCGGCGCAGACGATGCGATCGTTACCCTTAAATTCGCCGTTCCGACCCTTAACGGCGAACCGGTAATCGATATTACCGCCGACGGTTGGACAAAAAACGGCTATGAATTTACGAAGACCCTTTCCGCAAAAAAATGCTATACCCTTTCCGATTTCAGCTTTACCCTTGATTCCCGAATCGATATCGTTGACGGAGAAATGGTTGTTGTTGAAAACGGCGAGATAAAGCATCTTGATTGGGAAAAGGTTGGCGATACCGGTTACATAAAAATCGAAGCGACGGTCGGCGTTCTTTCCTCCGGAATCCTTAATAATAAGGAATAAATAATTATAATAAAAAAAGCACAAACGAACCGAAACGGGAAGCGATTTTGCCTACGGCAAAATCAACCTTCCCTTTCGGTAAGGTTGATAAAAAACCCTATCCGAAAGGAAGCAGAAAAAATGAAAAAATTTCTTGCTCTTCTTCTTGTTATGGTAATGTGCGTTGGCGCCGGAATCGGCGGCACCCTTGCTTACCTCACCGACAGAGATTCCGAAGTCAACGTTTTCACTGTTGGCAACGTTGATATTGAGCTTACCGAAAATTTCTCCCAGGGCGCTGAACTTCTTCCCGGCGTTGAAATTGACAAAGACGTAAAAATCAAAAACGTTGGCGATAATGATGCTTGGGTATTCTATACCTACGCTGTTCCGGCAAATCTTGCAGGAGCTATTAATGTTGAACTTGACGCAAACGGTTTTGATAAAAAAGAAAACATTACTGAAAAGAATGTTCCCGATGGCTATACCACCGTTGCATATCTTTATAAAGAAGTTCTTAAAGCAGGCGAAGAAATTGCCGGCCCCAAATCCGTAACTCTTTCCGCAAAAGTTGATATCGATCCCGATGGAAACTGGAACCTTGTTGAGAATGGAAATGCAACTGCTCTTAACTGGAACACCGAAACCGACGGTGCACCGAAAATGTATGTAGCTGCATACGCAATTCAGGCAGAAGATTTTGTAGACGTAAAAGCAGCTTACAATGCATACATCGGCCAGTGGGCTCAGCTTAACGCAGAATATGATGAAGCAGTTCTTGTTGCAACCGCTGAAGAACTTTCCGCAGCTCTTGAAGCAGGCGAAAGCGTAGCGCTTACTGCTGACGTTGAACTTAACGATAAATCCATTACTATCGCAGAAGATGCTGTTCTTAACCTCAACGGACACACTCTTTCCGGCAAATCTACCAGCGAAACCACTTCTAAACTTATTGAAGTAAAAGCAGGAGCGGAACTTGAAATTACCGGTGAAGGAACCATTTCCTTTGTTGCGGAAAACCCCGACCTCGGTACTATTCCCTCTTATGCAACCAACACCATTACCAACGAAGGTACTCTTGTAATCGGTGAAGGCGTTGTTGTTACCAACGGAAGCGAAGGCGGCGCAAGCTATGCTGTTGACAACAAAGGTAAATTCACCCTTAACGGCGGTACCCTCATCGGCGACAGATGTGCTCTCCGTGTTGCAAAATACAACCAGGACAATGTTGAGTCCGTTATGAACGGCGGTCTTGTTAAAGCTAAAACCCCTGCATGGATTCAGCTTCCCGGAAGCAGTTCTGCAGATGCACCTACAATTACCGTAACCATCAACGATGGTATTTTCCAGTCCACCAAAGAAACCAGCACTGATAACAATGTTCTTTATACCTATTCCTACGGCAACAGCCACGAAAACACTTCCATAACCATCAATGGCGGTATGTTCCTTGGCGGTACTGTTTCCATCGGTTCCGGTTATTATGGCGATGCTCCCGCACTTACCATCAACGGCGGTACTTTTGAATATGATGTACTCCAGTGGCTTGAAAGCGGCTATAAAGTACTTTATAGCGCAAGCGGCATAAAATCTGTTTCCACCACTGAAAAACTTGATGAAGCAATCACAAGCGGCGCAAGCACTGTCGTTCTCGGCTCCGGCAACTACATCATTCCCGACTCCGCAAAGGGCAAAACCCTTACCATTATCGGTAACGGCGATACCGTTGTCGCAACTCAGGACGACGGTTCCTATGAAGGATGCGATTACAGCCTTGACGGCGCAACTGTAACTTTTGAAAACGTTGTTATCAACACCGACAGCAGTACCTATACCGGTTATGCTCGTTGCAACGGCACTTATAACAACTGCACCATCAACGGAACCTATACCCTTTATGGCAACAGCGTATTTAACAACTGCACCTTCAACGTAAGTGGTGATGTTTATAACATCTGGACTTGGGGCGCACCTACCGCAACTTTCAATAACTGCACCTTCAACTCCGACGGTAAAGCTCTTCTCCTTTATGGAACTGAAAACACCAAACTTACCGTAAATGGTTGCACTTTCAACGATAACGGCGGTCTTACCGACCTTAAAGCCGCTATCGAAATCGGCAATGACTACGGCAAATCCTATGAACTTATCGTTAATAACACCACCGTTAACGGTTATGAAATCAACGATAAAGGTATTATCACCGATACAACTCTTTGGGGCAATAAAAACTCCATGGGCACCGACAAACTTAACGTAGTTGTTGACGGCGTTGACGTTTACTAATAACTGATTTCCAGTAATTTTTTGCCACCCGTTCTTAACCGAACGGGCGGCAATCAAAGGGCAAAAAGAATCCCCCGGTCAGCTTCGCTGACAGCCCCCTTTTAGGCAAGGGGGCCAATAAAGGTTTTTTACCCTTTGATTGCTGAAAAAGGCATTAATATATTAATATAACATTATTATAAAAATATTCTTTTGTGAAAGGAGGTCTTCGCCGATGGTGAAAAAATTTCTTTTAAGAAACGTTGCAATGCTTCTTTGTCTTGCAATGCTCATAACTTCCACAGCAAAGACCACTTACGGTTTTATAATCGTTCAAAGCGATCCGCTTGTTAACACTTTTGTTCCGACGATCCTTCCGGATGAGGAAGTTTCGGTAACTTTCGGAATAAAGAAGGAAGTTCAGAACCAAAACGGCGGAAACATCGGCCCGAAAGATTTTGTCTTCGGCGTTTCGGATATAACGGATTCCGAACGCACCGAAATTATTGCGGGCAATCTTTTTACCGATGAAAACGGAAACACCGGCTTTGAAATAAAATACCGCAAAGAGGATATCGGAAAGACCTTTACCTATAAAATTTCCGAGGAAAAGCCTGCCATGGAAGGCATGACCTATGCCGATGACCAGACCTTTACCGTTGCGGTAACTGCCGACGGCGCCGGAAACATCATCGCAACTCCTTCCGCAAACCAGTTTACCTTCGTCAATACTTACATAAAACCCGACACGACAATCGTTCCTGCGCCGTTTACAGTTAACATCACAAAAACCGTTTCCGGCGACAGCTATTCCGCCGAAGGTTTTGAGTTTACCGTAAAGAACGAAAGCGGCGCGGTTCTCGGAACTGCGACCACCGACAGCGAGGGAAAAGCTTCTGTTGCTTTTGAAATTTCCGAAGCGGGAACTTTTGAATACATCGTTTCTGAAACGGATGGCGGCATTAATGGAATGGACTATGCGGATCCGCAGACAATTACCGTTACCGCAGATGTTAAAAACAATAAAGTTGTTATTACATCGGTGAATGTTGCCGGTGAAGAAGTAAGCGATTTTTCAAACGGAATCAATCTTACTTTTATCAACAAATATGAAAAACCGCCCGTTCCCACAACAAGCGTCAAAATCGACGTTTCCACAACCATTAAAAACAACGTTCCCGGAACGCCGCTTGAAGATTTTGAGTTTGTTCTTAAAAACAGCGACGGAAGCGGAATGCCTGTAAGCGAATTTTCTGACGAAAACGGTAAGGCAAGCTTTGTTATAAACGGAATAACCGCTCCGGCCCAGGGCGAAACCAAAGTTCTTGAACTTGACATCATCCAGTATAAGGACGGAAGATATCCGGAACTTGTTTATGACGAAACCGTTCATAAAATAAAAATCATCGTTACCGATGAAAACGGCGACGGCATTCCGGAAGTCAAAGTTACCGTTGACGATATCGAAACAAACGAAGTTCAGTTCGTAAACCGCTATCCCGGTGCAGACGAAGTTTCGGTTCTTGTGAACATTGAAAAAATCATAGAGAACAAAACCTCTCTTGCTGTTCCTTCCGCGGAATTCAATTTTGAGATCGTTGATTCCGAAACCGGAGAAGTTGCCGCAGCCGCAAAAATCTCCGGAAGCGGAAGAACCTCCGCAGAACTTGTTTTCAACAAAAACAACGTTCTTTCGAACACCCCGAAAACCTATACATACCACATCCGCGAAGTTGAGGGAACTGCCGAAGGATTTGAATATGACGAGGATTTCAGCACTCTCCAGATCGTTGCAAAGCTTGATGAGGACGAAAAACCCGTTGTAACAAGTGTAATCTTCAACGGAATTGAAGGCGGAGCCATCAACGCCGCCTTTACCAACGTTTATAACGGCCCGGAACCGGATCCGGTTTTTGTTCCGGTCACCATCACCAAAACCGTAGTCGGCGGCGCTTTGGCAAACATCACTCCGGACCAGTTCGAATTTATAATTGAGGAAGTCGGCGGCGAGAGCAAAAAGGTAAAAACTAATTCCGCCGGTGTTTATTCCGATGAGATAAAATTCGATAAAGACGACATCGGCAAGACCTTTACTTACCGGGTAAAGGAGGTTAACGGAGGCAAAAAAGGCGTTGTTTATGATACTGCCGTTCATGAATTCAAAGTTTCCGTTTCCCTTTCCGGCGAAGAGATCGTCGCAGGCGTTTCGAAAGAGATGTTTAACTCGAATGGAATAGACTGCAGCTTTACCAACGTTTATAAACCGGAAGTAACTCCTCCGACCGAAGGCGGAATTCTTGTTCCGGTCATCATTGAAAAAACCGTTGTAAGCGGCGGAGATAAAGAAATCGGCCCTTCCGGATTTGAATTTGTTCTTGAATGGGTGGACGATTATTACGAAAGCGCCTATTGCGAAACCGCGGTTTCCGATATCAACGGTAAAGCGACTTTCAACCTCATCTTCCACGAAAACGATATCGGGCATATCTTCGAATATAAGGTCTATGAAAGAAACGACGGCCTTGAAGGAATGAAATATGACGATACCGTCTATGAACTTGAGATTGTTGTTTATCGCGGCGAAGACGGAAAGCCCGCAACAACGATCTATCTTGACGGAAAAGATATTGAAGAGGCCGAAAACGTCGAAAACACCGAAGAAAACAAAGAAACCGAAACAAAACCCACAGCAAAACAGCTTGTTCTCAAGTTCGAAAACGAATATAACGTAAAGGACGAAAATAACCCTGAAACCGGTATTGCAATGATTGCCGAGGGAACGGCGATGATGCTTCTCAGCGGAATCATGCTTCTTGTTCTTGTTCTTACAGACAAACGTTTCCGTCTTGAAAAATAATTGAAAACAAAAGTCCCGTGCTCATTTGAGCACGGGACTTGTTTTTTGTTCCGGAATCAGATTCTTCCAATAAATTCTTCGAAAACGCTGTTCCATTTTGCGGGATATTCAAAGAACATAAGGTGGCCGCCCATAACATAGGTTTCGGTTCCCGGGAAGTTTTTGCTATAGAAAGGCTGAGCAACATCTGCCCAGTGTTCGGCAATAAACATAAGGCTCGGAAGATTCTGGCTTACGGAAAGCGCGGTGTCGTAATAATTGGAGAAAATTGCGCTTGCAAAAAGCTCGCCGCAAATCCAGTAAGGAGTTTTTCCGGACATATCAAGAAGATAGCTTACCTCTTCTTCGGTCATCTGATGCTGGATCATGGTTCCTTCGGCATATTCACGGAAGAATTCGCGGGTGCCTTCGGGAGTTATGAGTACCCGGCTTGCAACTTCGGAAAGTTCCTCGATGGTTCCTTCGGTCCACCATGCGGGGTCTGGATGGAGAGGAAGGGGAGACATATCGATGGTAACGGCGGCTTTGAGTTTTTCGGTGCCGAACTGTTCAATATAGGACCAGGTATCAAGGTTTCCAGTACTCCAGCCCACAAGAACAACGTTTTCAAGACCGAGTGTATCGATAAATTTTGCAAGATCCTGTCCGTGGGTGACATAGTTATTGCCGGAAGTTCCCTTGGTGGAAAGTCCCTGACCTCTGGGGTCAATGGCAATGGCACGGTATTTCTGGGAGAAATATTCGACCTGTGCCCTGAAAATATCGCCGGAAAAAGTAAGACCGGGAATGAAAATAATGGGGTCGCCTTCGCCTTTTTCGATATAATGGATCTCTACATTGGTGTCAACGGTCAGGTATTTGCTTTGAAGAAAATCTTTTGCCATTGGTAATAACCTCCTGCTTTAAAAATTTATTGAACAACTGAATTATATCACTGAAAAATAATCGGGGCAACAAAAAAACGGCGGAAACCGCCGTTTTTTTAAAAATCAATAATCGTTCAAATCAATCGTGTTGATAAGATCGATAAGTTCCTCAATTCCTCTTCCGGTAAGAGAGCTTGTAATAACGATATGTCTTGCGCCGGCGTTATGGAGAAAAAGTTCCGCCTGTTCGGTGGAAACGTCTTCGCTGTCGGCTTTTGTGACTATTCCGATAACGGGCTTCGCAAAGCTCATGGAAAACATCTGGGGAAGACGGCAGATGTCGTTTCCGCAGTCATGGCAGAAACAGACGATATCAGCGTCGTATGCGGGAGTTATGGCGGCGCCGCGGCTGAAAAAAGGGGTATCGGTATATTCGCCGGGGGTATCGATGGCGTCGGACCAGGCCTCGATGGACTGGGTCTTGTGATAACTCATATCAAGGTTGTGGAGTCTGCGTATAAGGGTGGTTTTTCCGCAGCGGGAACGTCCCACAAGGATTATCTTGCGGGATTCGATTTTTTTTGTAAGGCCAAGGCTGCGGTGATATTCCTCTCTGTCTTCCGGGTTAATAAGAGCGGCGTTGACAGAATCTTTTTCGGACATAAAAACACCTCCGAAAGCGTTGTTTATAAATGTATTTTAGCTTTTTATAAGATTTTTTTCAATAGATTTCGGCAAAAAGGCTTTACCAAAGAAAAGATTTGTGTGATAATGAACAAAGAAAGTTTTCGGAGTTGATTTTATGAAAGTTCTTTATGAAGATAAATTTATAATCATAGTTGAAAAGCCGGCGAACGTGCTTTCTGAACCGGACGGAAAAAGCAAGGATATCGTAACCCTTGCTTCGGAGCATGTATGCAGGCCCTGCTATCTTGTTCACCGCCTTGACCGCAATACCGGAGGCGCAATGGTGCTTTCAAAGATGCAGAAAGCCACCGGAAAGCTTTCCGAAGCCATCCAGAAGCGTGAATTTGAAAAGGAATATATTGCTGTCATAAAAGGCGTTCCGGAAGAAGCAGAAGGGGTTTATAAGGATCTTCTTTTCAAGGATTCCCAAAAGAACAAAACCTTCGTCGTAAAACGCGAACGCAAAGGAGTTAAGGAAGCAAGCCTTGAATATAAAGTCCTGAGCACCGCACAGCACCCGGAACACGGAAAAATTTCTCTCGTGCTCATAAAGCTCCATACCGGAAGGACCCACCAGATCCGCGTTCAGTTCGCGAGCAGAAAAATGCCCCTTTTGGGCGACGGAAAATACGGAAGCCGTGATAACCATTGTGAAACCGCCCTTTGGAGCAGAAGACTTTTCTTTAAGCACCCCATAACAGGCGAAAACGTTGAGGCAGTTTCTATGCCGCCGGAAGAATATCCATGGAATCTTTTCGATATAAATGCCTCCCTTGCCTAAAGGGAGGGGAACCGTTGCGGTACGCGCGGTGGAGGGATTTTCTTTGTTATAAAAAATGAGCACCGCGTTTTTTGCGGTGCTCGTTTTGTTTTTTTATCCGATTAATAGTCCGAAGGAATAACTTGCGGCGTTGAGCAGAAAAGAAGCAAAAAACGCTTTTTTAATGCCGAAATCGCCCATTTTATAATAGAGAAAACCTTCGGCAGCAAAAGCCGAAACTTCACAGAAAGCCGTTGCCAAATAATAATACGGGATTTTTGGAAGATCGACGAAGGATGCCCAGAAAATCAAAAAAAGATTGACCAAAGGGTTTGTAAGCATGTTCAGAAGGACGCTGTGATAAACGGTTTCACGCTTTTTTACAAAAACGAGCACCAAAACTCCTTCGATGAGCACGGTCAGCAGAAGATTTCTTATTATGATAAAAAACGGACTCATTTCTTTTTGTTTTTCTTCTTATATTTTCCGCTGCGTTTTCCGTTGGGAACGTTTTCAGTTTCCTTCGGTTTTTCGCCTTTCATATAGGAATTTACTTTTTGTTTTGTTTCGCGTTTGAGTTTTTCGCGTTCTCTTCTCTGACGGTTCGTTTCCTTAACGTCCTCTTTGGTGGGGTGTTTTTTTCTGTTCCGTGCTCTGAGTCCGAAGAAAACAAAGGTTATCAAGGAAACGGAAATAAGAGATGTAAGTATAAAAACTCCGATGGTTTCTATTCCCATAATTTTTCTCCTTATTTGCGGGATTTTTTTATAATAAATATTATAGCGCAAACGCCGATAATTGCAAGTGCCGCGGCGGCAAAAACCATTGCCCAAAAGCCGCTTTCGGAACCGATTATCACAAAATCCCTGCTGCTTTTAGCTTTTGGAAGATAAATTTCCTTCATTTTTTCTTTTTGACCGCCTTGATTATTAGAATAACCGCGACGATTGCAACCGCGGCAACGAGAAGGAACGGAACGACCATCGAAAACATTCCCCAGGCAATTTCCAAAGGACTTGGGGCAATTAAATCGAGAAGTATTTTCATTTTTTATTCTCCTTCTTTTTTATTACTTTTCGAATAAGTTTATATGCGCTCCAGACTATTCCGCCCACAAAAGCGGAAATTGCCGCAACAAATTTTGCCCAAAGGCTCGGTTCAACCGGCGGCATCGGCGCAATATCCATTAAAATTGTAAGAAGTTCCATTTTTATTCACCCTTATTTTTGTTTTTGCGGATCGCATACTGAATAAGCTTCACAGCACCGAAAACAATTCCGGCGACGACCAGAGCAATAAGAAGAAAAGTTCCGCCGATTACAGCATACATCGGACCAACGGCAACGTCAAGAAGATACATAAATTACACCTCCGCAATTGATTTTTTATTTTCAGCGGAAAAATAAATGCAGACCGCGGAAACAAGAACCGCAGGAACAAGCAAAAATGTTTTTCCGCTTATTACAGCAAAAAAGCTTGGAACTGCGCCCAGAAGAAGCGCCGCAGTTGTTAATCCAAAGGCAAGCCCCGGGTTTTTCGGAAGGCGCTGGGCAACGATTCCGAGGGTTATGGGCATTGTCATATTGAAAAGGATAATTCCGATTACGGAAATTATCATATTTCCGCTTCCGAAAACAAGAAGCGGAAGGGAAACCAGAAGAGTTATTATTCCGGTGTGCTTTGCTCCGAAAAAATCCGCCGCAAAGCCGCCGATGAATTTTCCGAAGAAGGCGCCGGAACCGGAAAGAAGCCCAAGTTCCGCCGTGGTTTTCCATTCCATCGGAATTGCCGTTCCGCCGAAGGAGCGGATTATTACCGAAAGAAGCGCAAAACCGAGGACTATCCAGATTCCAAGTTTTTCGTTGGCAACGCCGGTTATCTCAGATTCGCTTTCTGCAGGATATTTTAAATGCGCTATAAGACATATGGCTGCGCAGAAAAGCATCAGAGCGGCAATAAAACCGATTCCGCCGGTTGTTCTTGAGCAGTTATAAATTCCAAGGGCGACGCCGATTGCACCCGAGGAAACAAAAACACCGCTTCTGCGAAGCTTTCCACCGGAATGAACAAGGCTTTCGATTCCGCCGCCAACATGGAAAAACGCGTTTCCGATTCCGACAAAAATCACCGAAGCCCAGAGATTAAAGGCATATTCCGGATAAGGTCCCGGGATGAACGCGCAGCAAAGAACCCCGATAAGAACAAGCACACAGCCAACGGCGCTTGCGGGAAATTTTCTGTGTTCGTCGCAAAAAGCGCCGATTATCATTTGCAGTCCAAAAGCAAGAAAGTTATAAAGAATTACAAAAAGGGCATAGGTCTGGGTTCCGCCGAGGATTTCCGTTCTTATACCGAAAGGATCGAGGACAGTCAGAAGACAGACATAATCCACCGCAAAATGGGAAAAGGTATATGCGGCAAGAGGAAAAATTTTCATCGGAAAGACCTCCTTTCATATATAAAGACGCAAAATTTTTGAAAATGTTTTTGAGAAAGCAGGATTTTTTTGGGGGTTATCGAAACATTTGCAGGGACGGAATTACAATCCCTCACCCGACTTCGTCGGGTGCTACCTTTACACAAAGGAGCCTTGCCCTTTGGGAATCCTTACTTTCCCTCATTCGATTTTTTATCAGAACATAAATTCCGAGGGCAAGGAAGAAAAGCGAGAAAACGATCCACAATATAATTTCTGAGTTCCAGAAATATCGCCAATACATTTCGGCGGTGGGCTCAATTCTCGGTCCGGCGTTGCCCATATTGATTCTTCTCGGATAATCAAAAAACGCATTCATAGCAAAACTAATTCCCCAATAAATCCCGTAAAAGCAGCCAAATGCTTTTCCCTGGTCAAGGAGATAACTTCCGATTGCAAAGGGAAGAACGTACAGAAAAAGAAATAACCAGATTTCCGGAATACCTAAAATCATAAGAAAAATTACCAAAGCAGCAAAAATTGCCGGAACGGAATAGAACAATATTTTTTCAAATCTATTTTTCATTTCCGGCTCTCCTTTTTTCCGCTATCTTTTTTATCAGAACGTAAACGCCGCAAAGAACAAAGAAAAGAACGATATAAATTCCCCAGGCGATTTCCGTATTCCAGATATACCATTGGGAATTTTCCCAGGTGGGTTCAATTCTCGGTACGGCGTTGCCCATATTCAGTCTATGGGGGAGTTCTTCGATTCCCCAAAGCATAACACGGATTCCCACAAGGATTCCCGGAATTCCGCCCCAGATTTTTCCTTTATTAAGGAGAAAGCCGCTGAGGCAGAGCATAAGAATCAGAATGAACCATTCAAAACCGAAAATACCGCTGAACCAAAGCCAGCAAAAGGCGATTCCCGCAAGAATCGCCGGGAGATAAAAAATCTTTTTCATATCCTGTTCTCCTTTCCGGTTATAAATGAATCCCCCAGTCACGCTTTTGTTCTTAATGGCGTGACAGCCCCCTTTAACAAGGGGGCCTTTTTTAAAAATTATATCCTTTTTCTATGGCAAAGTAAACGGGTTTTGTGGTAAGATAATCTTAATGTTTTATTAAGATTTTTTTGCGGAAGGAGGTTTTTCGGAATGTACCGTTCGCTCAACGACGAAATGCGCGAAAAATTTGGCGGAAAGGTTTATAAACTTGCGCTGGAAAGCGGTTTTTCCTGCCCGAACCGGGACGGAAAGCTTGGAACAAAAGGCTGTATTTTCTGCCTTGGCGGTTCCGGAGATTTTGCCGAAAAACCTTCCGGAAGCGTTTTTGAACAGATTGAAAAGGCGAAGGCAAGGGTTTTTAAGAAAAACCCTTCCGGAAAATATATCGCCTATTTTCAGAGCTATACCAACACCTACGGACCCATTGAAAAGCTTGAAAAACTTTTTTCCGAAGCCATAAGCCACCCGGATATCGTTGCGCTTTCCATCGGAACAAGGCCGGACTGCCTTCCGGAGGAAACAATTGAACTGCTCGCAAAACTCAATAAAATAAAACCGGTCTGGGTGGAACTGGGTCTTCAGACTATCCACCAGAAAACCGCGGAATATATCCGAAGAGGTTATGAACTTCCGGTTTTCGATTCGGCGGTGGAGCGCCTTAAAAAAGCCGGGATTTATGTTATCGTTCATATGATAATCGGGCTTCCGGGCGAAACTCCGGAAATGATTTTTGAAACGGCGGAATATATCGGAAAAAGCGGGGCAGACGGAATCAAGCTCCAGCTTCTCCACGTTCTTTCCGGAACCGACCTTGAAAGAGATTATCTCGCCGGAAAATTCAGTACTCTTGAGCTTGATGAATATATAAAAATTCTCGGGGAATGTGTCCGCAGGATTCCGAAAACAATGACGATTCACCGCCTTACCGGCGACGGAAACAAAAAATTCCTCGTTGCGCCCCTTTGGTCCGCAGATAAAAAGCGGGTGCTCAATGCGATAAATTCTGCTTTTGAAAAAGACAAAATCGAACAGGGGGAAGGTTTATGAAATATGAAAATGTCGTTTCCGGAAAATTCATAAGCCGCCCCAACCGTTTTATCGCCCATATCGAAATTGACGGAAAAGAGGAAATCTGCCACGTTATGAACACCGGAAGAATGAAGGAACTTCTTCTCCCGGGGGCGGAAGTTTTTCTTTGCCGGGCAAAAAATCCTGAGCGAAAGACAAAATTTGACCTTATCGGTGTTCGAAGAAGCGACGGCGAAATTATAAACATAGATTCAATTGCACCCAACAAGGTTGCGGGAGAATATATCAAAACTCTTTTCCCCGAAGCAAAAATCGTAAGACCGGAAACTTTTTTTGAAAAAAGCCGCTTTGATTTTTACATAGAGGATAATTCCGATGAAATATTTCTGGAAGTAAAAGGCGTTACCCTTAACGTTAACGGTCAGGCGCGTTTTCCGGATGCGCCCACCGAAAGAGGAACAAAGCATCTTTATGAACTTATTGAAGCAAAGAGAAAAGGCTTCCGGGCCTGCGTTCTTTTTGTGATAGCTATGAAAGGCTGTTCTTCTTTTGCGCCGAACTTTTCCACCGACCCGAAATTCGCCAAGGCGCTTTTTGAAGCAAAGGAAAATGGCGTTGAGATTTTTGCAGTTGACTGCAAAGTTTCCGCCGACGGAATTTTTGCGGATAAGCCTGTTCCGGTTTGCTTTTCGGAATAAAATTCTTGCATTTGATATAAATTAGTGTATAATAATAAGGTAACCCGCCGGTGTGATGGAATTGGCAGACGTGACGGACTCAAAATCCGTTGATAGCGATATCGTGTGGGTTCGACCCCCATCACCGGCACCAAGCGATAAATGGCTTTGTTAAGCCATTTATCGCTTTTTGTTTTATCCGGAGTTTTAAGTGGAAACAACGGAATTTTCGCAATTGCCCTCCAAAACGCCCTCCGAATTCTCAAATACAAAATCGTCAATTGCATTTACCGGATAAATTTTCATTATCGCTTTGGCGGAATTCTCTTTTGATTCAAACTCCATGTGGGTGTAAATACTTGTGGTTGTGGTTATATCGCTGTGTCCGAGCCAAGCTTGGATCTGCTTTATATCAACTCCGTTTGCATACAAAGCACTTGCGCAGCTATGGCGCAAATCGTGAAACCTGATGTACTTCATATGATTTTGTTCAATCACGTCATGGAATCTTTGCGTCAAATAGTTGGGCTTAATTAGCTTTCCTGTCCGATCCAAATAAACATATTCCAAATAATCTTTGCAGTAGGAATCTCCACAAATTTTGCGGTCTATTTCCTGCTGCTTTTTTATTTGCAACAAAAGTTCCTCAAACGGTTTTACAAGCGGAAGAGTTCTGTAGCTTGATTTTGATTTCGGTCTATCTTTAGGTATCATCGTAAATTTCCCATCTACGGAGGTTTCGGTTACAATATGCCTCACGGATATGGTCTTCTGCTCAAAATCAATAGCTTCCCATTTAAGCCCTACAATCTCACTTCTGCGCAATCCATAAAAAGCGGCAATTATTACTCCTAGCTCGATAAACTCGCCTTTTACTACCTTGAAAAGGCTCTCAAGCTCCTGTGCATTGTAATAATTGGCGAGATACGGCTCTTTCTTTGGACGTTCCACCTTGTCGGCCGGATTACTTTTTATTAGGTCAACTTTGTACGCATATTGCAAAGCTTTTCTTATGTTCGCATGAATATGAATTACGCTGTTTGCTGAAAGTCCCTTTTCTTCCAGTTCGTAGGTATAAAACTCCTGAATATGTATTGGAGTAATTTCTCCTACCTTTATGTTCGGATAGAAATAATCAAAATAGGGGTTTATTTTTCTCTCTATTATTGCTTTATAAGCGGCAAATGTTGTAACTTCGACACTGTTTTTCATCATATTTACCCACTTAAGCATAAACTTGGTGAAAGACATGTCATCCGCTCCGCCAACTTTTTTATTCTCAATTATTTGCAGGAGAGCTTCCTCTAATTTTGCACGTTCATCCTCTAACATACTTTGTGCTCGTTTTTTATTTCCTTTTACCGGAAGTCCCGTTGATTTTGAAGGGGTTTTTCTTTTTCCGTTTTCATCAACATAATTCAATACAATGTGGTAATATCCATTTCTTTCCCGCAGATGACCAGTAACCATAATTTAAACCTCCTTTGTTTTCGGTCCATCTGCTGTTGACAGTACCAATTATATTCACTTTTCAAAAACAGACAAACGTGCA
>JAZQBJ010000153.1:0-2379 GCA_045545715.1 Oscillospiraceae bacterium
TTTTCTTTTTTGCTGTTGTTGAAAAATTCATAAATATATAATATAATATTTAATTAGCTTATTATAACCGGAGGTAAACCAATGGCTTTTTCATACGAAAATCTTAACCCGCGCCAGATCGAGGCGGTGAACCATAAGGAAGGTCCGCTCCTTGTTCTTGCCGGAGCCGGAAGCGGAAAAACAACCGTTTTGATTGCAAGGGTCGCGAAGCTTATCGAAAGCGGAGTCCGCCCCTGGAACATTCTTACCATAACTTTTACGAACAAAGCGGCGGATGAACTTAAAAACCGCCTTGTAACAAAGCTCGGAACAGAAGCGGCGGATGTTTTTGCCTCAACTTTCCACAGCATGTGCGTAAGGATTTTGCGTAGAGATGCGGAAGCCATTGACCTTCCGAAAAGCTTCACCATCTATGATACCGATGACAGCCTTCGCGTTATAAAAAAATGTCTCAAAAACCTCAATATGGAGGAAAAACAGTTCCCGCCTAAACCTTTGCTCGGCGCAATAAGCCACGCAAAGGAACGCCTTGAAGACCCGCAGGATATGGCGGACCTTGCGGACAGAAACGGCGATTACAGAATGAAAGTCACCGCAAAAGTCTATTCGGCATATCAGAAAGAACTCCACGAAGCGGGAGCCCTTGATTTTGACGATCTTCTTTGCGAAACAGTCCGCCTTTTCCGCACAAAACCGGAAATTCTTGAATATTACCAGAACCGCTGGCAATATATCATGGTGGACGAATATCAGGACACCAACCACGTTCAGTATATGCTGGTCGCAATGCTTGCGCAGAAGAACAAAAACCTTTGCGTAGTTGGCGATGATGACCAGTCCATTTATAAATTCCGTGGCGCCACCATTGAAAATATCCTTTCATTCGAGCGCCAGTTCCCGGGAGCAAAAGTTGTCCGCCTTGAGCAGAACTATCGCTCCACCCAGAACATTCTTTCCGCCGCAAACAGGGTTATTGAGCATAACACCGAACGAAAAGGAAAGAACCTTTGGACCTCGAACGGCGACGGAAGCAAAATTACGATCCGCCGCTGTGTTGATGAGGACAGGGAAGCGGAATTTATCGCGGATAAAGTGCTCGACGGAATTTCAAAAGGCGCGAATTACAGCGATTTTGCCGTTCTTTACAGAATGCATGCTCAATCCGCAAGCCTTGAGCGAACTTTTATGAGAGCGGGCGTTCCCTATAAAATCATCGGGGGGCTTCGCTTTTATGAACGCAAGGAAATCAAGGATATGCTTGCATATATGTCCGTAATCGCAAACCCTGCGGACAACCTTCGCCTTGAGAGAATCATCAACGAACCGAAGCGCGGAATCGGCGCAACGACCCTTGCCGCCGCCGAACACATCTCCGACGTTACCGGACTCAGCCTTTTCGAGGTTTTTGAGCACGCGGACGAATATATTGACCTTATGAAACGCAGCACCGTGCTCAAAGGTTTCACCGATATGATAAAAGAGCTTTCGGAAATTGCGGAAGATTTTGATGCGGAGGAGTTTTTTGATGCTCTTTGCGAAAAAACCGGATACACCGAAATGCTCCGTGCTCAGGGTTTGGAAGGCGAAACCCGCCTTGAGAACATCGGCGAACTTAAAACCAACATGATGAAATATCAGGAAGCTTCCGAAAACGCCGAGCTTTCCGGTTTTCTCGAAGAAGTTGCCCTTTATACAGACCTTGACCGTCTTGAGGAAAGCGATTCCGTTCTGATGATGACCCTCCATTCCGCAAAAGGCCTTGAATTCGAAAACGTCTTTATAATCGGCGCGGAGGAAGGGGTTTTCCCCGGAATGCAGGCGATTTACGATATGACGGAAATGGAAGAGGAACGCCGCCTTGCCTATGTCGGAATAACAAGGGCGAAGAAAAATCTTTATTTGACCGCCGCCGCAAGCCGAATGATTTTTGGCCAAACAAGCCACAACCGTCTTTCCCGTTTTGCGGAAGAAATTCCTGAGGAATATAAAGATTTCTTCGACGAAAGCGAAAGCAGAAGAAAAACCATAAGCTATCATTTTGAGGAAGATTCCGCCGGAAAAGTTCATATTGAAAAAACTTTTACCGAAGCGCCGAAAACCGAAAACGTAAGTTATCGCCCGGGCGATTCTGTCATACATAAAGTTTTCGGAAAGGGAATGGTAGTTTCCGCAAAGCCCATGAGCGGCGATACCCTTTTGGAAATTGCCTTTGAAAAAGTCGGCACAAAAAAACTTATGGCGAATTTTGCAAAGCTTAAAAAGGAATAATAAAAAAAGCCTCCCTTGCCTAAAGGGAGGTGGCATTTCCGCAAGGAAATGACGGAGGGATTCTTTTTTATGGAAAGGAAACATAATCCGAAATTAACAGAAAATGCAAAA
>JAZQBJ010000154.1:0-13834 GCA_045545715.1 Oscillospiraceae bacterium
CATCTTTTCTGTTCATTTCTGAAAACACCTCAGGAGAAATGAACCAATCGATATAATCATTTAAGTAACTTTGTTCCAATTGTAAGGTTTCTTTATTATCTTTATCACATAAAGATATGACAATATTTGTATCTACAACTACTTTTGCAAGGCTTTTTTTATTACTTAAAGAAAAGATATTAATATAGTTTTCGTTATATCTAACCCACGTTGTAAGAGTTGTATGTCTTTTTAATGCTCGGCCCGGTCTTTCGCTTATAGGGGTAAATCCTAAAGCTTTCCAAAAACCATCAATGTTATAATCTCGCCTACAAGACAACTGCATGCTTGAAATGTTTTCTTTTTCTCTATCAAAAAGCATATCTATCATTTTTTTGGCAATTCCAGAGCCTCTATACTCAATAGAAACGCAAACTTGGACAATTATCAAAACTGATTCTTTAAATCTATATAAGATATGACCTATAAATTTGTCATCATCTAACAAAACTACTATATGTCCCTTTTTGGCATAATCATAATATACGTCTTGAGGCAAAAAACCAACCGTACTACTACAAGAATCAGCTAATTCTTGTACATTTTTCAGAAACTTAGATTTAGAATCAATTTGTTTTAATATGCACACATAGACACCTTCTCGTGTATTTATGTAAAATAAAAGCCACTTTTTTATAAGTATAGTATAACATAAAGTAAAGACTTATAAAACGCATTAATAATTTTAAGCAACAACTTAGTTATAGCATTTGCTTGTTTTTTCACAATATATAAATTCCATATTAACAAAAACACCGCCTTGCTTTCGCAAGACGGTGTTTTTGTTTTGTGTATCAGATCATTACCTTTGCGGCAAAGCCGCCGCAGAAAAAGAAGGTGTTCGTCCAATACTGTTCTGGTGGAGGCGAGGGGAGTCGAACCCCTGTCCGAAAGCCCATTCACACAAACTTCTCCGGGTGCAGAATGTTGTTTAAAATTCCCGAATCGGGCGGACAGCATTCAAACTGCCCTTTCCGGTATTTTCCTGTTACGGCGGCGGTACGGAAAAAGCTCCCGCCTGTCGTTCACCGCTAATCGACGCCCTTACCGAAGCCGCGGTACTCAACGGTAGAACGGCTGCTTAATTAAGCAGCAAAAGCAAATCTGTTAGATTTAGCGTTTATTGTTTTTACCCGTTTTATAGATGGCCGGGCGCATCTACCCGCTATTCATGCTTCAAGACCCCCGTCGAAACCTTTACGCCCCCATATATAAGGCAAGGTTTCTCACGAAGGAGAAGCTCTTATCTTCTTTGTTCTTTCATATGCCGCTCGATATCTCGCTGCATGTCGCGTTTTGCGGCATCGTCGCGCTTGTCATAAAGCTTTTTGCCTCGGCAAAGACCTACGGAAACTTTCACTCTGGAGCCGCTGAAATAAAGTTCCAGCGGAACAAGGGTCATTCCCTGCTGCTGAATCGCCGCATTAAGTTTCATGATTTCGCGCTTGTGCATAAGAAGGCGGCGAACGCGAAGCGGATCGCGGTTAAATATATTTCCCTTTTCGTAAGGGCTTATGTGCATTCCCTGAACAAAAATCTCGCCGTTTTTTATGTCGCACCAGCTGTCTTTAAGGTTGACCTGACCGGCGCGGATGCTTTTTACTTCCGTTCCGAAAAGTTCGATTCCTGCTTCATATTTATCGTCAACAAAATAGTCGTGAAAGGCTTTTTTGTTATTGGCAATGCTTTTTCTGGATTCCTTTTTCTCCACTTTCGTTTCGCCTCCTTTCCAATAAAGGCTCCCCAGAGGGGGAGCTGTCTGCGTAGCAGACTGAGGAGGGATATCCCTGACAAAACCAAATAAGCCCTCCGGGCTTTTGGTTATCCCTCATCCGTCATTTCCTTTGGAAACGCCACCTTCCCCTCCGGGAAGGCAATTTTGAGCACCGTGCTCAAAATCCGTGCTCACATTCTGCTTCTGCCTTCGATTGCGCGGTAAAGGGTAACTTCGTCCGCATATTCAAGGTTTCCACCAACGGGAATTCCGTAAGCAAGGCGGGAAACTATGACTCCGAGAGGTTTCAGCAACCGGGAAATATACATCGCGGTTGCTTCTCCCTCAACGGTGGGGTTTGTTGCCATAATAACCTCTTTAACTTCGGCGTCCTCAAGACGAAGAAGAAGTTCCTTGATAAAAAGGCTTTCCGGACCGACTCCGTCCATCGGAGAAATAAGTCCGCCGAGAACATGATAAAGTCCGTTATATTCCTTGGTGCGCTCGATTGCAATAACGTCCCTCGGGTCTTCAACAACGCAAATGGTGCTTCTGTCCCTTGTTTCATCACAGCAAATTGCGCAGCGCGGCGCATCTGTTATGTTCTTGCAAACTTCGCAGTAACCGATTTTTTCCCTTGCTTCAAGAATGGATTCGGCAAAAGCCTTCGCTTCCTCTTCGGGCATACGGAGAATATGGAAAGCAAGGCGCTGTGCGCTTTTTTTGCCTATTCCGGGAAGGCGGGCAAAATGTTCGGTAAGCTTTGTAAGCGGAAGTACGCGGTAATTCATAATTTATCAGAACATTCCGGGAATGTTGAGGCTTCCGGTGATGGCGTTCATGGCGTCGCTGTTGGTTTTTTCAATGGTGGAAACAGCCTCGTTAACGCCCGCAACGATAAGATCCTGAAGCATTTCGATATCGTCCGGATCAACAACTTCCGGCTTGATTTCGATTCCGGTCATTTCTTTTTTGCCGTTCATATGGATGGTGAGCATTCCGCCGCCAACGGTGAAATCATATTCTTTTTCATCAAGCTCTGCCTGAAGATTGGTCATCTGTTCCTGCATTTTCTGAGCCTGTTTGATCATACCCTGCATGTTGGAAGGGCCGCCGCCATATCCCTGGGGAAGTCTTGCTTTCATTATTATATTCCTCCTGATTTCGGATTTTTTGTCATTTTTATATCAAAGCTCGCCGATTCCCATTTCCGCCGCTCTTTTTGCAAGAATGGCAAGGGGATCATCCTCGGGCTTTTTTTCTGTTTTTTTATAAGGTCCGATTCCGTATCTTGTTCCGCAAACTTCGGTTATGGCGTTTTTGATAACCTCTCTGGAATCGTCATTTTTCTGCATATAGTCGATAAAAAAGCTGTTCGGAGAATCGATAAGAACTCTTCCGCCCACAAGATATGCCTTTGAGCCTTCAAGGAAGGAATAGAGCATTCTGTTCTTTCCTTTGATAAGTTCAACAACGTCCTCCCAATTTTGAAATTCCGGTTCGGAAGATGCGTTTTGGACCGGAAAAGCGGGCTCTGCCGGAATTTCTTCATAAACCGGAGCGGGTTCCGCCTTCGGAACAACTTCCGTTGCCGGAAGATTCTGCACCGCCGGCGCGGCGCCCCTTGCTTTAAGCAGAACAACTTCTTTTTCAAGTTTTTCAATTCTTGTAAGAAGAGCCTCCTGGCTTTGGGAAAGGGCAGGGGAGCAAAGTTTTACCAAAGCAAGTTCGAATTCAAGGCGCTTTGAGGCGCTTTTTGACATTTTAACAAGGGTATCCTGCAAAACGGAAACCGCATGGAAAATTTCCGGCTGGGAAAATTCTTTCGCCTGTTTTTCGATACGGAGCATTTCGCCCGGCATGACCTTAAGAATTGCGGAAGCTTCCTTCGCACAGGAAACTATCATAAGGTTGCGGAAATGGTTTATAAGTTCATCGCATATTCTCGAAACGTCAGCGGAACCTTCGTAAAGTTTATCAACTGCGCCGAGAACGGCGGAAATATCTTTTTCGGCGATTTTATCGGTGAGCTCAAAGAGATATTCCCTTCCGGCAAGCCCGGCGCATCTGCTTACTGTTTCGGCTGTTACTGTTTCGTCCGAGGAACGGCAGATATCCAGAAGCGAAAGAGCATCGCGCATTCCGCCGTCCGCAAGTTTTCCGATAAGCATCGCGCCTTCGTCATCGATGTCGATATGTTCCATTTTGCAGACGAATTTAACTCTTTCCGCAATAACTTCCGGCGGCATTCTCCGGTAATCAAAACGCATGCAGCGGGAAAGAATCGTTGCCGGAAGGCGGTGGACTTCCGTTGTTGCAAGAATGAAGATAACGTGCTCCGGCGGTTCTTCCATAATTTTAAGAAGGGCGTTCGCCGCTTCTTTTGTGAGCATGTGGGCTTCGTCTATGATATAGACGCGGTATTTTGCAACAGCGGGAGTAAAGTTCGCTTCGGAACGGAGGTCGCGGATATCGTCGATGTTTCGGTTCGAAGCCGCGTCCATCTCGGTAATATCAAGAAGCGAGCCGTCATCGATTCCGCGGCAGATTTCACATTCGCCGCAGGGCTCGCCGTCTTTTTCATAAGGACAGTTTACCGCCTTCGCGAGGATTTTCGCACAGGTGGTTTTTCCAATTCCGCGGCTTCCGGTGAAAAGATAGGCGTGGCCGAAGGTTTTTTCGGCAACCTCTTTTGAAAGTACGGAAGTTATGTGTTCCTGTCCCGCAACATCGCGGAAAAATCTCGGGCGATATTTTCTGTAAAGCGCCTGGTACATATAAATTTCCTCCTTTCGGTTTTTAAAAAATCCCTCCACCGTGCCTACGGCAACGGTTCCCCTCCCTTTAGGCAAGGGAGGCAATAAAAAACGCGGATATGTGCTTTATCACACGGCACACAGATTTGTCTGCGGCACCCAAAAAGACCGCTTAATGCTGCTCGGTTCCCCGCCTGACATGGTCCACGGTTTTTTGTCGCACAGGACCCATATGCCGCATGACAAAGCGCATATCCGCGCCGTCATCATTGTTGATTAAAAATCAGAATTTAAGATTTTCTTCTGCAGGAACTTCTTCGGTTGCTTCGCAATCGCAGCAGACCTCTTCTTCAGGAAATTCATCGAAAAGATCATCATCACAGCAGCAATCGCAGCAGCAGTCATCTTCGCAGCAGCAGCCTTTTTTCTTGGTAAGGAAATAAACAGCAGCTGCGCCGGCGGCAATAAGGGCAAGAGCGCCAACAACAATTCCGATAACAGTACCAAATTTCATATTTTTACCACCTTTCAAAAACTTTTCGGTTTTCCTTTTTATTTTAAGCTTTTTGGCTTCAAATTTATCATAAGCGTCAACGATCGTTCTCATTGTTTCGATTGCGGTAACAATGTTCACCGAAAACGCCTTCTTTCAAAAATTTTTCTGTACAATAAATAATAACACATATTTTCCTTTTCGGCAAGTGCCAATATTATATTTAACTGTAATTTAACAAATTTATATTTTCACAGATTTTTCGGAAAACAGGCGCGGCAAAATCTCCGCCGGAATCCATCCCTTCCGCAAAAACCACAACGGCAAATTCCGGCTTTTCCGCCGGATAAAATCCGATGAACCAGGCGTGGATGATTTCATTTCCGTCTTTATCAAACTGGCCGGTCTGGGCGGAAGCGGTTTTTCCGCCGGCGCCTCCGTTTTTTGGTTTTGCGTTTTCGCCGCTTCCGTTTTCCACAACGTTTATCATCATTTCCCGAAGTATATCTGCTGTTTTTTCGCTCATAACCGGATTTTCGGAATAGTCAGGCGTCGGTTCCCAAATTCCGTTTTTGTCATAGGTTCCGAGAACAAGCTTCGGCGTAACGGCTTTTCCGCCGTTTGCAATTGCCGAAACAAGGGCGGAAAGCTGAATCGGCGTTGCAAGAAGAGTTCCCTGGCCGAAGGCAAAGCTTGAAAGGACGGTTTTTGAAGAAAGCTCCGAAAGGGAAGGAAGATTTCCCGGGGATGAAAAATAATTTTCCCCGAATTCCGAAGGAACACCGAAACCGAGGTTCTTTGCGGTTTCAAGGATTTTTCCGCCGCCGATTTCAAGCGCAAGCTCAATAAAATAGGGGTTGCACGAAATTTCAAGGGCCTTTTCCATATCTATTATTCCGTGGCCGGCTTCCCAGTGACATTTGTATATTCTTCCGTCAACTTCAATGTTTCCGGTACATTCAAAGGTCCTTTCCGGCAAAATTCCGGATTCAAGAGCGGCCGCCGCAACGACAAGTTTCCAGGTGGAACCGACGGAATATGCGGAAAAAGCCCGGTTTATGAACGGGGAATTTTTTGAGTCAAGATATTTCGCTATATTTTTCGGATCGAATTGCGGAAAGGAAGCGCAGGCAAGGATCTCCCCGTTTTCAATATCCATAACGACCGCGGCGCCTTTTTCAAGATTTTCCGAAAGAGCCTTTTCTGCCGCTTTCTGAATTTCCGCATCAAGGGTCAGGACGATTCCGCTTTTTTCAAAAACCTTTTCTTCGTTTATGGTGATATTTTCGCTTTTAAGAAGCCGCCCGGTACCGTCGGTATAATAGGTTGCGGAAATTTCTTTTCCGTTTTCGGAAAGAAATTCGTCAAACCCCATTTCAATTCCGGAAACACCTTTTCCGCCGTTGATATAACCTATTATATGGACGGCAGATGAATCATCGCAGTATCTTTCAGGAAATGAAAAATTATATATCCCTTCACCTTCAATGATATTTCCGCCGATATCCATCACTGAGGGAAGGGAAGAAGCAAAAACCTCAGCAAGGCTGTCCCTTTCAAAAAAACCGTTCATGGCGGAAATATCAAGGATATCCGGAAAAACAAGGATCCTCCGTTCGGGGTTTTTGTTCACAAAGGGGGAAAGGTTTCGGTCAAAAATTCCGGCCCGCGTTTTTGAAAGTTCAAAAGTCCTGCGGCTCTGAACGGCGGCGGCTTCGGCAGAAATTTCGCCGACAGTTATTCCGGCTATTCTTAAAAGCAATCCGCCCATAAGGACAACAAGAACGCAAAGGAAACTTACCATTCTTTTTTTCAGAAAAAACGCCTCCTTTTCTTTTTTTAAAAGCATTTCCAGGAACAGAAAAAATAATCAAAAAAAATTCAAAAAAGTTCTTGACATCGGCAAAGTCTTCTGATATAATAACTCTTGCATTCGAAAAACGCGGTAGTGCTGGAATAGGCAGACAGGCACGTTTGAGGGGCGTGTGTCTTTGACGTATGGGTTCAAGTCCCATTTACCGCACCAAAAGGTCGTTAACTTTTGTTAACGGCCTTTTTTGTTTATATAACCGAAAACGGAAGGAGAAATGTTATTATGGAAAAATTTATCCCTTTTGAAAAACTTTCCAAGAAAAAACAGCGTGAACTCAACGCGATCCGCCGCAAGGATTGGAACGGAATAAGTCCCGTAACAAGAAAAACCGAAAACCCGAAGGCATATAACAGAAAACGGCACAGAACCGATTTTGATTTCGATTCTGTGCCGTTTTTATTTTTTATTCGCTTATCTTAACGGAAACTCCGTTAACTTCCACGCCTTCGTCCGCCGGTATCATGATATATTTTCTTCCGTCAACGATTTTTGTTTCAACAAGATATGAAAATTCCGGCGCAACGGAAATTTTTACCTGGGGAGTAACAACTTCGAATTTTTTACTTTCGATTATGTTCTGTGGTTTAAGAGGTTTGTCCTCGCCGAACTGTTTTTTGACTTTTTCCTTGAAAACTTCCACCTTTTCCTTCGCAACGCCGCTGCTTTCAAGAATATCTCCCACTTCCCTTGTGCTTAAATCAAGAGGCTGAGGATCCTTGCTTTCTTTATGTTCAACAATTCGTTCGCATATCTGTTCATGGACGGACTGGATTATGTCAAAGCTGCAATCCTCTTCAAGGGTTTCGGTAAGGACTTCCTGAAAAGTCATTTTCTGCTCGCCGGCGGACATCGGAATTTCGGTTTTGAAAACGGAATCGATAAATTCCTGCTGCATTATATCGGTGTCTTTTGTATAAAAAAGCGCATTATAGATGTTAGTCGCTCTGTCATCAAAGCAAGGGAACATAAAACCAAGTTCCGGCGCGGCAACGGTCTGGGGAAAAGTGCAGTTGTGGAAAGCGCTCTGGTCAATTACGTAACCAAGCTCGGTTTTGCTTTCGTTAACCGGGCAGACGGAGCAGACAAAATAGTTGAAAACCGTTTCGGAAGCATCCTCGACGGAAAGATCGTCCGTGCCTTTAAAAGGAACGTCATAATGATCTGACGCAAGAAGGATGATATAGTTGCAGTCGAGATTGACCGCCGGAATTATTTTTTTATAAAGTTCATCACGCAGTTCGGGATTTCCCATATCTTTGCGAAGGTCCATAAGAAGCTTGTGTTCCGGGCCTTCCATAACCTGCTGTGTGGAAAATTCTATATCGACAAGGTTTTTTCCAAGGGAACCGGAAAGGGCTTTTTTAAAAAGCGCCATATATCTTTCGCCTTCGGATTGGGGCATTGCCGCAAAAGGTTCTTCAAAATATGCGATGATCTCTTTCATCTGGTTTACAAAACAGCCGTAAACCTTGCTCATGCAGTTTTTGTCAAGGGCAAGGCGGCGCCGGATCTCGTTAAGTTCTTTCTGATTCATAGATTACCTCTCCGAAACTAAAAATTACGGAATATATTGTAGCATATTTTCTTTTCAGATGCCAGAAAAAACGATATCGTTTTATAAAACAAATGTGATGGTTTCTTGACATTGCGTTTTTTTAGGAATATTATTAATATTAGGTATTTTTCGGGAAAAGGAGGAATTGTCATGGCTGAACCTGAAGAAAGATTTGAAGAGGTTTATGACGAACTCAGAGATGAACTGGAGGAACTTTGCCACGAAAAACGGTATAACGACCTTCGAAAACGTTTTCTCGATATGAACCCTGCGGATATTGCATGGCTTTTTGACGATATGCCCGAAGACCATCTTCCGGTAATGTTCCGTCTTCTTTCAAAAGAAGTTGCGGCGGATGTTTTCATCAATCTTGAAAGCGATTCCCAGGAAATGCTCATAAAAGGCTTTTCCAACGCGGAACTCGAAGACATCCTTGATGAAATGTTCCTTGATGATACCATCGACGTTATCGAGGAGATGCCCGCAAACGTAGTAAAACGTATCCTTAAATATTCCGACCCGGAAACAAGAAGAGAAATAAACAAAATTCTCCAGTATCCGGAGGATTCCGCCGGTTCCCTTATGACAACGGAATTTATCCGCCTTCGCAGGGGCACAACCGTTGCGGGAGCTTTTGACGTGATCCGCCAGAAGGGCGACGATTCCGAAACCATCAACGTTTCCTACGTTACCGACGAAGAACGCCATCTCATCGGCTATGTCACCATTCGTACCCTTGTTCTTGAAAAAGATACCGGCGCCCTTATCGGTGATATTATGGAACCGAACGTTATTTCCGCAACTACCACCGACGATAAGGAATCTGTCGTTCAGCGTATGAGTAAATATGACTTTGATACCATGCCGGTCGTTGATGCGGAAAATCGCCTGGTCGGAATCATCACCTTCGACGACGCTATCGACGTCATCGAAGAAGAGGCTACCGAAGATATCGAAAAGATGGCGGCAATCACCCCGAGCGACCGCCCCTATCTTCGTACGGCAGTTGTCGATATCTGGAAATCCCGTATTCCCTGGCTTATGATACTCATGCTTTCCTCCACCTTCACCGGAATGATAATCAGCAGTTTTGAAGGAGCCCTTGCATCCTGCGTTGTGCTCACGGCATTTATCCCGATGCTCATGGGCACCGGCGGTAACTGCAGCAACCAGACTTCCGCAACTGTTATCCGCGGACTTTCGCTTCAGGAAATCGAATTCCGCGACGTTTTCAGGGTAATCTGGAAGGAAGCAAGGGTCGGTCTTCTTGCGGGAACGGCTCTTGCGGCTGTAAGCTTTGTAAAAGTCCTTCTTTTTGACGGAATGCTTCTCGGAAACCCGGAAGTCACCCCGATGGTTTCCGCGGTAATTTCCCTCACTCTTGTTCTTACGGTTTTCTGTTCAAAAATCGTCGGTGCCTTCATGCCCCTTTTCGCAAAAAAAGTCGGCGCAGACCCTGCGGTTATGGCTTCGCCTTTTATCACAACCGTTGTTGACGCCCTTTCGCTCGTTATCTATTTCGGTTTTGCAACCGTCCTGCTGGGAATATAATATTGCGGAAAACTTTTGCAAGAATCCCTCCGCCGTGCCTACGGCAACGGTCCCCCTCCCTTTAACAAGGGAGGCAATTCATTTTCCGCTTGACAACGGGCTTTTCTGCCCTTATAATGTTTAATGCTGTTTACAGAAATTTTCGCTGTCCGGCCTTGACAAAGCCGGACAGTTTTTTATTTGTTTCATGGAGGTACTGATTTTGGATAATATTTCTATTATTGTCGCCAACATAATTTCAATCGTTTCCTGCACCATGATGGTGCTTATCGGTCTTATCAAGAACAAAAACAAGATCCTTGCCGCCCAGTGCGTTCAGTTTACCCTTATGGGTGTTTCCCACTATCTTCTCGGCGGAATGGGCGGAGTTATCGCAACTGTTGTAAGTATTCTCCGAAACCTTGTTTTCTTCAAATGCAAACCTTCCGTTCCGCTTAAAATTGTTTTTGTTGTTCTTTCGGTCGTTCTTTCTCTCGGAACCGTTACTCTTAATCCAATAACCTGGCTTCCGATTCTTGCAACTTCTCTTTTCACCTGGGTAATTGACAGCGAAGATATTATAAAATTCAAAAACGTAATGATCCTCACCGTCTGCATGTGGTTCGTTTATGATGCGGTTCATCTCAATTTCATTTCCGCCGCTTTTGATGCTTTCACTGTTGTTTCCACCGGTTACAGCATCTGGCAGATCAAAAAAGAACGAAAGACCGGGGAAAATTAAATGAACATAATCCTCGGAAATATCGTTTCTCTTCTTGGCTGCACTGTTATGGTGCTTGCCGGTTTTATAAAGGATAAAAAGAAAATCATGTTTGTCCAGTGCGGCCAGTTTTCTCTCCAGGCGGTTTCGCATTTTATTCTTGGCGGAATAAGCGGAACGATCGGATGCCTGATAAGCATTGCCCGAAACCTTGTTTTTTCAAAAGTCAAAACTTCTCCGGCACTAAAAATTGCTTTTATCGTTCTCCAGATAGTTCTTTCCGCCGGCGCAGTTTCGCTCAACCCCATAACCTGGATCCCGATAGTTTCGGTGGCGGTTTTCACATGGTTTATCGATACCGATAACATAATCCTTTTTAAATGGATTATTATTATAACCGTAATTCTCTGGCTTGTTTATGACGTCTATCATCTGAATTTCGTAATGGCAGCCGCGGATGTTTTCACAATGGCAACCACCGGTTACAGCGTTTACCGGATCAAAAAAGACACAAAAGAAGAATGAAAACAAAAAACACCCTGCATCAGCAGGGTGCTTTTTTGTCAAGTAAAAACGAGTAAAAATATTATGACAAATTTGGACCTTTAATTCTACAAATCCTACAATTGACCTTTTCACGGCGGTAAATTATAATATATTATAGCTCGTTAAAAAGAGACCCATCGCAAATCCAACAGGGAGGTTTTTCATAATGATCAAAACTATAGTTAAACGTGACGGAAGAATAGCCGATTTTAACATCGACAAAATCGCAAACGCTGTTTTTATGGCCGCAAAAGCAAACGGAGGAAGCGACTATGACGAAGCAATGTCCATTGCCGTAACGGTTGTTGATTATATTGAAAACAAAGAGCATATCGAAACTCCCCATGTTGAACACGTTCAGGACGTTGTTGAAAAAATCCTTATCGAAACAGGCCACGCAAGAACTGCAAAAAGCTTCATTCTTTACCGTGCAAACCGCAACAAAATCCGCGAAATGAACACCCGCCTTATGAAGACCATGGAAAACCTCACTTTCCAGTCCGCAAAGGAAAACGACGTTAAACGCGAAAACGCAAACATAAACGGCGATACCGCCATGGGCACCATGCTCAAATACGGAAGCGAAGCCGCAAAACAGTTTTATGAAATGTATATCCTCAATCCCCGCCATGCTCAGGCACATCATGACGGCGATATACATATCCATGACCTTGACTTCCTTACCCTTACCACGACCTGCTGCCAGATAGATATCCTCAAACTTTTCAAAAATGGTTTTGACACCGGTCACGGCCATCTTCGTGAGCCCCAGGATATTGCAAGCTATGCGGCTCTTGCCTGCATTGCCATTCAGTCCAACCAGAATGACCAGCACGGCGGCCAGAGCATTCCCAACTTCGATTACGGAATGGCTCCCGGCGTTGCAAAATCCTATAAAAAAATCTATTGCCAGAACCTTGGAAGAGCCCTTGAACTTCTTGCAAACGAAGAATGCGGCGACTGCGTTGCAAAAGATATTATGGAAAAAGCCATAGAAAAATGCGGAGAATGGCCCAAGCTCGAAGACGGCGAAGTTTATAAAGCGGCCGAACTCGAGATCCTTACCGAAAAATACGGCAAAGAACTTGCCGAAAAGGCACAGGCTTTCACTTTCAAACGCGCCGAAAAGGAAATCGACCGCGCAACCTTCCAGGCAATGGAAGCTCTTGTCCATAACCTTAACACAATGCATTCCAGAGCGGGCGCACAGGTTCCGTTCAGCTCCATCAACTACGGAACCGATACCAGCCCGGAAGGCAGACTTGTTATCAAAAACGTTCTTCTTGCAACCGAAGCGGGACTCGGCAACGGCGAAACTCCGATTTTCCCGATCCATATCTTCAAAGTCAAAGAAGGCATCAACTATAACCCCGGCGAACCCAACTACGATCTTTTCAAACTTGCATGCCGCGTAAGCGCAAAACGCCTTTTCCCGAACTTCTCCTTCATCGATGCTCCCTATAACCTTCAGTATTATAAAGAAGGTCACCCGGAAACCGAAATCGCATATATGGGATGCCGCACCAGAGTTATCGGAAACGTTTATGATCCGGAAAGAGAAATTGTCAACGGACGCGGAAACCTTTCCTTCACCTCCATCAACCTTCCGAGACTTGCAATTCTTTCTAACCATAACATCGACCTTTTCTTTGACCAGCTTGACAGCAAGATCACCCTTGTTATCGAACAGCTTCTTGAAAGATTCGAGATCCAGAAAAAGAAAAAAGTCCGCAACTATCCCTTCCTTATGGGACAGGGAGTTTGGATAGATTCCGAAAAACTCGGCGAAGATGATGAAGTCGGCGAAGTTCTTAAACACGGAACCCTTTCCGTCGGTTTCATCGGTCTTGCGGAATGTCTTAAAGCTCTTACCGGTTTCCATCACGGAGAAAGCAAGGAATCCCAAAACCTCGGTCTTGAAATTATCGCTTTCATGAGAAAGAGAATGGACGAGGCAAGCGAAAAATACGGACTCAACTTCTCCCTTCTTGCAACTCCCGCAGAAGGCCTTTCCGGAAGATTTGTCCGCATGGATGCCGCAAAATTCGGAAAAATCCCCGGCGTTACCGACCGCGATTATTACACAAACTCCTTCCATGTTCCGGTTTATTATTCCATTTCTGCTTTTGATAAAATCAAAAGGGAAGCTCCTTATCATGCACTTACCAACGCAGGCCACATCACCTATATCGAACTCGACGGCGACCCGCTTCAGAACCTTGATGCTTTTGAGCAGGTTATCCGCTGCATGAAGGAATCCGGCGTTGGCTATGGCTCCGTCAACCACCCTGTTGACCGTGACCCGGAATGCGGATTCACCGGAATTATCGGCGACGAATGTCCGAAATGCGGAAGAAAAGAGGAAGACGGCGAGCATTTTGAAAGAATCCGCCGTATTACCGGTTATCTTGTCGGAACCCTTGATAACTTCAACAACGCAAAACGCGCGGAAGTTGAAGACCGTGTAAAGCATTCCGTCCAGACCCAGGCGGAAGAAATCTGATAACAGAACAAAACCCCGAACGCATTTCTGCGTTCGGGTTTTCGGTATTATTTAACGGAGAGAAAAATGGAAATGAAAACTTTGCGCCTTGCTGGTGTTATGAG
>JAZQBJ010000155.1:0-12179 GCA_045545715.1 Oscillospiraceae bacterium
ATGGAATGTGTCCACTCTTACGAAGGAGCTTTGCAGAATAGAGCAATTTGCGGTTGGTGTAAACCAAAATATTTACGATATTGAAACAGTAAATCGTATGGCCGGAATTTTATTTATTTCAAAATATGATAAACTGTATCCAATAATCGAAAAAAAGAGAGAAAAAAGCACACAAAATTATATTGAATTTCGCGATATGGTGAACGGGTTGATAAAAATAAGAAACCAAAAGAAAGAACTATATGGCTATGAGAAATACAGAAATTGACATTAATTTTGCTTTGATTAAATGCTTATAAAATGATTACAAATGAAATTATAAATGAATATCCAAACGGTTTTTTTGAGAGAACTTTCAAATGGAATGAATCCAAAATAGAAAAACTTGGAAACGGATATCTTGTTCAGAAAATCGAGCGCAAAACCACTGCATCATATAACTTTGCTTGTTCCGGAAAAGAATACAACCACACATACTTCGAAGCTTGGAAAGTCAGAAACGGAAAGATCGTTTATAATCTTGATTGCGAAGAGCCATACGATGACAAATGGGTTTACTCTGCTTTTGCCATGGGTGACATGTTTGAGGCAAAAATGAAGGATTATAAATCTAAGTATCAAACAGCTGGTGTCGTAAGAATTTTAGGAACAGTCTTCTTTGCAGCGGAAGGAAGTTCTGCAGAAAAAGAAGTTGAAGAAAAGTTTGTAAAAGGGGAAATTCCTTTTGCAATGGATTTGCCTTCTTCTTTTGTTTTTGAATCTGAAAAGGACTTATCACCGATTTTTGAGCACAGCATTTGTGGAGCGTGGGATTTATTTACGGCCGAAAGCGTGATTGATGCATTGGTTAAAGATTATAAAAAATCAGAAATAATATTGGAAGATGCCATTGAATACATAAAAATTTTTGCCGATTTGGATTTTTATGAAGATTTATACAAATCAATAATAAAATCATATGAAGAAAAAACATCGCCATGAAATTTGGCGATGTTTTTGTTTGTATCACTGCATTATCTCCTCCGGCAAAAGCACCGCTTCCTCAATTTTTGTAATCACTTCGCAAAGCTCTTCAAAATTCCGGCTATATTTTTCTGCATCGATGTTTCCGGTGGTATTTGCAGTTTTTCAAAATTCGGATAGCGTTTGTTTAATTTGCATAATTCGTGTAGGGTTTTATAAAGTAATGCTAGTTTTACAGTACTTCCTTGAGTTTATTGAGAAGTTTTTCTTTTTCTCCACTTTCAATGGTAGATATGCGCAGATAAGGAATGCTATACAAATCAAGGATGCGGTTTTTCATTTTGTCGCGCTCTGCCTGAACGCTTCCTTCCTTGTGGAAAGAATACCCGTCAACTTCAATTGCCAAAACAGGTTCTTTGCGGATTTTGTTGTAAATCAAAAAATCAACATGTGTAGCACTGTTCATGGCATATCGGCATTCGTCTGCATTGAGCAAAGAGGGATCTGAAATAAGTGAGTTGAGTTGATAATGGCAAACTGCTTTAAGCTCAGATTTTCCCAGTTCTTCAAGAACTTTTTCAATGACAGAATACATTAGATTTTCAGAATCATATTCGGAGATTTTTTTGTGTTTCTTTAAAAATTCTTTTCTGATTTCAGAGTATTCTTTATACAGATAATCGAAAATGGAAAATATCTTGCTTTCCTTTATCTCAAAGTTGTTATATTCGATGTAGGAGATTAGATCTGCAATATTGCTGTCACTGGGCTGCTCATTTCCGGAAACAACAAGATAGAGTTTCTTTTTTGCACGGGATATCGCAACATTCAGAAGGTAAGGGTCATCTACAAATGGACTGATAATATTATCAACAGTGGTAAGTATAATAGCGTCTTTTTCACGCCCCTGAAATTTGTGAACGGTTGCAACATCAATTTCGCTTGGAACAGTTCTCTTTACCGCCTCAACCTGATCGTTATAGGGAGCAATGATACCTATGTCTTTACTTTCATAAGGCAGCTCGGTAAGAATTTCGTTGTTGATAACGTCAATCTGGCGCGGATTGAAATGACCACGGGCGTGACTGCCTTTGACAGTTTTGATTACAGAAAGGACATTTTCTTCTCCTTTATCCTCGGACATTATCACAAGTTCTCCGTTATAGAACTTCTGGTTGCAGAAATCGATAATTTTGGGATGACAGCGGTAATGTTCGCGGAGCAAAGTTTGGGGGACTTCCGGAAAAAGATCGCAAATAGATTGCAAAAAGCTGTTTTTTGCAAATTTATAGAAAGGGTTTACACCGGCGGCATGCCACAAAGTGTTGGTAATTACCTCTTGTGCAGGAGAAACTACATTAGGGAGTTGCTTTGTGTCGCCGACAATAATGACGTTTTTTGCACAGGAAAGGGCAAGAGCACCAGTTGCAATATCGACCTGAGATGCCTCATCCATAATTAAATAATCAAAGGTTGCATCTTTGCAAAGGCTGCTTCTTGACGAAAAAGTGGTACTGAGTATGACCGGATATTCATCCTGGAAAGCAGCATGGTTTTTCCAAAAATCATCTTTCGTAAAAAGTTTTCTTGTTTTTTCGCTTCCATATTTTTTAAACAGAAAGCTTTTGAGCCGCTTCATTGAAAGTTCGCTGAATTCTTCAGAAAGCTGTTTGGCGTTATGCTTTTCAAGTTTAGCAGCAAGGTCGGATATTTCATCGGAAAGTTCTTTGATTTTTGAAATATAAAACTGTTTCTGAATGGTATTGATAATTACAGAAATATCCTGTTTATAAAACTTGAAATCCAAGATTCCGTAAAGGAAAAAACTTTTAATTTTGAACCAGAGAGAAAGGGATTTTTCGGTATCCGCTATGGCCTGGCATTCCTGAAGAAGCCACATAAGCTGTTTGGAACTCAGCTTTTTTCGAAGTTCGATATATTCATCTTTTTCGATGGTTGATTTGAAATATTCTTCGAAATATTTATATTCAAGTTTTACGGCGTTGAGTTCATGCTTAGCAAGAGCGAGGAGTTCCTGTTTTGAAAAAACAGAAGAAAGCTCTGCAGAAAGAGATGAAAGTTTGCTGAGAAAGTCCGACGTTTCAGTGTCCGCATCGTTCCAGGAAGAAATATCGGGATATACGCCAGTTTGAGCGTTAATGAAATCATTTTTATTATGGGAACTGCCAAGAGGGGCAACAACAAAACCGAGCCCATACTTTTCTGAGGACATTTTTTCAAAAACATTTGCGGTAGCGGAGTTGTTGTTTGAAACAACCTGAACGGTTTTCCCCTGAAGAAGAATGTTTGCAATAATATTAAGAATTGTCTGTGTTTTTCCTGTTCCGGGAGGTCCTTGTATAACACTTATCTGATTTTCAAAAGCGTTTTTAACCGCCATAAATTGGCTTGAATTGCATCCGAAAGGAAAAATAAGGTCGGGGGAAGCCGTGGTTTCGGATCTGTAATTTTCTGGGTTCAGATAAGCCGCAAGGGCGCAATCTTCGTCAATAAAAGAAAGTTTTTCATATTGTTTTGAAAGCAGGTTTGTCCCATCCTCTGTTTGAAGTTCCGCACTTTCAGCAAGTTGCTTGAGATATTGAAAAACTTTGTTCGATTCTCTGTCGGAAAGACAGTTTGATACGATTTTTATGGAAATTCCTTTGTAATCGAAACTGCGGCCGTCAGCGAATTGCATATGCCAATATTCGTTTTTACCATCAGAAAAAAGCAAAGCGATTTCGATGTTATCAAGTAGTTTCCTACCGGAAAAAAAGTGGGTATAGCTGGGATTGTATGATTCTGGATTTTTTAGACATAAAAAATTTTCAGAATTATAAGTGTATATTTTTCCGTTTTTCATAACAACACTGTATTTACCATCGGCAAAGCGGAAAGAAACAACGTCATTTGTGATGATACGTCCGTTTGCAACTATCATATTTTTCAACGAATCCATTTAGACATCTCTTTTCGGGATTTTATAACTACATTATAGCATAAAGGAGTTGCTACGCAAATTTGTTTTCTGTGCTTTTTTTAATTGGTGTAAGATTGGTGTAAGGTGGCGTTTTATTAACTTGTTTGATTGAACAAAAACCGCATAAATATGCGTTTTTTTGGCGGCCATAATAAAAATGCATCAGTATAACATATTATAAAGAAAGTTTCAACAGCGGAGAAAAAGATAAACAGCCATGACCACTCCATTCGGGAGTGATTATGGCTGTTTGTTATTCTGAAATATATGAACACATGGTTCCTTGGGCAAGTTCGGACTGCTTGATATGAAGACTTTGTCCGCTTTTAAAAATCAAATCGATTTTATCAATCGTTTCGTCAGGGTTTTCCTTTATCTCTATGTTTTGAACATAATCGTTGATGAGTCTGGAATTTGTAAAGCTGAAATAATAAAATTCTTCCGAATCAGGATCTTCACGGAAAATTCCGGCGCGGATATGCCGGATAAAGAAATCCTTTTCGAAGATATTCAATGACAAAACGCCGCCCGAAAGATATACCATGATTACGGAGTATCCGGAATAGATAAACAGTGGAGATTCGGGGTATTCGGCACCGCCGATGTTATAAACTTCTTTGACGTATAAATCCTTGAAATCAGCGTTGTTCTGTTTGAGAAAATTGCGGAAATCTTTTGCGGTATTGAATGTTTCTTTTACAGCCATATAGTTAGCTCCTTTAAAAGTTTCTGGAAACAGTATAGCGCGATATGATTATAAATGCAAATGCTGAGCTGTAAATCAGCCGGCATTATTTATGCTGTAAGTATGAATAACATGACGGACTTTATAAATAGAGGAAAAAAGGAAAATGTGATAAAATATAGAAAGAAAAGCGGGACGATTGGACGAAAAAGATGTCCTTATGTTTGGAAGGCCTTTTAAAAATTTTTTCGGAAAGGAGAGAAAACTTTTGGAGGACAGGGAAATAATAAGTCTTTTTGAAAACCGGAACGAATCTGCGGTTTTGGAAACGGAGAAAAAATATGGCGCATACTGTTTTTCCTGCGCGAAAAATATTCTTAATAATGAAGAAGACGCAAAGGAATGCGTAAGCGACACATATCTTTGCCTTTGGAACAGCATTCCGCCGCAGAAACCCGAAAATTTCAGGGCTTTTGCCGCAAAGGTATGTCGGAATCTTGCCCTTAACATTTTAAGGAAGAAAACCGCCGAAAAACGCGGCGGCGGAGAAGCGGAACTTGTTTTTGAGGAAATTTCGGAATTTGTTTCGGGAAAAGAAGATCCGGAACGCAGTTTTGAACAAAAGGAACTTTCGAAAGCAATAGATGATTTTCTTGAAAAGCTTACGAAGGAGAAAAGAAAAATGTTTATTCTTCGTTACTGGTATTTTGAAACAATTCCGAAAATTGCAAAGCGCCTTGGAAAAACCGAAAACGGCGTCAGAAACTCTCTTTTCAGAGAAAGAAAAAACCTGAAAAAATATCTTTTGGAAAGGGGATTTGAAATATGAAAGCAGAAGATTTTATTTTTGTAATTAACGAAACAAGCGATAAATTTATTACAGAACCTTTTGAAGAAAACAAAACCGGAAAAGCCGTTGCGTTTAAAAAATGGGCGGCGCTTGCGGCCTGCATCTGCCTTATTCTTGCAAGCGCAACGGTTGTTATTGCGGAAGTTTTTGATATTGGTTTCATGAAAATTCTCGACAGCAGAGATGATATCACCGGAAAATATGAAGCTGAAGGTTATGTTTTAACTTTAGATATCGGCAAGCATTCCACTGATCTTGTCGGCGCAATGGAAGAACTTAGAAATGGAATTGACAGACAAAGCACAAGGATTATGTATGCCTCTGAAATTTCCGACCCGGTGGAACGCGAAAAATTCATTGAACGAAACGGAAGATCCGCCGTAATCAATGTTTTCGGTAACCATTTTTATGAAAAAAGTTTCGGAAACCGTGAAGCAGCCCTGGAATATATCGGATTTGATGGAATCAAACTTCCCGATACTATTTTAGATCAAGAACGTGTGCTGGTTACTCTGAACGGTTATTCCGGGGATGAACTTACGGAACTTAAGATTGCAGTTTTCGATACCCATCACGGAATCGACGAACCGGATATCAGCTTTTTTTACAAAGCCAAACTCTACTTCGATAACGCGGAAACAACGGAAACAATATCGTTCCTTGGCGATGAAAATGAAACTTTTATTGAAGAGCGTTACACCAACGAAAACGGAAATGAATATCTTGTTGTAAAATGTATGACCGCAGAAGGGGAAATAAGAAGGGTAAACGCTTTTATTATAAAAGACGATATTCTTTATGAAGCATGCATGGAAGTATCATGGGCTCTGAAAAGGGTTACAGAAAATCTTGAAGATTATATGGATTTCATCCATGACTGGGCAAATTTCTATTAATTGAACAAAACGAAAAAACGGCGGAAATATCCGCCGTTTTTTTAATTCTTTATTAAGATTGGTTTTAACGTATTGCGCCTTGCTTTTCTTCATGTTACTATGAAGAAAAAGGAGGTGCCGCAAAATGGAATTTGTTTTTAAACCGGAAAAACTTACCGAAGAACTTGTTGACCAGGTTGCTGAAGCGATAGAAAAACGTACGGAGATTTTTTCAAGAGAAAAACTTCCCGGAATGTGGAAAAAAGTTGATAAACTGAACGAAAAGAAAATGCCGGAAGAAGTTTTGCGGCGCAGAAAAATCCGCTATGTGATTTACGGAATAATTCTTATTGCCGTCGGATTTTTCCTTTTTATTCCCGGGCTTATGAAACCAAAGGAACTGACCGTTCCGCTTATAGTCGGTGCGTTTTCAATAATAAATGGAATTTTTGCGGTTCTTCCGAGAAGAACAAATGCGGAAAAATTCAAAAAGAAAGCTGAAAAGCTGGTTTCGGCAATAAATTCTTCGCTTAAACCTGAGGATACGGTTGTTTTTGGCGAAGAAAAAATTTTTGAAAACGGCGCAGTGCTTATGGAATATGAAAACCTTGAAAGCGTTATCGAAAACCGGAGTATTTTTCTTGTTTGCGACGGAAACAAAATAATGGTCTTGAGAAAAAACGATATGGTCATCGGAAACCCGGAAGAATTCGGGATTTTTGCTGAATCAAAAAGCGGAAGAAAAACCGAAAAATGCTGAAAAAGGCGCCCGGCGGGGCGCCTTTTTTGACATATTTTTACTTGAACTTTGTGTTATGGTGACAATATAGAATAACATAAAGGAGCTTTTTATAAAATGACGGAAGTTAAAATAAAATCGCCTTCAGGGAAAATAGGAAGCGTGCTCAAAACCACCGCACCGGATTTTTTGAGCATTGCGCTTTGGGCTCTGGTTTCTTTTGTGGCATCAAAAGCGCTTTTGTTCGGAAAAACGGCGCCTTTCGGGGTCGCGGCGGTGGCTTCCTCGAAAAGGAGTTCGGCAGTCGGAGCGGCGTTTGGTGCGGCAATTGGTTACATATTTTCTGATAATCCGGAGAATACCCTGCGATATGTTGCGGCGGTGCTCATAGCCTTCGGCGCGAAGCTTGTTTTTGAAAGGTTTGCAAACGGAGACGTGGTTTCTGTGCTCATAGCCGCAGGAGCAACGGCTTTTGCATCCTTCGGATATGCTGCCGCGACTATTATTTCGGGTTATAACAGCCTTATGGCCCTTGCGGAAACGGTTGTGTGTGCCGGGACTGCTTATTTTTTTAAACGGGCAGGAAATGCCTTTGAGCACGGCAAACCGATAATGTCCCTTTCGGGAAGCGACAGAGCGTGCGTGATAATGGCGGCGGGTATCGGCGCGGCCTCGCTTTCGGAAGTTTTCATTGGAAAAATGAGCGCAGGAGGAATCGCCGCCTCCGCAATAGTTCTTCTGGCTTCCGGTTACGGAAAGGAAAGCGGAGGAGCAATTGCCGGAACGGCGGCCGGGACGGTTGTTTCGATAACGTCGGGAAATTTCGGAACGGAAATTGCCGGATACGCTCTTGGGGGACTTTTATCGGGTGTTTTTTCGGTTTTCGGAAAAATAGGATCTGCGGCGGTTTTTGTGCTTACAAGGCTGATGATCTGTCTTCTTGCGGAAGGGGAATATCCGAATTATATCCCGGTTTATGAATCCGTTGCCGCGGCGGCAATTTTTATGCTTGTTCCGGAAAAAGCAGGAAGATTTATTTCTTCGGTTGCGTTCCGTGACGAAAGTCTTGCGGATTCCTTAACGGTAAAAGAACTGGTCCTTTCAAAAATGGGAAGAGCGGCGGACGGACTTTCCGACATAGCTTTGGCAACAAGAAAAGTTGCGGCTTCGGTTGCAAAGGAAAACACCGAGGGAATGAGTTATGTTCTTAATTTTGCGGCGGATAAAAACTGCAGGCTTTGTTCAAAAAACGGTTTTTGCTGGCAAAAGAATTATTCCGAAACCACAAAGGCGTTTTACGAAATTGGAAAGGCCGTAAAATTTGGAAAAGAACCGGAAAAAACGGGATTTTTTTCGGAAAACTGCGTAAGGGCGGAATACGTTTATAATGATATAAAAAATAAATATAAAGAAACGGCGAAGAAAAATTCTTCGGAAAGAAAAATAAAAAATATCCGTGAGGTCGTGACTGATCAGTTTGAAGGAATAGCGCTTTTGCTTAAAGATATTGCGGCGGAATCCGCAGCGGTAAAAAGCGTTGACAAAAAGCTTTCCGTTGCGATAAGAAACGTTTTTGAGGGGAAAAATGTTCCTCTTTTCGCGTGCACCTGTTATTATACCGTTGACGGATGTATAAATATTGAAGTTTCCGGCGCGAAAGAAAGGCTTAAAAAACTGGACACGGTTGCTGTGACCGAAGAACTTTCGGATATTTGCGGATGTGACCTTTCAAAACCGGTGAAAAGAGATACCGAAAACGCAAGAAGGCTTGTTTTTTGTGAAAAACCTCTTGTTGAGGCAAAATTCGGGTGCGTTTCAATAAATGCCGAAGGAGAAAAATTCTGCGGCGACTGTGCGGAATATTTTACAGATCAATACGGCTGTGCTCACATGATTTTGAGCGACGGAATGGGCAGCGGAGAACACGCCGCATTGGATTCGATGATGACAGCCGGACTTGTTGCAAGGATGGTGAGGGCGGGCTTTCGATTCGGGCCGGCAATAAAACTTGTCAATTCGGCGCTTTTGCTCAAAAGCGAGGATGAATCCCTTGCGACGGTGGACGCGTTTTCGATGAATCTTTATACCGGCGCGGCAGTTTTTTATAAAGCCGGAGCGGAAACTTCGTTTGTTTTGAAAAAAGGGCATGTTTCAAAGGTGGAAAGCATTTCACTTCCGGCTGGAATACTCGGCGGAGCGGAATATGAGCAAAATTCCATGAGACTTTGGGAAGGGGATATTGTTGTTCTTGTTACAGACGGAACCACCGCCACCGGAAGCGAATGGATACCTTCGGAACTCAAAAGTCTTGCAGAAAAATCTCCGGAGGAAATTGCCGAATGCATTGCTAAAACGGCCTTTGACCGCAGAAACGACGGGCATTCGGATGATATAACGGTTCTTGTTATGAAAATTGTTTCAGGATATTAAAGCATTAAAAAATTTTTGAAAAAAGTGTTGACTTTCTTTTAAAAGGGGTATATAATGCATTCATTAAGCCAAATATCCTAAAGACAATGAAGAGAAGAGTAGGCGCAGGATGCGGTCACAGAGATTTCCCGGTTGCTGAAAGGGAAACGAACAGAGCGCGCTGAAGATGGCCTTGGAGTTGCGCACCGAGCCGGTTTTTCGGTAAGGCTGCGACGGGGTTCGCCCGTTAAAGCGATAGGGTATGATAGTACCCGATGAGGTCACAGCAGTGATGCTGCGGCGAAAAAAGGTGGTAACACGTGAGTATTATGCTCTCGTCCTTTTAAGAGGACGGGAGCTTTTTTTATTTCCCGAAAAAACGGATAAGGAGAAGATAAGACTTGATACGTATTGAAAACCTGTCGAAGATTTTTAAAACATCAAACGAAGTTCATGCGCTTCGTTCGGTTTCGACCCATGTTGAAGCCGGTGATATCTTCGGCGTGATCGGTATGAGCGGTGCCGGTAAATCAACGCTTCTTCGCTGTATTGCACAGCTTGAAAAACCCACAAGCGGAGCAATTTATATCGAAGGAAAAAACATAACCGAACTTTCCGGAAAAGAAAACATCGAACTTCGCAAAAGGGTCGGCGTTATCTTCCAGGGATATCACCTTCTGATGCAGAGAACAGTTCGTGATAACATCGGTTTTCCTCTTGAAATCAGCGGAGTTAAAAAAGAAGAGAGAAACAAAAGAGTTGATGAGCTTCTTGCCCTTGTCGGTCTTGAAAACAAAGCCGACGCGTATCCTTCCCAGCTTTCCGGCGGACAGATGCAGAGAGTTGCAATAGCAAGAGCGCTTGCAAACAATCCTTCCATTCTTCTTTGTGACGAACCCACTTCCGCGCTGGATTCTCTTACCACGAAAGCAATCCTTAAACTTCTTAAAGATATCAACGAAAAACTCGGAGTAACCGTTTTCATAATCACCCATGAGATCGGTGTTGTAAAATCGATATGCCGCCATGTGGCTGTAATAAACGAAGGCGAACTTGTTGAACAGGGAGCCACCGATGAAGTTCTTTCGAACCCGCAACATCATGCGACCGAACTTCTTCTTGGTATTTCCAACATCGCCGAAGGAGGTGATGCCGAATGATGGAATTCTTCATGGAATACAAAGATATGCTTTTTGAAGGAAGCTATGAAACTTTACTCATGACCTTTGCTTCAACGATCTTTGCTTACATTATCGGACTTCCGCTTGGCGTTACGATGGTTATTACAGATGCCCACGGCATCAACCCCAACAAAACCATCAACACGGTTCTCGGAACCATAATCAACATCGGACGTTCAATTCCTTTTGTAATTCTCATCGTTGCGGTTATTCCGCTTACAAGAGCTATCGTGGGAAAAGCGATCGGTCCGGTTGCAGCAATCGTTCCGCTGACAATTGCGGCGGCTCCCTTCGTTGCAAGAATGGTTGAAACCGCATTGCAGGAAGTTGACCCCGGCGTTGTTGAAGCGGCAAAAACCATGGGCGCAACAAATGCCCAGATTGCCCTCAAAGTGCTTCTTCCGGAAGCCGTTCCCTCCCTCATAAGAGGATTTTCAATTACCACAATAACCCTTATCGGTTATTCGGCAATGGCGGGTGCCTTCGGTGCCGGCGGTCTTGGCGATATCGCAATCCGCTATGGTCACCACCGCTATCAGGCGGACATAATGTGGGTAACCGTTGTTCTTATAGTCGTAATTGTTCAGGCAATTCAGATGTGCTTTGAGCTTGCGGCGAAAAAAATTGATAAAAGAAACAAATAATCAATAAAAGGAGAAAAAATCATGAAAAAGATTATTGCTATCGTACTTGCACTCGTATTCGTATTCAGCTTTGCAGCCTGCTCCGGCGAAACCGATGAAAAAGTTATCAAAGTCGGCGCTTCCCCTGCTCCTCACGCAGAAATTCTTGAAGTTGCAAAAGAAGTTCTTGCAGCAGACGGCTGGACTCTTGAAATCGTAGAATTCACCGACTATGTTCTTCCTAACGAAACCCTTACCGCAGGCGAAATCGACGCTAACTATTTTCAGCACACCCCTTATCTCGATACCTATAACGCAGAAAAAGGCACTGATATCGTTTCCGCAGCAGTAATCCACTATGAACCCCTCGGAATCTATCCCGGAAAAACCTCTTCCCTCGATGCAATTGCAGACGGCGCAACCATTGCTGTTCCCAACGACGGTTCCAACGAAGCCCGCGCACTCTATCTCCTCCAGGATCTCGGTCTTATCACCGTTGACAACACCAACGGCTTCAACATCACCGTAAATGACATTGTTGACAACCCCAAGAACCTCGACATCATCGAAGCAGAAGCAGCACAGCTCCCCAACATCCTTGCTGACGTTGACTTCGCAATCATCAACGGCAACTATGCAATCGGCGCAGGAATCGACGGTTCTGTTCTTACCACCGAAGCAAAAGATTCCGACGCAGCTCAGATTTACGGCAACATCATCGCAGTAAGAAACGGCGAAGAAGCAACCGAAAAAACTCTTGCTCTTGTAAAAGCAGTACAGAGCGAAGAAGTTAAAGCATTCATCGAAGAAAACTACGGCGTTTCTGTTGTTCCGGTATTCTAATCAGAAAACAGCAAAAAAAGAGCCGCTCGAA
>JAZQBJ010000156.1:0-4506 GCA_045545715.1 Oscillospiraceae bacterium
CCCGCTCACGAAGTAAAACAATATTTAAAACGAGCAAATTTTTTTGCAACAAAAAATTTACAAATGAAAGGTTTTATTAAAAGCGGATTTGTGATATTGTATGATTGGTAAAATAATTTCGGAGGTATGCGGAATGGTCTATTACGGAGAAAACCCGGAAACCGAAAAAGAAGAAAACCGCGGAACGGTTTATCACGCCGGAAACGGTTTTTATAATCCATATATCGAACCCCTTTGGAAAAAAGAAAAAAGAAGCATCCGTGCGGCGGCAAACGGAATAGGTCTTGCGGCCCTTGGATATATAGCGATTTCTTTTTTTGCAAGCGCGATTTTTATGATTTTTGTCCAGATCTTTTATCCCGCTGCAAACATTCACGGAAGCTTTTATGTCACCGAAACGACCGAATGGATATTCACCCTTACGGTCTATGTTCTTTCGCTTCTTGTTCCTTTCGGTATCTATGCTCTTTGCATAAGAATGCCACTCGGAGTAGCTTTTCCGTTCAGAAAAGCAAAGGTGGATCTGACCCTGGGCGGAGTATTCATCGGACTTGGAACGACAGTCCTGGCTTCATACATAACCGGATATATCCAGCTTGCTTTTGAAGCAGTGGGCATCGGGCTTTCGATGCCGGAATATGAAATTCCGGAAACTGTTCCGGGGCTTGTTATTTATGTTATTGCGCTTGCGGTGGCGCCGGCTTTTATTGAGGAAATGATATTCAGAGGAATAGTCATGCAAAGTCTAAGAAGATACGGGGACATTTTTGCGCTTGTGGCTTCCGCGCTGATTTTCGGAATTTTCCACCTCAATATGATCCAGATGCCATATGCGTTCATCCTCGGACTTTGCATCGGATATTTTGTTATGAGAACAGGTTCCCTCTGGGTGGGCGTTATAATTCATTTTATCAACAACGGCACTGCGGTTGTTTTTGAACTTGCAATGCCGCATATAACTGAAGAAATGCTTGTTCTTGCAAACTCTGTGTATAATCTTGTTTTTGTTATACTTGCGGTAATCTCAATAGCCTTTGTGCTTGTGAGATATAAGGATATTTTCCGTTTTGAACCGAGCAGAAGTTCGCTGCCCTCCGGAAAAAGAATCGTCTATTTCATAACTTCTCCGGCGCTTATTGCGTCAATGATAGGTGCGGTGATCCTCACCATACCTTATCTTTATATCATCTGACGGAGGTGTTTTTTTGACAGACGAGGATTATATGAGCGAAGCGCTTTTGCTTGCAAAAAAGGCCTTTGAGCTGGGAGAAGTTCCCGTTGGCGCGGTTGCCGTATGGGATGGAAAAATCGTGGGAAGGGGAATGAACCTTCGTGAAACGGATAAAAACGCCCTCCGCCATGCGGAAATAATGGCAATCGACGAAGCATGTAAAAACCTTGGCGGCTGGCGCCTTTGGAAATGCGATCTTTACGTTACCCTTGAACCCTGCCCTATGTGTGCCGGAGCAATCATCAATTCAAGAGTCAGAAGAGTGGTTTACGGCGCTTCGGACCCGAAAGCAGGTTCCTGCGGGACCCTTGCGAACCTTTTTGAATTTCCCTATAACCACAAACCGGAAGTTAAAAAAGGCGTTCTTGAAGAAGAGTGTTCCCAAATTTTAAGCGAGTTTTTTGCAAAGCTTCGTGAAAAAAGAAAAAAAGAAAAAAACGAACAATAAAAGAGCGCGGCGGATGGCCGTGCTTTTTTATTTGAAAAAAATTTTTAAAAATGCCGTTTTTCTGTGACATTGTCACAGAAAACAAAAGAAAACTTCTGTTATAATACAGTCACAGCAAAAATAATAAATACCCAATTTTTTAAATAAATTTTATTCGGAGGTAAATTACTATGAAAGAAAATAGATTTTATATTTGTGAGCATTGCGGAAACGTTATTGAAATGGTAAATGATGCAGGTGTTCCGGTTATGTGCTGCGGACAGAAAATGACCGCTCTTGAACCAGGCGTTGTTGAAGCAAGCCACGAAAAACATATCCCGGTTGTTGAAGTTGAAGGCGAAAAGGTTACCGTAAAAATCGGTTCCGTCGATCACCCCATGACCGAGGAACACAGCATACTCTGGGTATATCTTAAAACCGATAAAGGCGGCTACCGCAAAAACCTTGAACCCGGAAAAGAACCCAAAGCGGTTTTTGCCCTCTATGACGAAAAACCTGTTGCGGTTTATGCCTATTGCAACCTTCACGGACTTTGGAAAACCGAAGTCTGATATAAAGGAGAAATTTTATGAACGAAAAAGTATATGAACTTCTGAACCAACAGATAAACAAGGAATTTTATTCCGCATATCTTTATCTTGATTTTTCAAACTGGTTCAAATCAAAAGGCCTTGATGGCTTCGCTAACTGGTATCTTATCCAGGCACAGGAAGAAAGAGACCACGCGATGCTGTTCTATCAGTACCTTCAGAACGAGAACAAATCCGTTGTTCTTGAAGGAATTGCAAAACCCGACAAAGTTTTTGAAAGCGGAATGGACGTTTTGAAAGCGGGACTTGAACACGAAAAATACGTCACTTCTCTCATCAACGATATCTATTTCGCCGCAGAAGAGATCAAGGATTACCGCACCATGCAGTTCCTCGATTGGTTCATCAAAGAGCAGGGCGAGGAAGAATCAAATGCGAACGGTCTTATTTCCAAAATGGAGCTTTTTGGTTCCGACCCCAGAAGCCTTTATCTTCTCGATAAGGAGCTTGCAGCAAGAGTTTATTCCGCACCGTCGCTTGTTCTTTAATAGAAAACAAACCCTCTTCGCTTTTAGCGGAGGGGGTTATTTTTGGCAAAATTTATCCGTAACAAATTTCCGAATATACAAAAATCTCCTGCAAATAATATGGAAGTAAAAGCAAGATTTAACAGGAGGTTTTTAAAATATGAAAGCAACGGGAATTGTGCGGCGTATTGATGACCTTGGTCGTGTTGTCATTCCGAAAGAAATCCGAAGAACCATGAGAATCCGCGAAGGCGACCCTTCACAGACAACATTGAAAAACTGGCAAAAATACTGTTTTTCCATGTTGGATTTTGCCAGTCGAAGCGGCATCTGACTGTACATATTGACGAAAAAAGGTGCTTTTACCGTGAATATTCGGGAAGGGTGTCGAAGTCTGAGCACCGAAAAAGAAGGCCCGTGCTCAAAATGAGCACGGGCTGTTTTGAACCGGAACCGTCGTTTTTTACTTGCCAAATAACAAGCAAAAAAACAAATCCCCCAAAGCAAAACATACGTTCTTTTTTATATTGACTACGCCTAAAGGTTGATTTATAATATAAATACAAACAGTATTTTACGGAGGCAACTATGGATAAAAAAAGAGTCGGCCAAATTAAGGAACAGTTTGACCTTATAACCCGAAACGAAAAAGAAGCTGACATTGAATTTTGGTACGCAAGAGAACTTATGCCTCTTCTCGGTTATGAACGTTGGGAAAACTTTGATAAAGCTATTTGCCGAGCAATGATTTCTTGCGATACGAGTGAAATTGAAATAGTGGACCATTTTCGTGAGGTCACGAAAATGGTTACACTGGGAAGCGGAGCACAAAGGGCTGTAAAAGACTATATGCTTACAAGGTATGCGTGTTATCTTATAGCTCAAAACGGTGATCCCAAAAAGGAAGAAATTGCTTTTGCTCAAAGTTATTTTGCGGTACAGACAAGGAAGCAGGAAATCATTGAAGAGCGAATAGCTTTTATTGAACGTACCGAAGCACGAGACAGGTTGAAAGAATCCGAAAAAAGGCTTTCACAGAACATATATGAACGTGGTGTTGATGATAGTGGTTTTGCCAGAATACGCTCCAAAGGAGACAATGCTCTTTTTGGAGGTCATAGCACTCAGGATATGAAAAAGCGTTTAGGCGTAAAAGATAACCGCCCTTTGGCAGACTTTCTTCCTACACTTACGGTTGCAGCAAAGAACCTTGCAACTGAAATGACCAATTACAATGTAGAAGAAAAAGACCTTCAGGGAGAAAAGGCTATCACAATAGAACACGTACAAAACAATCGCTCCGTAAGAGAGATGCTTGGACAAAGAGGAATAAAACCGGAAGAATTGCCTCCCTCCGAAGATATAAAGAAACTCGAACGCAAAGTAAAATCTCAAGAGAAAAAACTTGCGGAGCAATCCGGAAAACTTCCTAAATAAGGAGGAAATTATGTGTATAAAAAAGATAAGAACGCCTAAATGTCAAGAAAAGGAAGACCCCATAGAAAAAAGAAAAAAATCGTATGAGGAGCCCTTAAAAGAATATGCAGTACTTAAGCATTTAAAAAGAAATATTGCTAAAACACGAATTAATAGAATCAATGCCGCAAACAGGTTGCTGTCTACAGAAAGATTTTTACAAGCAATAAATATATATTACTCCTGTGTTTCTGCAGGATTTGCGATATTAGGTTTGACCATAGACAACAAAATATTTATAGTCTGGAGCGTTATTTTTACGGTTGTTTTAGCGATATCAATAGTATATTTAAA
>JAZQBJ010000157.1:0-5264 GCA_045545715.1 Oscillospiraceae bacterium
GCGGATTCCGTCCGCGGCGGCGGTCATTATTCCTCCGGCATATCCGGCGCCTTCGGCGCAGGGATATAGCCCCTCAATTCCAATTGCTTCCAGAGTTTCGCTGTTGCGGACTATCCGCACAGGGGAACTTGTTCTTGTTTCCGGCCCGGTGAGCACCGCTTCCGGATCAGCAAAACCATGGAGCTTTCTATCAAGCGCAGCAAGTCCGGTTTTGAGCACCGAAGTGATTTCTTCCGGAAAAAGTTCCGCGAGTTTTTTATCTTCAACGCCTCTTGCATAGGTCGGTTCAACTTTTCCGAAATGTGAAATTCCGCCGTTAAGGAACGCGCCGACAGTCTGAGCAGGAGCTTTTTTCCCTCCGCCCATTTCGAATGCTTTTCTTTCAATTTCATGCTGAAAAGCCATGGCCTTGAAAGGATCTCCGCCGAAATCTTCCGCAGAAACGGAACAAACCAAAGCGGAGTTTGCGTTTTTTCCGTCCCTTGCAAAACAGCTCATTCCGTTTGTGACAACTGCATCTTCCCTATCGGCCGAGGGAACAACGTATCCGCCAGGGCACATGCAGAAAGTATAGGCGCAGCGGTCGCCCACATGGTGTGAAAGCTGATATTCAGCCGCCCAGAGAGCTGGATTTTCGGCAAAATCCCCGTATTGGGCGCGGTTTATATCGGACTGGAGATGTTCGATTCTTACGCCGACAGAAAAAGGTTTTGCTTCCATGAGCACGCCTTTTTCTTTGAGCATCGCAAAAGTGTCTCTTGCGGAATGTCCTGCGGCAATTATCACGTTTTCCGCAGGAAATTCCATTCCTTCTGCGGAAACGGAAGCGATTTTTCCGTTTTTTACACTTATATCATCAACTTTTGTTAAAAAACGGATTTCGCCGCCGAGAGAAATAATTTCTTCACGAATATTTTTTACGACCTCCCGGAGCATATCTGTTCCGATATGGGGCTTCGCCTTGCTTAAAATTTCTTCAGGAGCACCGTGTTTCTGCAACTCTTCAATAATAAAATCGCATCTTGGGTCGTTTATCCTTGTTGTAAGCTTACCGTCGCTGAAAGTTCCCGCGCCGCCTTCGCCGAACTGGACGTTTGCTTTTTCGTTGAGCACTCCGCCTTTCCAATAGCTTTCAACGGCGGAGGTTCTTTCTTCAACTTTTGCTCCTCTTTCAAAAACAATTGGGTTTGCGCCGGCTCTTGCAAGATAAAGGCCTGCAAACATTCCCGCCGGACCGAAGCCGATTATAACCGGTCTTGATTTTGGAGGCGTTTTGAGCACCGGGATCTCTGCCGGAGAAATTTTCCTGAGCACAACGTTTTTTGCTTTTGCTCTGGCGGCGATTTTCTCTTCGTTTTCACAGCTTACCGCGACGGAATAAACAAGAAAAACATTTTCTTTTTTCCTTGCGTCAACTGAAATTTTTGAAATGGAAACGCTTTCGGCTTCCGAAGGTTTTATTCTGAGCACCGAAAAAGCTTTTTCAAAAGCCTTTTCTTTCGGTTCGCCAGGGGCGATTTTGATTTCGGAAACAATTATAGGCATTTCTCTTCTCCTTGCTCCTATTTAAAATCAAAAAGGCTCATTTTGCTGAGCCTTTTTTGTTTATTGTTTTTTTACAGTGATTGTTGTGGAATAGCTTCCGATTGCCCAGGCGTTTTCTCCGCCGGGAAGGAAAACATCCGCCTGAATACGATACTGACCGGTCTGGGTAATTTCACGCGTGCTGAGGTCGATCTGGACAACTATATCTTTTGCTGAAAGGCTGTTTATAACTTCAGCGGGGCCGATAAGTGTTACAGCAACTTTGGATGCGTTTGGAGTTACTTTATAACCCTGGGGAACATTTATGATATTGATCTGGGTCGCATTGAATGTGCTTTCGACATAATCGGTGAGATCAAATGTGACAGAAACACTTTCGTCAGAGTTCTGGGAAGTGAGCCCATCAGGAAGTCTTATTTCAAATTCAACAGAATTATTTTCAAGGCTGATGTCCCTCATATCAACATAACCTATGAAAATATCGCTGTATTTATCGATTGTTTTGTCTTCTCCCTCAACAAGGATATCCGTTGTGGAAAGGCTGTAGCTGAGGTTGGAAATATCAAAATATTCCGGAATATTTGTATAATCAAAACTTACCGGAAGTCTTGCGCTTTTGTGAACGGGAACATAAACCGTAGCGCTGTTTGTGCTAAGGCTTATTTCATCACGATTATAATTAATCTGGTTGTTATCTTCATCAACAAGAATAACTTCGCCGATTATTGCGATAGTTTCGCTGTAATCGCCGGAAAGTTCCACCGTAACAACTGCTCCGCTTATTTCGGCAACATCGATTTCCGGTCCGGTAACAACTATCTGTGTCGGATTGGTATAAATTTCTTCCTGAATAAATTCATCGGGAATATTATATTCGCCGTTTATCACATATTTAAGCGGAACGATTTTATCGACATATTTATCGAATTTTACGCTTATTGAAGAAGGATGCACCCCAACAATTTCAAAATCTTTTGAAGTGCTGTTTATCGCTTTAAGATCAAGTTCATAAACTCCGGCTCCGGTAACTCCGGAAAGAGAAGGCGAAACCGAGATATCCTCTGCGGAAACGCCGCCTATTACAGAACGGGAACCGCTTATTGTTACGTTAACGGTGCTTTCGGCTCCTTCAATTGCAGAAAGTCCAAGTTCACCGAGAATTCCGGACTGTACGTTTACGTTAACCCCGACTCCCTGAATAACAACTTCGCCCGTTGGACGAAGCAAAAGCGAAACAACAAGCCAAAGAACAAAAGAAGCTGCAAGGGAAATTACAAAAAGAATTCGCTTATCTTTAAAAATTCCGTTCATTTATCCTCCTGGCCCCCTTTTCCAAAAAATTTAGGAACCTTTGGTTCGATTTTTTCGGGGATCATATATTCTTCGAGCTTGCGTTTAAGATAGACAGGGTCTATCTCTCGCATAAGTTCCCCGTTTACCGCCATGGAAATTTTTCCGGTTTCTTCAGAAACAACAACAGCCACAGCATCGCTGTTTTCGCTGATTCCGAGGGCCGCTCTGTGTCTTGTTCCAAGCATGTTGCTTATATCGTAGTTTTGTGAAAGCGGAAGGAAACATCCCGCGGCAAAAATTCTTCCTCCGCGGATTATAGTTGCACCGTCATGAAGAGGAGCATTATGGAAAAAGATATTTCCGATGATTTCTTTGCTGGGTTCGGCATTCACAATGGTTCCGGTGGAAATGATCTCACCGAGTTTTGTTTCCCTTTCGAAAACAATAAGCGCGCCGACATCATGTTTGGAAAGTTCGGTAACACCGTCGACAACTTTTGAAATGCAGTTTTTCATAAGGGTTTCGTCATCAACTTTTTCGGTGGTGAAGTTGAGGAAAGTAAGATTAGAGATCCTGGATTTACCCATACTTTCAAGAGCATGGCGAAGTTCCGGCTGGAAAACAACAACAATGGCAATAATACCGAAACTGAACACCTGTTCAAGAAGATAGGAGGTGCTCTTAAGATCGATTGTTGCAGAAATGATATACATAATGAGCAGGATAAAAATACCTTTTATGAGCTGGCCTGCCCTTGTGTTTGCAGCAAAAAGCAGCACTCTGTATAAAAGGTAACCTATGATAACGATATCAACAAGATCCCAGATGCCGAACGTTCTGAGCACGTTCAGAATGCTGTCCCAAGAAAATGCAAGTTCTCCCATAATTTTTCCTCTTTTATATAAACAAAGTTATTTTTCTCTTAATATAATAATAACACAAGTGACTGCATTTTCAAGTATTATTTTGTTAACAAGCTTAATATTTTTCAGAAATCCCATGGATTATTCCAATAAGTTTTAAAACATCGTTTTCCGTGTTCATCGGACCAATGCTCAAACGGCACGTTCCCCTTTTTTCTGTGTTCATTTTCTGATGCGCAAGGGCGCAGCAATGCAACCCACCCCGGGAAGCCACACCTTTTTCTGAAAGGAGAGATGCGGTTTCTTCCCCGGTCAAATCTCCGAGCACGAATGAAATTACCGGGCTGTGAGTTTCCTTTTCAGGAATTTTTGTAAAAAGTTTTATATTTTTCATTTCCGAAAGTTCGGAATAAAGTATTTTTGCAAGGTGATTTTCATTTTTTTCAATATTCTTTTCGCCGGTTTTTATTATTCTTTCAATTCCTTTCGAAAGCCCGCAGATCCCCGGAACATTCAGCGTTCCGCTTTCAAGCATTTCGGGAAGTTCGGAAGGCTGTTCCGGAACAAGCGAATAGCTGCCCGTTCCGCCAAAAAGCTGGGGTTTGAGAAGTTCCGGTTTTGCCGCCGCAAGGATTCCCGTTCCCATCGGTCCCAAAAGGCCTTTATGTCCGGGAGCGCATAAAAAATCAATGCCGTCTTTCTCAATTTCTATTTTTTCCGAACCTGCAATCTGCGCGGCATCGAGCACGAATAAAATTCCGTGCTCATGAGAAAGTTTTGCAAGCTGTTTTATTGGAAGTTTTATCCCGAAAACATTAGAGGAACCGGTTGCAACTATCATTTTGGTGTCTTTTCTTATCAATTTTTCAAAGGATCTCACCGTTTTTTCGAAATCCGATTCAAAAACCTCCGCAACGGAAAATTCGATATTCCCACGTTTTTCAAGTTCATATATCGGTCTTAAAACCGAATTGTGCTCAAGATCTGAAATTATAAAATGTCCGCCTTCCGATCCTATGCTCATGAGCACGGCATTGAGTGCTTCGGTACAGTTTTTTGTAAAAACGATGTTTTCGCTTTTTGAAAAACCGAAAAGTTCCGCCGCTTTTTCTCTTGCTTCATAAACCGCCCTTGAAGTTTCCATTCCCATTCTGTGTCCGCTTCTTCCCGGATTTGCTCCAAAGCTTACGAACGCTTCCTCGACGGCTTTTCTTACCGCTATAGGTTTTGGATAGCTTGTTGCGGCGTTATCAAAATAAAGCATTTTTTCACCGGCTTTCTCTGATTTCGTTTACTCTTATTCCGGATTTTTTCAGTATTTCTGCCATTCTTTCTTTATCCCCTGTCGTTCTTATGATGTAGCCGCAGCCATATGAATTGATTCTGCTATCTCTGAAAACAAAAGCTTTATATCCGTTTTTTCTTAAAATTTCCTCGCCTTTCATGGCGCTTGTTACAGAACTTAAAAGAAAAAAATATTCTTTCATAATATATACCGCCGTTCATCGGATAATTTTCTTTATATTATATGTAAACAAAAGATTTTTCGGCAACAAAAAAGCC
>JAZQBJ010000158.1:0-2607 GCA_045545715.1 Oscillospiraceae bacterium
TTCTCACATTTTGCGTATGCTTTTTTCTCTGTTATGCACTATAATTATTTATTTCTAAAATATTGACTGCATTTTATCTTAATCTTATACTTATATTGTTATTTACTGCAAATTTTAAAGCAGGGAGGCGTAAAAATGGTATTAAAAACATCTCTTTACGGCAAAACTTATGAATTCAAAGATGTTAAAGAAGTTCTTGCAAAAGCAAACGAGCCGAAATCCGGCGACGTTTTTCAGGGAATCGCTGCGGAAACCGCTCTTGAAAGAGTTGCAGCAAAGGTCGTTCTTTCACATTTGACCGTTGGCGATCTTACCGAAAACCCCTCAATTCCGTATGAAAGCGATTTTTGCACAAGAGTTATCCTCGACGGACTCAACACCTATTATTACAACAAATTCAAGAACTGGACTTTAGGCGATCTCCGTGAATATCTCATCGACTGGGAAACCGCAGGAAACGATATCAGAATAATCGCTTCCGGTTTTTCTTCCGAAGTTATTGCCGGACTTGCAAAGCTGATGAGCAACATGGACCTTGCCTGCACCAGCAAAAAACTTATCGTTACAACGAGAGCTAATACCGAAGTCGGCCGTCCGGAAATTCTTCCTTTCCGCAGCCAGCCGAACCACCCCACAGATGATATCGACGGAATCATGATTTCCGTTCTTGAAGGTATTGCCTATGGCTGCGGCGACGCTATGATCGGAGTTAACCCGGTTGAAGATAACGTTGATAACACCAGCCGCATTGCCTACGCGCTTTATGATTTTATGGAAAAATGGGAATGCCCGACCCAGTCCTCTGTTCTTTCTCATATCACCACACAGATGAAAGCGGTTGAGGAAGGTGCTCCTCTTTCTCTTTTCTTCCAGAGCATTGCGGGAAGTGAACCGGCTCTCAAAGCCTTTGGCGTTACAACTGAAATGCTTGATGAAGCAAATGACCAGATCCACCACATGGGTATCGCCTATGGTCCGAACCTTATGTATTTTGAAACCGGACAAGGTTCCGAAATGTCCATCGACGCAGACTGCGGAGTTGACGAGATGACCCTTGAAGCAAGAACCTATGGATTCGGACGCCGCTATGTTCCGTTCTGTGTAAACAACGTAAGCGGATTCATCGGTCCTGAAACCATTTATGACGGCAGAGAAGCTCTTCGTGCTCATCTTGAAGGTCAGTTTATGTGAAAAATGAGCGGTCTTCCCATGGGAAGCGGCTGCGCATACACCAACCATATGCACTGCGACCAGAACGATCTTGAAATTATTGATATGCTTATGTGCTTCGTCGGAACAAACTACGTTGCGGGACTTCCTCTCGGTGACGACGTAATGCTCAGCTATCAGGATAACAGCTATCACGACAACGCAACAATGCGTCTTCTTACCGGACGCAAACCCGTTGTTGAATTCCACCAGTGGATGATGAAACTTGGACTTATGAGAGAAGATGCCTCCCTTACAAAAGCGGCGGGCGATGCTTCTTTCTTCCTCCGTAACTAAGAAAAATAATCATTGATGAAAAGGAGGAATTACAATGGCTAACCAGAAAGAAATAGAAAATCTTGTTGCAAAAATCGTTTCTGAAATAGTTAATAAAACAGAAGCGGAAGAAAAATGCGAATGCAAATGCTGCTGCGAAGAACAGATTCCGGATATTACCGTTATAAGACATCAGGACGATTTCCATGTTCCGGATGCGGTAAACGAAGCGGAATATATGAGAATGAAAGCAAGAACTCCCGCAAGAATCGGTGTTTGGAGAGCCGGCACACGCCTTAAAACCGACACTTTCCTTCGTTTCCGCGCGGACCATGCCGTTGCTGTGGATGCGGTTTTTACCGAGGTTCCGGAAGATTTTATTAAAGAGATGGGAATGCCATCTTTCCGCAGTCAATGCCACAGCAAAGCGGAATATCTCCAGCGCCCCGATCTCGGAAGACTTTTCGATGAAGAAACCGCCGCAAAGATAAAATCCGAATGCAAAAATAAACCCACCGTTCAGATAATTGTTTCCGACGGCCTTTCTTCCACCGCGGTTACCGCCAACATTGAAACCATTCTTCCTGCAATAATGCAGGGACTCAAGGTTTATGGACTTGAAGCCGGAACGCCGTTCTTTGTCCGTTACGCAAGAGTTGGTATTATGGACCAGGTTACCGAACTTCTCGGTGCAGACGTTACGGTAAACCTTATCGGTGAAAGACCCGGACTTGCAACCGGTGAATCCATGAGTGCATATATCACATATAAAGGCTATGTGGGAATGCCGGAAGCCGGAAGAACCGTTATTTCAAATATACATAAAGGAGGAACTCCTCCGGTTGAAGCAGGTGCGCATATTGCAGAACTTGCAAAGAAAATGATTGACCAGAAAATTTCCGGTCTTGGACTTCAAATTTGAAATTAAAAATAAACCGCCTTTTCGGCGGTTTATTTTTTTATAAAAAAACACCCTGCCGAAAGGCAGGGTGTGATTTTTATGCATTGTACAGTGATTACAGAAGAGAATCGAAGAGTTCGGGTGCATATTTCGGGATAACGGTGGAACCGATGTAGAGGTCCATGCGTGCTGCTTCTTCAATACCTGCAGCAACGGCGGCT
>JAZQBJ010000159.1:0-4282 GCA_045545715.1 Oscillospiraceae bacterium
TCTTTCATTTATCAAAGAAACGGAAGAAAAGATAAAAAATCTCGAAAACGAGCGGCAGAAAATCTATAACAAAATCCGAAGGGTTAAAACACCCGAAGAAGAGGAAAAATTAAAACAGAGAGCAAAAGATATTTCCGCGGAGATAGCGCCTTTGCGAAAACAAAAGAAAACCGCGGAGGAAATTGCGGAAAACATTCCGAAAATCAAAGAACTTTTAAAAACGGAAATGGAAATGGAAGTTTCCATTCTGCAGAAAGAAAACACAAGACAACGATCGAGAGAGAGGTAATATACATGAAAAACACAGAAAGATTTATAGAGAACATCGAGATAACGAAACTCCATCCTTTTGAAGGCAACCCATACAAAGTCCGGGACGATGCGGATATGGAAAGCCTTGAGGAAAGCATCAGCGAACAGGGAATTGCAATGCCGCTGTTGGTTCGTCCTTTGGAAAATACGGAAGGAGAATATGAGATAATATCCGGGCACCGCAGACTTTTTGCCGCAAGGCGGCTTGGGCTTAAAGAAGTTCCGGTAATTGTTTATGACATCAGCCGTGAAGATGCCATTGTTATGCTGGTGGACAGCAACCTTTTCCGGGAACATGTTCTTCCTTCGGAAAAGGCATTTGCTTACAAAATGAAGCTGGAAGCTATGAATCACAAAGGCAGGACAACGTGTGGACAAGTTGGCCACAAGTCACGCGACAACATTTCAGAAGAAGAAAGCGGACGGCAGATTCAAAGATATATCCGCCTTACACAGCTTATCGGCGAACTTCTGATACTTGTGGACGAAGGTAAAATCGCATTCACCCCTGCTGTTGAGCTTTCATTCCTGACCGAGCAGGAACAGCGAACTTTGCTTGTGCACGTTGTGCTCAATGACTGCACTCCTTCCCTTTCACAGGCGAACCGCATGAAAAAACTTTCGCAGGAAGGTAAACTCACCGCTGAAGAAATCGGCAAAATCATGTCCGAGGAAAAGGCAAACCAGCGGGAAATGTTCAAAGTTCCGGTTTCTAAAATCGAAAAATATGTTCCGAAAGCTAACCGCAAACAGCTTGAGGATTTCGTGCTCAAAGCCTGCGAATATTACGCAAAATACCTCATCAAACAGAAAGAACGAGAACGGTGAGGTGGGCTTATGCAAGATGAAAAATTTATTATCAAAACCGCCTTAAACTGCATAAGCCGCCTAAAATCTGTTGAAACTAAAAGCAGCGAGGAGAGTGATTTTGTATGGAGATGAACGTCAGAAATGACCGCAAACTGGTCGAAATCTGGCTCAGCAATGCGGAAAAAGAAAACCCTATAACCCGCATGGATATAAACGGCATCTGTGATAAATACAAAAAGCAAAATTACCTTGTTGCCGTTTTTGAATCCGGAAGCGAAAATCTTTTCCAAAACACACTCGACCTTTTGGTTTATAACAGAAAGCGAACCGCGGAAAAAGAGGTCAGGGAAAGAAAGCCGGAATACGCATTGCAGTAAAAAATGGGGAGGGAACAATTCCCTCCCCTTATTTTTATCCGCACATTTGCAAAGTTTTTTTAATTTCTATAGATTATATCTGTATCAATATATGAAAGGAGAATTGCTTTGACAGAACGTTTTGATATAGTCGGATACGCACGAATTTCCGTCGATGACGAACTGGACCGGGACAACGTATCCATCGAAAACCAGAAAGCAATAATTACAGATTACGTCAAAAACCGCTTTCCCGGAAGCACACTTACTTTTTATGAGGACCGTGACCGTTCCGGCTATACTTTTGAGCAGCGCGAAGGCTATCAGGCAATGCGGAAGGAACTTATCCGCCACCAGTACGATATTTTAGTAGTAAAAGATTTTTCCCGTTTTTCAAGGCGAAACAGCCGCGGCCTTGTGGAGCTTGAAGATTTAAGAGATGCGGGAGTCCGCATTATCTCAATAGGCGACGGAATAGACTTTCCGAATGACGACGACTGGCTCAAAATCCAGTTCCAGTTTCTTATCAATGAAATGCCCGTAACGGATACCTCGAAGAAGGTACGAAATGTTATAAAACGCAGGCAGGCGGACGGAAAATGGATCTGCGCCGCTCCTTACGGATATATCGTAAACAAACGAAAAGAATTTGAAGTTGTTCCTACGGAAGCGGAAACCGTCCGCAATATATTTGACCTTTACAACAACAAAGGCTGGGGTTATAAGAAAATCGCCAACTACCTTACGGAGCAGGGCATTCCAACTCCGAGAATGGCAACGGCTATCCGCAAGGAACTCGCCGGCGAAGAATGCAAGCTTAAACCGAAAACCGCATGGAGCATTATCACAATTCAGGAAATCCTCGACAACGATTTTTATATCGGAACTTTCCGCCAAGGGAAATATACCAGAGCGAAAATCAACGGCAAAGACATAAAGCGTGACGAAGACGAACACATCGTCATAGAAAACCACCATCAGCCGATAATCGATTACCGCACTTTTGCCACCACAAGAGCTCTTCGTGAAAAACGGAGCACTTCCAACTACCGCGGAAACAAAAAATATTCCAACGATTACACCGGTTTCCTAGTCTGCGGCGACTGCGGAAACCCGATGTTTTCCATGAGCCGTTCCGATTTGAAACCCGCCTATATTTGCGGAAACTATCAGCGCCGGGGACTTGCCGCCTGCACTTCCCACCATATCCGGGTTGATAAGCTGGACGAGCTTGTGAAAATTTATATCAGGAAACTGATGGATAATTCCGCCGAAATCCTCGAAAAACTGAACGAGGAACTGGATAAGGAAACCGATGATATTGCAGAAACCGAAAACAGCGCCGATAACCTCGCGGAGGTTCTCGACAGCCTTTACGAAGAGCTGAAAATCACCAAGCGGCAAAGGGTGCGCGATATCCTTAAACACCCGGAGCAGGAAGCGCTGCTTTCCGAAACCTATGACGAAATGGAGGAGGAACTGCAAAGCAAAATCAAAGGGCTGAATCACCAGATTGAAATGCTTTCGGATAAGCGCAACACCATAATTCAGGTAAACCGCACCGCCAAAACTTCCATCGAGGTTTTTGAAGATATTTTTAAAAAAGAAAAGCTGGAGCGGAACGACCTTGAACTTCTTATAGAACAAATCAAGGTTTTTGAAAACAGAATAGAGCTGAAACTCAAGCCGGATATAGATTCCATTCTCCGAAGCAACGTAAGTGAAGAAAAACCGACCGACGAAGAAATCGAAGCACTTTTGAGAGAAACCCTGGTTCAGACCGCTCAAAACCGCAAAAACAGGGAATTTTCTATTGATGTTATCTGTGACGGCGACCCTCTCGAAATTTTTACAGATAACGAAGGCGGAGTGATTTTTAAAAAATATTCACCCATAGGGGAGCTTGCTTCTTTTGCCGGACAGTATGCGGAAGTTCTGTATAAAGTCGGCGGGTGCCCGGTTCTTATTTGTGACAGGGACAGCGTTGTTTCAGCCGCAGGAATTCCTAAAAAAGAGGTGCTTGAACGAAGAGTGACCCCTATGCTGGAGGATCTTATGGAAAGAAGAGCGGTTTATACCAGAAGCGGAGCTTCCGGAGAAAGCCTTCTTTTCCCGGCGGAAGGAATAGACAAAGCAGCGCTTGCGGCGGCGGCGATCATTGCTTCGGGGGATGTTTGCGGGGCAGTGGTTTATCTTTCCGACGGAAGGGAAAAAGCCGGAGAAGCGGAAACAAAACTTGTTTCTGCGGCGGCAAATTTCCTTGGAAAACAAATGGAAGAATAAAAATTATTTTAAAATATTATAATTTAAAATATATTAAATTATAAATCCGAAATGAAAAAACGGCTTTGTTATGCGTTTTTTGGCTATCAAAAAAGGAAAAGCGGCGGTCATCTGACCGCCGCTTTGATCTTTTTTAAAAATTCTGATTAAAGAAAACCTTCGGTTTTGCTGTAAGGGCACCATGCTCTTACTTCGATGATGTTGTTGCAGTCCTCATCGGTTGCGCGAACATAAAAGCTGTTCTGCCAACCATAAGGATCGGGCTGTTCAAGGGGATCATAAGCATGAACAACGTAATAACCGTTGTCGTCCTTATAAGCTCCGTCTTCGATCATGTTGTATTTTTTTCCCTGAAATGTAATTTCTTTGCGCATTTTTCTATGCCTCCGATACTTTACTAATGATAGAATACTATAAAAACGAAATTAAATCAATAGTTTTTCGATTTTTTACAAAAGTGTAAATTTTAGTGACAACTATTGAATAGCCGCAGCACTTGTTTTATAATATGTTGAATATGA
>JAZQBJ010000160.1:0-1749 GCA_045545715.1 Oscillospiraceae bacterium
CATCGTTCTTCTTCTTGTTGTTTTCATCTACATCTATATGACCCGCACCAAACACGGTTATGAGATCGCAGTAGTCGGCGAAAGCGTTTCCACCGCAAGATATTCCGGTATGAACGTTGCAAAAATCATCATGAGAACCATGTTCCTTTCCGGCGCTATCGCCGGTATCGTTGGCTGGATGATGGTTTGCGGAACCAACTACACCCTCAGCGATACCACCGCAAACGGCTATGGTTTTACTGCAATCGTTGTTGCATGGCTTGCAAAACTCAATCCATTCACCATGGTAGTCATTTCCGCTTTCCTTGCAATTCTCCAGAAAGGTTCCAACACCATCCAGACCAACTTCGGAATCCCCGCTTCTGCATCCGAAGTTCTTACCGGACTTATCCTTCTCTGCATGCTCGGAAGCGAATTCTTCATCAACTATCGCTTTGTATTCCGCAAAAAAACTGTTGGAGGTGACGACTGATGGATACTTTTCTTAACTTTATTGTAGCTTCCGTTCTTGCCGCCACTCCCCTTCTTTTCGGTACTCTCGGCGAGATCCTTACCGAAAAGAGCGGTCACCTCAACCTCGGTGTTGAAGGTATGATGTTCATGGGCGGTGTTGCCGGTATCGCCGGTACCTACTATTATGAAAAAGCAGTCGGCGAACCCAATGCACTTGTTGCCGTAATCATCGGTGTTCTCTGTGCTTTCCTTTGCGCAATGTTCGGCGCACTTATTTACAGCTTTCTTACCATCACTCTTCGCGCAAACCAGAACGTAACCGGTCTTGCTCTTACCACTTTCGGTACCGGATTCGGCAACTTTTTCGGCGAAGTTATGGGTTCCGCAGCAGGCGGATATGTTTCCGTCGGCACTGTTATCAAAGCTGTTTTTGACGAAGGAATCCCGGTGCTCAAGGATATTCCGATAATCGGAAAACTCCTCTTCGGATATAACTTCCTTGTTTATCTTGCACTTGCAATCGCAATATTCCTTGCATACTTTCTTGGCAAGACCAGATGCGGACTTAACCTTCGTGCAGTCGGCGAAAGCCCCGCAACTGCGGACGCAGCAGGTATTCAGGTAACCCTTTATAAATACCTCGCAACCTGCATTGGCGGCGGTATCTGCGGACTTGGCGGCCTTTATATCGTAATGAACTCCGCAAACGGAACCGGCGGGGTTTGGGTACACAACAGTATCAGCGGCTACGGCTGGCTTGCAGTTGCAATCGTTATCTTTGCGACCTGGAGCCCTGTAAAAGCTCTTATCTGTTCCCTTGTAATCGGTTCTCTTTCCGTTCTTCCTTATTACTATCAGATCCCGTTTATTCATTCCGCAATTTATGAAATTTTCCCCTATCTTGCAACCGTCGCAGTTCTTATCATGATCATCTTCCGAAAAAAGAAGAGCAATCTTCCTCCCGCAAGCCTTGGTCTTGCATATTTCCGCGAAGAAAGATAACTATGATATTTTAAAAAATCCCGCCTTCCGGCGGGATTTTTTTGTTGGTAACATACTGCGAATCTGTACATTTTTTCATCATAAAATACTGTTTTTTTGCTAATATAGGCTTTTTATTATCAAAAAACATGCTAAAATAGCCCAAAATTGATAATAAACTGTTAACTTGCTTGAATTTATCGGTGTTTTCTTGTATAATATTACATATATTTTTTGAAAGCGAGGTGCATACTTTTTGTCGATCAAACCTGCCGAAAATGAAAAAGCCGGTTTTGATTCTGCCGCAGAGTATCT
>JAZQBJ010000161.1:0-9815 GCA_045545715.1 Oscillospiraceae bacterium
TGCTCAAAGAACAAAATCAGCTTGAATGGGTCCAGAAAATGTACAATTTTCGCAACAGAGCAGAAGAAATAGTCAATAAAGAGATAATATTTAATTAGAAGTTCTGGCTAAAATGCGACGGCATCGGATTTTAGCCACAACTATTTACTGGGTTTTAAGAAGAGAAAAGTGTAAAAAGTTGCAAGAATCTCTTCTGAAATTATCACAATTCAAAGAAAAGCTCTCCAAAACATTGATTTTGGGGAGCTTTTTTCTATATATTCAGTTTCACTCTGCAAACTCCGTTGCTGACTTCCCTTGTCAGAATTTCTTCGGGAATTTTAGAAAGCCACTTCTTACTAAAATTGGTGTTGCCGTAAAAGCAATCAAAATTTGCAACAGGAAGAACCACCCAAGGAGTATATTCCTGTTCATTTGCTTCGCAAAAACTTGCAACATCATATATCACTTCCGTAGGGATCACTTCAATTTTGAACGAAGAAAGCTTTTGAGCACGACCTTCGGAAAGAACGTGTTTTTGAGCACGGAGCGGGCCAAGTTCAAGAGCATCTGCTAAAATATCATCAAAGCGCAAAAGCCACGTAGCCTTGGTGTTTACTGCGAAAATGGGTACCTGCATCTGCCGAAGCTTCTTTTTCCATTCGTTTGTAAAACCTTTGGAAATGCCGTCAATTTTATTCTGTGCGGTTTTGCTGATAAGTTCCGGATTGCTTTTAGCAAATTTCTGAATGTTTTTGATGTGGCGGTAAAGCCAGCCCTCTCCATTTTCGTTCACAAGTTCCGGAAAAATTTTTGAAAGATTCCCGAAATTAACAAAAGGAGGTTCGTCGCTTTTTGAAGGCAAACTGCACCATGCGCAAAGGGCGTTTCTTGCATACTCAACCCGGTCATAGGCGGAACCGGAAATGAGTTCTCCGTTTTTACCGTGGAAAAGATAACCCCTTGCAATAATGGTAAGTATCCTGCCAAGACCTTCAAATTCCGTTAGAGTGTTGAAAGTAAACCTGCCAAGATAAGAAGGATCCTGCTTATTCTTCGCGGTATATTTTTGTTCCGTAACGTATGCCCAGAATTCTTCCAATTCTTGTGTCATCAAGATACCTCCTTACCTTTTCGAATTTTCTGCCGTGGTGCGAAGCCTCTTCATAAACCGAAGACGGTATTATTCCAAGAACGAAATCAAGTTTTCCGAGAGCGACAGCACATTTTACGGTTTCTTTGCAATCAAATCCGTTGTAATCTCTTGTTTTTATGGGCATCAGAATATGACGCAATCTTTCGTTTATATCTTCCCGGTAGTAACCGCGAACATATCTGTTATCAAGAAGCTGTTTAAGATTTTCGCTGTCGCCGTTTTTTGTTGCGGAATGTTTTTTGATTCCGGCATTGCTGTGCATATCGTCAAAATCCGCAATTATATCCCCGAGAATACGGTAGCCTCCGTTTCGGAAATCACAAAAAACATCTCTATAGTGAAAAACGCTGAAATAATCACAAATTTTATCCAGCACATTGGGTCTTTCTTCAGGCGGAGTGAGATGCCATTTCAGTTCATCAAGCATTCGCCGCGCTTCCCTTATTTTTGAAGCGGGTACGTATTCAAAGGCAGCATAAAGTCTGTCAACGGAATATTCGTTTTCCTGTCCTCGGGAAAAAAGTATTCTGTAAACATCGTTTTTACGCTTCATGTCAGCCGGAATATGATTCAGATACTGCGCACGTTTAAGCGCTGTTTCGTAATCTTCGATAAGGCATTTCACTCTTTCAAAAAATGCCGGATCGAGTTTTTCTTTCCATTCCGGGTCTTCCGCAAATATAAAAAGTTTTTCCGGAACCTGCGGATTCGGTTTTATCTTTTCTGTTTCTTTTGAAAGCATAAGCGCATAATACGGAAGTTTTTCAAGGTTTGATGTTACGCTTTCCCAATCTGTTTTCTCAAAAAATTCTTTAAGTCTGCGGTTTTTGGTGGGTTCGTACCATTTTGTTTCGTCATTATCGTTATCAATATTTTTGAACCGCAGAAAAAGGCTTTTGTTCGCTTCTCTCTTTCCTATATAATCGGAAAGGTCCGGCTTTATTCCGCTTTTTGCGGAGTCGATTTCAAGCCCGGTAAGAATCGTCAGCATCTCAACATCTTTACGGAAGCGTTCGCGTTCTTCTGCCGGTGAATTTTCGTCATAAGCGATTATTCCGCGGCGAAGTGCACAGTTGCTTATCTGCCCTACCCTTGAAGAAAAGGTGTTTTTTACCGTTATGAATCTTTCATGCCAGTCATTCGCATCCGCAATAAGCGGTTTCGCTGCCGGAATTTTTAGAACCGGAAGCATTCTGTTGCTTCTGCGAACGCAGTTGTTTATTAACGGGTCCGCAATGGTTTTAACCATATCGCCGTCATAATCCGCACCGCCGAGTCTTTCCTGAATGGCGGAGCGTGAATCTATCATTGCAACATAGCCAAGATGGGAAAAATATTTTTCCCTTAAATATCCTGCCTCTTTCAGCGGGTAAACCATCGCTTCTTCGTTCCTTGCGATATGTGGATTTCGGAGCAAAGTATAGAAAGAATTTCCCTCATAACCCGGTTTCGGTGCATAAAAATCATTCTGTTTAAGGAATTCCTCTTCCAGTTTTTTATATGCTTCGCATTCTCCGCAGGAATCCCGGATTATATATCCGCAAAGACGCAGAAGGTCATCGGAAAGATAGCGGTTATCCCCAGCAACAAGAAGTTTTCCGTGGGAATATTTTTTCAGTATGCTTTCCGCTTTTGCGTCAAGCTCTTTCGTATAAATCGGTTCGTTTATGAAAAGGCGGTTTTTCTTAAGAAGTTCCCGGCGGTATTTTCGTCTTTCAACAAAAGGACCTTTTCCGTGTATAACTTCTTCGGTGAAATATTTAAGCCTTCGTTTTTCGTCTGCAACAAAACCGTAGTATGCGCTTTCGGTGGTTTTTGTTACCCAGTTTCTCTCATCATCTTCCGGGGAATGATTCCAGCCGAGCGGAAGGTCCTTCGGACGGAATTCGTCATCGGTAAGCGCAAGGGTATTGAGAAACTGATAGTTGAGTTCAGTCGTTTTCTGAGTTCCGAGTTTATCCGTTCCAGAAAGATAAATCGCATGGTCATATTTTCTGCATCTTGCAAGATATTCCGCCCAGGAAAGTCCGTTTTCTGTCATCCAGCCAAGACCTTTGAACATGCTTTCCGTAAGAATCATATGGACTTTGTTGACATTATGCCTGTTTCCCCAAAAGTCGGTTATTTCTTCAATTCCAAGTTCAGCGAAGAGAGAGGCAAAATCCACCTTATGGACAACACCTTTTATATACGGCATACGAATCTGGAAAGAACTGTGTTCCGAAGAAAAGCTGTTCGCCATAGCGGAAGAAACCATGCCCTCACCGTCAAATTCCGTTACTTCAAAATCCATGGTTTTCTCAATGCGGAAATATTTGCGCATTGGGTTTTCCGTTCCGTCATCAACGGCGGTAACAGCCAAAACATCTTTTACCATGTGCTTCGGATTTTTTACAACGATTACGCTTTCTTCATCGTAATATACGTCCGAACGTTCACCGCTTGTGAAAAGCAAGGCGTTATACGCATAGAGTTTGCTCAGCTGGCATTCACCGATTTTCATACCGAGTGTCATTCTTTCCCGGAGGATATCATAAAAATCCTCTCTTACGAATGAAATTTTACATTCCCTGCTCATGGAAGCGGAACGCTCAAAAGCAATATATTTCTGATATCCGCAGGTGTCAAAATAGAAAGTTATACCTTCCGGACGAAACATATACTCCGCAATTTTCTGTATTTCAAGAACTCTTTCGGAAGGTGAACGGTCGAATATTCCGGAAAAATCAACGTAGATAAAGATATCCCGCAAAGCCCGTTGCTTGTTTTCTTCTTTTGAATAAACTTTGGTTTTGTTGCGGAAAAGCATTGCCTGATAAAAAATCGGGCAGTTATCCTGCAGGGTATCTTTTACGAGGTATTCCTTTGAAGGGTCGGTTGTATCAAAATTAAATTTATATCCTTCTTTCGTCTTTTTTGCGCAGGAAATTATGCTGTATGCGGAAATTTCCGGAATTATATATTTTTCCAAAAACACAGGAACACCTCCCTTTATTTTTTTCGCCTTAATTATATATCCGCTGTACTTAAAAATCAATATGCTGTTATACGATAACTGCCCGCACATTTTAATTTTGTGCGGGCGTTTTTGTTACCGGAATTAACATCAAAGGATGTGATTTTATGACAAAAATCAGCTGAAACCAGGAAATTAAAACAGGTTAGTTTAATGAAAGGAGAATCAAAAATGAAGAAAATCGGAAACAAATTAATTATCGGAATCGACCACGGTTACGGGAATATCAAAACGGCAAACTGCTGTTTCCCAACCGGGGTTATGAAAAGCGATTCAGAACCCACTTTTACAGGTGACCTGCTTGTATGGAACGGAAAATACTATTCCGTAGGAATAGGTCACAAAGAATTTAACGCTGACAAATTCGATGACGAGGACTATTACGTTCTCACTCTTGCCGCAATTGCAAGGGAGCTTAAAAGAGAAAAGATAACCGATGCGGAAGTGATTATTGCAGCAGGTCTGCCGCTTACCTGGGTTGCAGAACAAAAGGAGAATTTCAGAGAATATCTTCTTCAGCACAGCGAGGTGAACTTCAAATTTCGCAATATTGAATACCGTGTCAAAATTGCGGATGCGGAAATTTATCCACAGGGCTTTGCCGCGATAGTCAACAATATTTCGGATTTCACCGGAATCAATATGCTCTGCGACATCGGAAATGGCACTATGAACATAATGTTCGTGAACGATAAAAAGCCAGACCCGAGAAACTGCTACACCGAAAAATTCGGCACTCATAAATGTGTGCAGGAAGTTCAGGAAAGCCTTATGAGAATCCACCATGCGGAGCCACCCGAAGAAATGATAACCGATGTTCTTCGCTTCGGGAAAGCGGATATCGATGAGGAGTATCTTAAAACCATAACCGATACCGCGAAGGAATATGTTGAAGGGATATTTCAAAGGCTTCGCAAACACGGCTATGACCCGAAGATTATGAAACTTCATGTGGTCGGAGGAGGAAGCTGCCTTATCCGTAATTTTGCGGATTATGACAAAAGCAGAGTCATCACAAACGACGACATCTGCGCAACCACAAAAGGATATGAGCGAATGCTTGAAATGAAACTTATCAGAAACGGTAAAAAGATATGAGCACGAAAAGAAGAAGTCTGCGTTTTAACCTTGAAAACAAGGAGGAACGCAAAGCATGGGAACACCTCGAAAATTTCAAGGGTTCCAAAAACAGCGTGGTTATCTCGGCGATAAATTCATATTTTGAACCGAAAGACGATTTGAAAGAAACAATAAGAGAAACTATCCGGGAATGTCTGAAAGATGTTCAGGTTGCATCGGCAAAAACCGAAGTACTTTCGGAAGAAGAAAACGAACTTCTGGATTCGGTGGATATGTTTCTCGGAAACTGACGGCATCAAAGTGATGCCGTTTTTTGATGCAGAAAAATCAAGGCGGCATCATTTTGGCATTACATTTTTTAAGGAGGATTTATTTATGAAAACTTGTTCTATCAGAAAATCTTATTACAACGGAATGTGCACCGACGAATATCAGTATATTGACCGGGAAGGCACTTTTGAAGCGACTCTTGATTACAGCTTTTGGGGCAACAGTATCAACATTCTTGCCTTTTTCACTCTTTCGGACGGAAGAAAAATTATCGCTTCCGCATGGCAGAAAGATAATTATCTCGGAATCCCGGATATTGAAAAAGGAGCAAAACTTTTAATCACTTTTAAGAAAAACAAAAAGGGAATCCCCTATCTCCGAAAGGTTGAAAGACAGGAAGAGGAGAATTCCTGTCTTATGATGTAACAAGCAGGGAACTTGTACGGCAAGTTCCGCTTGTCAGGGGTAACCCCTGAAACCCCGAATTGGAAAGGAGCTGATTTTGATGAACAGAAATGAAAAAGAAAGAACAATGCGGCTGGATTTGAGAGTTTCGCCGCAGGAAAAGAAAAAGATAGAAGCCACAGCAAAGAAATGCGGAATATCCGTTTCGGAATATATGAGGCAGAGGGCTTTGGGATTTTCTCCGAGGGAGATTCCGCCGGTCGAATTTTACTCTGTTATGCAGAATCTCTATCGGATAAACGAAAAGCTCGATAAATATTCCCCGGAAACGGAAAGAAAACTGGATTCTCTAATCGAAGATATGCGTCTGCAGTTTCTCTCTCCGGGAAAAGAAAATGCAGATGAAATAAAGAAATCGGTGAGCGGATAATGGCAACAACGGGATTCTGGCCTGTGAAGAGCAGGCTCAAAGATGTGATAGATTATGCCGAAAACCCGGATAAAACTATTGATAAAAAATGCGTAGATGAGGATTTGTGGTACGTTATCCGCTATGCAGAAAACGACAGCAAAACCGATAAAAAGATGTATGTAAGCGGAATAAACTGTTCGCCGAAAACCGCATACGAGCAGATGAATGCTACAAAAGCGAGATTCGGAAAGCAGGGCGGAAACGTTGCTTATCACGGTTACCAGAGTTTCAAAACCGGAGAAGTCACTCCGGAAGAAGCGCATCAAATCGGAGTTAAAACCGCAAGAAGAATGTGGGGCAGCAGATTTGAGATAGTAGTCACCACCCACCTGAATACTGACAATATCCACAACCATATAGTCATAAATTCCGTATCGTTCGTTGACGGAAAGAAATACGAAAACCATATCCGCGACCATATAGAACTTCGGAAAGAATCGGACGAGATTTGCGCCGAATACGGAAAATCCGTATTGAAGGATTCTAACTTTTACAGCAAAGGTAAAAAGAAAGAATACTGGGTGCATAAAAATGGCGGCATGACCCACAGGGATATGCTCCGGAGAGATATTGATGAAGCACTTTCCGTTGCGATGACAAGGCAGCAGTTCGACCATCAGCTTATGATGCTGGGCTACCGATACATGAGAAACGGAAACTATGCGCACCCGTCAATCATCGCACCGGGCTGGAAAAGAGCAGTCCGCATAGATTCCCTCGGAGAAAAATATACCGAAGAGAATATCAAAAGGCGTATTTTGCAAAATCCCAACCATCCGGAATTTGAACCGAGAAACTGGATAAAGAAACCGAAGACTCCGCTCTATGAAATTGAGATAGAGTTCCGAAAAGCCATGCAGATGGACGCAATTCAGCTTCTGATGCAGATATTCATCGATATGCTTATGCATGCGCTGAATCTTGATACGCCGGAAAGGAAAAGACCCGTTTCGCCCTTGCTTCGTGATGAGGTCAGAAAATTGGATAAATACAATGAACAGATAAGGCTTCTTGCCGGATTCGGAATCGAAACCGGTGAGGAGCTTCTTTCATTTATCGAAGAAACGGAAGAAAAGATAAAAAATCTCGAAAACGAGCGGCAGAAAATCTATAACAAAATCCGAAGGGTTAAAACACCCGAAGAAGAGGAAAAATTAAAACAGAAAGCAAAAGATATTTCCGCAGAGATAGCGCCTTTGCGGAAACGAAAGAAAACAGCTGAAGAAATTACGGAAAACATTCCGAAAATCAAAGAACTTTTAAAAACGGAAATGGATATAGAACTTTCCGTTTTACAGAAAGAAAACATCAGACAACGATCGAGAGAGAGGTAATATACATGAAAAACACAGAAAGATTTATAGAGAACATTGAGATAACGAAACTTCATCCTTTTGAAGGAAATCCATACAAAGTCCGGGACGATGCGGATATGGAAAGCCTTGAAGAAAGTATCAGCGAACAGGGCATTGCAATGCCGCTTTTGGTAAGACCTTTGGAAAACGTGGAAGGCGAATATGAAATCATATCCGGTCACCGCAGGCTTTTTGCCGCAAGGCGGCTTGGGCTTAAAGAAGTTCCGGTAATTGTTTATGACATCAGCCGTGAAGATGCCATTGTTATGCTGGTGGACAGCAACCTTTTCCGGGAACATGTTCTCCCATCGGAAAAAGCTTTCGCCTACAAAATGAAGCTGGAAGCCATGAACCGGCAGGGTTACCGTTCCGACCTAACTTCGACACAAGTTGGGTCGAAGTTCCGTACAAATGAAATGGTCGGCGAACAAAACAGCGAAAGCAGAGAACAGATACGCAGATATATCCGCCTTACCCAGCTTATCGGTGAACTTCTGATACTGGTGGACGAAGGAAAAATCGCTTTCACTCCGGCTGTTGAACTTTCATTTCTGACAGAGCAGGAACAGCGAACTTTGCTTGAGCACGTTGTGCTCAATGACTGCACACCTTCCCTTTCACAGGCGAACCGTATGAAAAAGCTTTCGCAGGAAGGGAAACTCACCGCCGAAGGAATCGGCAGAATTATGTCCGAAGAAAAGGCCAACCAAAGGGAAATGTTCAAAGTTCCGGTTGCAAAAATCGAAAAATACGTTCCGAAAGCCAACCGCAAACAGCTTGAGGATTTCGTGCTCAAAGCCTGCGAATACTACGCAAAATACCTCATCAAACAGAAAGAACGAGAACGGTGAGGTGGAAGCATGGAGTATGAAAGAAATATCTATCAGAAGATTGAAATTGAAAAAGAACTTTTTGACCTCTATGCAAAGTCGCTTGTGCCGGAAATCCGAAGCTTTTACAGTACGGACAAAGGTAAAGAATATTTTGAGCATTGGCTCGGTGCTCATCCGGAATATGGACGGAGAAAAGAAACTTGAGTTAGTACATCCGACATAAAAGATAATATAAAAGTCTACCCGAGAAATTTTTACTTCCCGGCTACACTTCTTTTGCAATATTAAAAATATTAACAATATGTATATATACTTATTGAGCGGAGGATGTTTTTATATACCACTATTACATAATTGCATTATATATTCTAAGTTTCAACGACTCATTGGAATCATAATTTCCTTTTAGAATAGAATCCATAATGTCGTGTAAAAGTTCTTCATTTTTTTTTCCAGATGCAACATGGTAGCTGATATTTTCCATTTCGCGAAGAAAAGATTGTGCTACAGATAAATAGCCGTTTATTAATAAAAACTGTGTCGATAAAGTAATGGCAATCCTTTTGTTTCCATCTTCAAAACAATGAAATTCACACGCGCCAAAAAACAAATGGGTGATTTTATCAACAAAAGTTGGATAATAATCATCATTTTGAATATGAGTTAAAACGCTATCTAATATGCCTAAATCTATGGAACCCAATGTTCCGCCTCCGCTATTTGCGATGGTTTGTTCATGAATTTTTATTGCTTCATCGAATGTAATATAGCGTAAATCTGCCACATTACTCACGCTCCTTAAGGCGAATCAGAACATCCTGGTTTTCTTTCATAAGTTTCTCTATTTGCTCACCTTCTGCTCCTAAGAATCTTTCGTATTCTTCTCTTTCCAAAGGTTTAATGTATTCGTCCAATTGTTTATGGAAAGCATCTCTTAGTGCTAAATCTCGGCTTGCCATCTTGGTGCGCGCTCTATTTATTAAAGGTTTCCAATGCGGGAGTTCCTCAAAACGCCTAAACACATCGTTAACTTCCCAGTTGGTCAGTTTTCTGCCAAGACTTTCTGATTTTTCTTTAATCATAACCGCTAATCCACATTCATATGAAGCGACAAGATCCAATACCTCAGAATATAAAGTGTCTCTAACATTATCTTTTTTTTGCAATTTTAGTATTTCTCTATATTCTCGAGATTTTTCTTTAAAAATACTTTGATAGATCATGTCAGTATAAATTGCATATTTTGTGT
>JAZQBJ010000162.1:0-4045 GCA_045545715.1 Oscillospiraceae bacterium
GCAAAGGCAAGGGCAAGCATAAAACCGGTAGCAATTATAACCGCATACCAGTAAATATCTGTTGAACCGATGGAAAAAGCAACTCTGTTGACTTCGATTTCAATTCCAAGACCGGGAAAACTGATCAGATCTGTCATAAAATTATGCCTCCTTTTGCGTCAGGGTTTTACTACCGAAAGTGCGGAATTTTCCGCGCAATAAGTGGATTTTACTCTTTCGATAACGCTTTCCGGGGTTGCGTTTGCCGCAATTTCAAGAAGTTCGTACATATCGACACCCGGAAAATGGCAGTTGAAAAGAGTTGTTGCAACGCCGGTCACTCTTTCGGAAGAACGCATATAATGTCCGTAAACGGATCTTTGAGCACAGGCAAAAACATCCTTTGGAATTCCGTGCTCAAGAAGATGCTCAAATTCTTCCTTAAGGCGGTTATAAACCTTTTCCGGTTCGCGGCTTTCGCCGGAAAGGAAGATCGAAATATAATCTCTTCCGCAGAAAACTTCGCTTCCAAAGGTTGCGTTAATGATTCCTTCGTCATAAAGTTCGCGGTAAACCTTTGTATAATCATCACAAAGCGCCCCGACAAAGATTTCGTCAAGAATGCTTCCGCGGAAGTTTTCCGCTTCGGTTCCGGTTTTTCCTTTAAAACCGATGTTGAACATCGGAACGGAAACCGGAAGGTGCTGTTCAACGTAATTTTGTACAACTTCATCAGGCTCATCGCAAATTGCCCGCTCAAGATAAAATTCTTCCGCCGGTTTGAGCACCTTATCCGCCGCCTTGAGCACCGTTTCCATATCGAAATTTCCCGCAACGGTTAAAACCATATTATGAAGGTTATAGAAGGTGTTGTAACAATCATAAAGCAGGTCGGAAGTTATTTCCGCAATGGATTCGACCGTTCCGGCAATATCGATTTTTACCGGATTTTTATGATAGAGCGCGCCGAGAAGATTAAAAAGCACTCTCCAATCGGCGGAATCGTCATACATTCTGATTTCCTGACCGATTATTCCCTGCTCTTTCGCAACGGTTTCGGGAGTGAAATAGGGGTGGGTAACAAAATCCAGAAGAATTTCAATGCTTTCCTCAAAATTTTCGGAACAGGCGAAAAGATATGCGGTTCTGTCAAAAGCGGTGAAAGCGTTTGCATTTGCTCCGGTTTTTGCATAACGTTCAAAAGCGGAACATTCTTCGCTTTCAAAAAGCTTGTGTTCAAGATAATGGGCAATTCCTTCCGGAAGTTTTCTGAATTCTCCGTTTTCGGCTGTTTTTATGCAGGTATCTATCGAACCATAGGCGGTTCCGAACATCGCGTAAGCGGTTGAAAAACCTTTCATCGGCGCCATAAGAATCGTAAGACCGCTCGGGTGTTCAACCTTATAATAGCAATCGCCCAGGCGTGTGCTTTCGATTTTTTTCATTTCAAGGCTCATTCGTTTTCGCCTCCTTTAAGGAAGAAAACCGCCGCAAGCTTTGCCTTTTCAGCAGCTTTCATAACCTCTTCTTTTGCAACGGCTTCAATAGCCGCTTTATCCTCTTCCGGGGTAATGATTTTTTCTTCGACAATTCCGCTCATATACCAACCTTCAACGGAATAAAGAGTATCACCGACGGAACCGAGACTGTTGAGGATCGCGCCTTTTGTATCTGCGAATTCCTCATCGGTGAATTCGCCTTTTGCAACAAGTTCAAGCTGGTTGATTATTTCTTTCTGTGCTTTTTCGCGGTTTTCGAATTCGATTCCGCAATCCACTATCATAATTCCGCTTCCGCGTTCAAAATGGGAATCCGCATAATAGCAAAGGCTCATTTTTTCGCGTACGTTCATAAAGAGCTTTGAAAAAGCGGTTCCGCCATAGAGAGCGGAAAGAACCCTTGCGGCGTTCTTTTCCTTTTCCGTTTTGGGCGCGCCCATCCGGAAAACCATAACAAGTTTTCCCTGAACTATATCCATTGTTTCTTCCGCTTCTTTGAACGGAGAATAATCAACAATTTCAAAAGGTTCGGAAGAAACCGGTTTTCTTTCAATTGAAGAAATTCTTTTTTCAAAAACTTTTTCCGCAATTCCGGAATCTCCGGGACCGGCAAAGAAAATTTCGATTCTCGAAGTTTCAACAAGGTTTTTCCATGCTTCCGAAAGGCTGTCCGCCGTAATGGCTTTTGCGTCCTCGACATAACCGTAGCGTTTTACGCCGAAAGGTTCGTCTTCAAAAACAAGACCAAGGGCTTTTCCGATGGCATAAACCCTTTTATCGTTAAGGTCGCTTTCGATAGTATCGATAAGAAATTCTCTTTCGAGTTCAAGGTCGATTTCCGGAAAATGGTCGTTTTCGTCAAAATTCGGTTCAAAAACAATATCCGAAAGAAGCTTTGCGGCGGTTTCGGTCATATTTTCTCCGCCTATTGCATAGCGGTCATCGGTAAACTGAATTGAAACCTCGATAATCTGTTTATCGCCGTGTTTCGCAACGTCAGCATCAAGGATAGCGCCGTACATTTCTGCAAGTTTTTGGTTAAGCTTTGTGAAATCCGGGCAGCTTTTGCAGCCTTTTCTCAAAACAAAAGGCACAAGGGCATTGACCGTTGCTTTTTCTTTTTCAAGAGGTGTAACAAGGCAAAGGCTTATCCTGTCGGATTTAAACTTCGGCTCGGTTACCGAGTTCATAAAAACACTGTTGCCTATCTTTTTTCTGATAAGTGTTCCCTGCATTTTGGTCTCCTTTTATTTCATATGAATATCCATCTGGCTGTAAGGAATTTCTATTCCGTTTTTATCAAAAGCAAGTTTTATGTTTTCATTAAGGCGGCAGCGAAGGGTTTCATAGCTGTCCCATTTTACGTAAACCTTGCAGACTATATCAACGCTGCTCGTTCCGAGCGCAGTGACCATTATGAAAACATCTTTTTCTTTTTCAACAAGGGGTTCCGCTTCAACAACCTCGCGGATTATTCTTTTCGCCTTTTCAAAATCTTCGCCGTAACCTATGGAATATATTGAATCCAGTCTGCGAAGACCGATTTTGCTGTAATTTATAAGGGTATCGCCGGCAACAATGCTGTTCGGGATTATGATTTCCTTATTATCCGCAGTGAAAAGATGGGTGTGGATAAGTCCGACTTCGGAAACAAATCCGGAAACTCCTTCTTCCGGAATTTCAACAAAATCTCCCGCGGCAAAGGGTTTTGAAAAAAGAATTGTGATTCCGCTTGCAAAAAGGGCGATGATATCTTTTATAGCAAGGGAAAAAGCAAGGGTGAATACGCTGAAAATTGCAAGAACGGAAGTTACCGGAATTCCAAGAACGTTTGCCGCCGTAAGAATTACAATAAAATAAAGCAGAAACGCGACTATTCCGTGAATGAATTTTGTGGCGCCTGCGGCAAGTTCGCTTTTTTCAACGTAGCGCATTATTATTTTAAGCACCCAGCGCACCAGAATTGCGCCGATCACAACGGTTATAAGTGCCCAAAGCACTTTTTCGCCGTATTTTGTGATTATTTCGGAAGGTTCCATTTTTTCAAGAGTATCGAGAAAAGCATCAAGATTTTCCGTTCCCGCGGAACTTTCGGAAGATGCAAGGGCGGCTTCTTCCGCCGTAAGTAAAATTCGTTTCAAATTTGTTCCTCCTTCAAAAGCCTCCCTTGCCTAAAGGGAGGTGTCAGCCGAAGGCTGACGGAGGGATTCCTTCACAAATTCATCGATGAATCTGCAGATTCCCTCAAAATTATGATTTATCTCACCGTTTGGAATTCTCAAAACGGTCAAATCACGTTTTTCAATATGTTCGGTACGGATTTTATCTTTCAAAAGTCCGTCCTTTGTATAATGCTGACTTCCGTCAAGTTCAATTACAAGCCTTGCTCTGTGACAATAAAAATCGGCAATGTAATCATCGATTATTTTCTGGCGAAGAAAACGGACGGGATATCCTTTCAGAAAATCGTACCAAAGATGTTTTTCTTCTTTGGTCATATTTTTCCGGAGTTCTTTTGCATTTTCTGTTAATTTCGGATTATGCTTTCTTTCCATAAAAAAGAATCC
>JAZQBJ010000163.1:0-26669 GCA_045545715.1 Oscillospiraceae bacterium
CATGTAGTCAACTTTGATCTCTTTAACAAGTTTGCCGTCTTCATCTACTACATAGTAGGAGATGATGTCGTCTTCTTCAACTTTGATGCTGAAAGCTTCACGGAGTTCATAGTAGTCGTAAGGAAGGTTAACAACGATTTCGTATTTGCCTTTTACAACCTGATCGCCTTCGAAACCGAAGGAGATGGATTCGAGAGCTTCTTTACCTGCATCCCATTTTTCGTCTTCATCTTCATCGTCCCATGCTGCGTCAGCGGATACGAAGAAGTTTACGCCTTTCTGGCCGGCAGCGATTTCTTTAAGAGTTACGGAAACTTCCATATCAACAACTTTATCGTTGTCGAAGTCGTGCTGAGGAATGATATCGAGGGTAAGGTTTTTGCCTTCGATTGCGCGGAATGCGGTGGTGGATACTACGAGAGCGTGTTCTGCAGTACGGAGTTCATCAACATCATATTCCCAGTCGCCGAAGTCATAGCCGTATTCAGCGGTGAAATAGTCGGAATAACCGTTTGCACCGAGCTGGAGGCTTTCGCCGTTGAGAGCAGCCCATTTAACCTGTTCGTATTCGAAGATGGTTACGTCGTTGATAACGGTAAGGGTTGCGGAGAAGTCTTTTTTGCCGAGTTTAGCATCGATTTTGATGGTGCCTTCTTCGTAATGAGCGGTGAAGTTGTCAGCAACAGTAACTTTGATGATGTTAACGTTTTCGTTGAGTTCGGTTCCAAAGTAGGTTACCTGATATGCGTCGTTGAGAGCTTCTGCAAGAGCTTCAGCTTCTGCATAGGTGTAAACGCCATCTACATATTCGATAACGCCGGTCATACCAAATACTGCTTCGCAAGCTTCAGAAATGCTCATACCGTCTTTGATAACGAATTCTTTGAGAGCTTTAAGAGTTTCTTCCTGGCTGAGAATCATTTTAAGCATACCGCCAACAAAAGCAACATCATCTTTAGTAAGAGTGTTTGCAACAGCTACAGAGTCTCTTACATTGGTCTGATCGAGAGCGTATTCTTCGCCTTTGTAGGTTACGGAGTAGGTGGGAACAAGGTTGCCGGTTACGACCATTTTTTCAGGATCGTATGCAACGAGTTCTGCATCTACGCAGCCATTGGTGGTAAGTTTGATGTCGGTGTATGCTTTATCTTCAAGAGCGATATAGTATTCACCTTTGGTTTCGATGTAAAGAACAGAACCGTCGAACTCGGTGATGTCGATTACAGGGAGTTCTTCTGCTGCAGGAGTCTGGTCGCCGAGAACAACGAGCTTTTCAGCTGCAAAAGCAGAAACGCCCATGCTGAGAGCAAGAACAAGAGCAAGAACAAGAGCAAGTGCTTTTTTCATGTTTAGTTTCCTCCTAAAATATTTTTTTGAGCAATTATCAGAAAAGTCCGTCTCTCCAAATCGAACTTATCCAATCGTATACGGTGATAAATGCCCGGTTTATTCAACCTTCTGGAGAGGTTTTATTTGGTTACAAACTTTTTAACCAATTTGTAACATTTATCACGTCCATAATATACCATACCAAAAACCAATTGTCAACATCTTTTTTACAAAAATATTGAAATTTAATTACAAAAGTTACAATTTTGTAATAATTAACAGCCTTCCCCTGGGGGAAGGTGGCAAAACCGAAGGTTTTGACGGATGAGGGGCATCAATCAGGCTCCCTTGTGTAAAGGGAGCTGTCAGCGAAGCTGACTGAGGGATTGTAAATCCTGTTCCATTAAAAATGGGCGGATAATATCCGCCCCTACATTTTAGATATACCGCCATTTTTTCAAAAGGATTTTTATTCAACCACTCTGTAATTCTGTGCGGCGTCTTCCTTTTTGGTGGATTCAACGATTGAAACCACCTGAACCTTAAGAGGTCTTTGGCCAAGCTGAATTTCGATAATATCGTCCTCTTTGACTTCATAGGAAGCTCTGGCGACTTTTCCGTTAACAAGAACTCTTCCCGCGTCGCAGGCTTCGTTTGCAATTGTGCGGCGTTTTATAAGTCTTGTAACCTTTAAATATTTATCAAGGCGCATAGTTTTATCTCCTTTTTTGCCTTCCCTTGGGGGAAGGTGTCTGCAAAGCAGACGGATGAGGGGCTATTTTAAACCCATCCGCTTTTTAATGTTTATATCAATATACTTGCAAACGTTTTCAAAATTATATTTTATATCTTTATTAAGAAACCTTATAACTTCAATTCCAATGCTATTCAGATATTCTGTTCTGACTTTGTCGTGCTCGGAATTTTCATGCTCAAAATGCTGAGCACCATCAATTTCTATAACAAGATTTGCTTTTTTGCAGTAAAAATCCGCAATATATTCACCTATTATCTTTTGGCGGTTGAACTGAACGGGATAATTTTTTAAGAAATCATACCAAAGATGTTTTTCTTCCGGGGTCATATTTTTTCTCAAATCCTTTGCGAGGGAATTAAGGTTTTTATCCGTTTCCAAATGTTTTGTCATTTTATTTCCCCCTCATCCGCCAAAACCTTCGGTTTTGCCACCTTCCCCCGAGGGAAGGCTTTCTTCAAAAAATCCCCTGCCTTTTTCGGGCAGGGAAAGTTTCAAGCAAAATTTAAAATTATTTAACTGCTTCTTTAAGAGCTTTGCCTGCTTTGAAGGAAGGAAGTTTGGAAGCTGCGATTTCGATTTCTTCTTTGGTTCTGGGGTTGATACCTTTTCTGGAAGCGCGTTCTTTAACTTCGAAAGTGCCGAAGCCAACAAGCTGAACTGCTTCACCGTTTGCAAGAGCTTCGGTGATGGATTCGAGAACTGCGGAAACAGCTTTTTCGCTGTCTTTTTTGGAAGAACCGAGTTTGGTTGCAACTGCTGCAATAAGATCAGATTTGGTCATTTTAAAATACCTCCGTTTTTAACTGTCTGCGGATCAACCGCGTTTTTTTGATGTTTCGTCTTTGGCTTTTTTCCAAAGTGCGGAAAGTTCTTCGCCGTGCATTTCGGAAATTTCTTTTCCTTCTTCTTCGGCAATTTTTTCCGCGGCGGAATAGCGCCTTATAAATTTCTCGGAAGAAGCTGTAAGACATTCTTCCGGTTCAAGATCCAAAGTTCGCGCGGCATAAACCGCAGAAAAGAGGAGATCTCCGATTTCCTCTCCGCATCTGAGTGCATTGTTGGAAACGATCGCTTCCCGAAGTTCCGCAACCTCTTCATCAAGTTTGCGAAGGGCCCATGCGGTATCAAAACGGTATCCGCCGGATTTTTCCGCACGTTGCTGAAGCTTTGCACAGCGCATAAGCGCCGGAAGCTGTTTCGGAACAGCGTGAAGAGATTCACTTCCTGTTTTTTGTCCTTTGGTCTCTTTTTTGATTTCATCCCAGCGGTTTGCAACCGCGTCTGCTCCGCTTATATGCTCCTCTCCAAAAATATGGGGATGGCGTATAACAAGCTTTTTACAGATCTCGTCACAAACATCGCCGAAATCGAAATTGCCCTTTTCCTTTTCCATCTGGGTATGGAACACAACCTGTAATAGCACGTCGCCCAGTTCTTCCCGAAGCATTTCGGGATCGTTGCAGTCGATGGCTTCCACCGCTTCATAAGTTTCCTCTATGAAGTTTTTGCGGATGGATTCATGAGTTTGTTCCCTGTCCCAAGGGCAGCCGTTTTCGCTTCTTAAAAGCGACATGATTTCAAGCAGGTCCTCAATTGAATACCTTTCTTTTTTAAGAAAATCACTACCCACGGCGCGGCTACCCCCTATTTTATCTCAATAAATGGATTTTTTCAAGTACTTTAGCGATTTTTTCGCCTTTTGGAATCATTAAAAAATCATTTTTTGTAATTCCTTTTGTCAAAAGTATGCTTATACCATAGATTATTACCGCAACACCGATAGCACATACAGTGGAAAGTCTTTCAGAAAGCAAAATATCAAACACAAAATAAGAAACTTTTGCGCCGATTCCGCAAAGAACTCCGCACGCCACCGGAAGAATGAACGTTGCGTAAAGATTTATCCTTATCTGAGCAAAGCGGTTTATCGCTATTATATCTATTATCATTATTATAATATAGCAGACAAGAGAACCGTAAGGCGCTGCCTGGATGTTAAGGCTCGGGATTGCAACAAAAACATAGTTCACCGCAAGTTTTACCGCTGCACCGGTCAGCATAAAGATAAGAGGAAGTCTTTCCTTGCCGATTCCCTGAAGGATACTGTGGCAGGAAGCGCAGGTGCATACAAAAATAACCGTAATTCCCATAACGCGAAGAAGCGGAGATGCAATTTCAACTTCGTTCATTCTCATGGGATAAAGAAGCGCAAGAACCTCGTGGCTCATTACGGAAAGACCGATTCCCGCCGGAACCGCAATAAGGGTCGTAAGGCGAAGAACCGTATCGATGGATTTTTTGATCCTGTGGCGGTTGTGAGAAGTCCACGCCGCAGCAACGTTCGGCAATGCCGCCGTTCCGAAAGTCATTGCAATTGTCGGAACAAGGTTAAAAAGGGTTACTGGCATTCCGGAATAAACACCGTAAAGATAGTTCGGGATTCCCTCAAGTTCAAGTCCTTCCGGAAGAAGGCCCTTATACATCTCAAGAACCGTAAAATGGTCAAGACGAATTGCATATTCCATTCTGTTCATCAGCGAAACAAGGTCGATAAGGTTCGTGATGTTGGTGGAAAGAGTTGCAAGACAAACCGGCACCGAAATGGTAACAAGGGTTTTGAGAAGTTTTTTCTTCGAAGTTGCCTCCGGAGCATCATAAAGTTCCGGTTGGGAAATTCCGTCTCCCTTAAAATGGTAATATACCATAAGATAGAGCATTCCCACCATGGTGGAGATCATTACGCCCGCTATGGCAGCAGCTGCGGAAATCGGTGCAATAGCAGAAGCTTCCGAAAGTCCTTCAGCAGAAATTCCAAGGTCGATACCAAGGAATTTTCCGGTTTCGGCATATTCGGAAACTCCGAGATTGGTAACAAGAACCGTAAGCGAAAGTCCGATTATAACTTTCACTACCGCTTCTATAACCTGTGAAATCGCCGTGGGATACATATTGCGAAGTCCCTGATAATATCCACGGTATGCGCTTGTCATACAAAGGAAAAACACCGCCGGGGAAAGAACGATAACCGCAAGAAAAGCCCCCGGATTTCCTGAAACTGTTCCAGCAAGGAACCTGCTTCCGAAAAGCATAATAAGGCTTCCGACCGTTCCCGTAACAAGAAAACAGGTCATGGATATCTGAAAGATCCTTCTTACGTCCCGGTATCTTCCGAGGGTAACACATTCCGAAACCATTCTTGCAACCGCAACTGGGATTCCGGCAGTCGCAATGGTATAAAGGGGTGTAAAAATAGTGTAGGCTGTGTTGTAATAACCAAAACCCTCGCCGCCTATTATGTTCATCAGCGGAATTTTATAAACAGCGCCTATCACTTTAACTATTATTGCCGCAATACTGAGGATCAGCGCGCCCTGTAAAAAATTCTGTTTTTTGGAACTCAAAAGCTGTTCCCCTTTCGTAAAAAAGTCAAAACAGTGACCGGAAAGAATCCTTTCCGGTCACGGCAAAAAACGTCGAAAAAGTTTATAAAATCAAAGCTGTTCAAGAATCTTGGGAAGATAATAGCTGATTTTGTCGTAAACTTTGTTGATATCAATGGTTTTATATTTTCCGTCGCGATAAAGAACGTCGCCGTCAACCATGGTAAGAGCAACGTCGGAAGACTGTGCGGAAAATACGATGTTGGTAATAACATCATAGCAGGGAACAAGATGCGGTTTGTTGAAATCAAGAACAACAAGGTCTGCCCTGTTGCCTTTTTTGATGACGCCGGTGTCAAATCTGCCCTGAGATTTTGCACCGTTTACAGTTGCCATTTTGAAAAGTTCCTTCGGGGAAACGTTGTCGGCGTCGCCGGTGTTTCCTCTGCAGATCATTGCGGCAAGATGCATTTCCTCAAAAATGTTGAGGTTGTTGTTGCTGGAAGCGCCGTCGGTACCGAGGCAGACATTGATTCCCGCATCAAGCATCTTTCTGATGGGAGCAAAACCGGAACCGAGCTTCATGTTGCTGGAAGGACAATGGGTTACGGAAACGTTGGGATATTTCGCAAGAGTTGCGATATCTTCGTCCTCGACCCAAACGCAATGAGCAAGGTTTACATTGTTTTCAAAAATTCCGCAGGATTCAAAATATTTTGCAGTGGTCATTCCGCGGTTCTTTTTGCAGTTTTCATGCTCAAGTTTGGTTTCGTCCATATGAATATGAAGGCGAACACCGTTTTCCTTTGCGTAAGCCGCAACTTCTTTTACAAGAGGTTCAGTGGAGGTATATTCCGCGTGAAGACCGAATTCCTCAAGAAAACGGCCTTTGCTGTGGCCGAATTTTTTTACCATTTCGTCAACCGGCGGGAAATATTTCTGTTTTTTGAGCGGAGTTCCGTCAAAGCAGATGGGCGGGTTATCAAAATTGCATTTGATTCCGGATTCGCGGACAACTTTTTCCGCAACAGCATCAAAGAAATACATATCGGAAAAAGAAGTTGTTCCGCAGGCGATCATTTCCGCCATTCCGAGAAGTCCTGCCCAATAAATGCTGTTTTCGTCCCATTTGGATTCAAAGGGGAAGATTTTTTCATCGAGCCATCTCTGAAGCGGAAGACCTTCGCCGTAACCGCGCATAAGACCCATTGCTGCGTGGCAATGGTTGTTTACAAAACCGGGGATAAGAACTTTTCCCTGGCCGTCATAAACTTCGCCGTAACCCCAATCGGGTTTTTCGGTGGAAATATAATCGATAACGCCGTTTTTGGTGCCGATATAAGCATGCTCAACGGTATTAAAGTTTTCGTCGATATATGTTATGTCTTTAAACAGCATTTTATTTTTCCTCCTCAAGAATTCTTACGGCTGTATGAAGAAGCGCCTTGAAATCGTCTTTTATGGAAGCGCAGGTTTCGTTAACGTCCTCGCCGGAAAGTTTCTGGTTAACAACTCCTGCCGCCATGTTGGAAACAACGGAAATTCCGAGGACCTTAAGGTTGCAGGCCGCTGCCATGATTGCTTCCGGAACGGTGCTCATACCGACAACATCTGCGCCGAGGGCGCGGAGCATTCTTATTTCCGCCGGAGTTTCAAACTGCGGACCGGGCATATAGGCATAAACGCCCTGCTGAAGTTTTTTACCGCCTTCAGCTTCAAAAGCTCCCGCAACTCTGTTGCGGAGGTATTCGCAGTAAGTATCGCTCATATCAAAGAAGCGGTTTCCGCCGAGGATGGAAGCATCTTCACCGGTAAGCGGGCCGTCGTTAAAGAATTTGATATGGTCTGAAATAAGTACAAAGTCGCCGTTTTTATAATCGGTGTTGATTCCGCCGGCGGCGTTGGTAATGATAACTTTTTCAATTCCCATGGCTTTAAAAACCGCAACAGGATATGCGCATTCCTGCATGGTATTTCCTTCATACTGATGAAGTCTTCCGCTCATAACGGCAACCGGGATTTTATCAAGAGTTCCGATTATAAGAACTCCTTCGTGGTCCGGGTTTGTGGTGGAATTCCATCGGGGAATGTTTTTATAAGGGATCCTTTTTGCGTTTTCGATTTCGGATGCGATGGGGTTAAGGCCGCTTCCAAGAATAATGGCGATTTTCGGGCGGACTCTTGTCTGTGCAAGAATATATTCCGCGGAACCTTTTATCTGGTTATACGTCATTTGTTTTGCCTCCGTTTTTTGGCTTTCAGTCAATGTTTATATCAAATGCCTGAGAATTTGCGGTTTCTTCTTTTTCTTCCGCGGTTTCCTCAAGTTCAACAACAGCCGGTTCTTCAACAACTTCGCCGTCTTCTTCCATAACTACGATGGAAACGTCAACTTCCTCTTCGTCATATCCTTCGGCATATTCTTCTTCCCAGTCCATTGCTTCCTCTTCGGGAACAAAAGTACCGTTTTTGATTGCGTTGATCTCGTCGAAAAGTTCCTCAACTCTTGAAAAAGCTTCGTCAAGCTGAGTAATGATCTCTGCGGTTTCCGCAGAAACATCTTCGCCGTTTTTCATTCCGCCGTAGGTAAGTTCTCCAAGGCGCTGATAAAGAGACTGGATATGGCCTTTTATCTTCATTTTTTCTGCGCGGCGTTTGGAAATTTCAAAAGTTTCCTCCGCTTTTTTTCCAACCTGTTCGGCGGCTGCTTTTATATCAGAGCCTATTCCTCTGATGAAATCATCAAATTCAGACATTTCTATCTTTCCCCTTTTCTGCAAAATTTTCCTTTTTAATTATATACCTCTAATATGTAAAAATCAACCGACAAACTCCCGAAGAAGCGAATCTTTCGGCAAAAAATCCGGACTTATTTTTTCAAAAAGCGAAAGTTTTTTCAAAAGAGCCTTTGCTTCGCCGAAAAACGGAGATTTTTCATCAATTCTGTAAAGCATTTCCGAAAGGATATCCACAAAAACCGCCGGTTCAAAAGCCATCGAAGTATCAACTTTTATCTCCGCGGAATCGATATATGGTTCGATATAAATTTTTTCTCCGGAAAGAACGCTTTTCCATTGTGCAAAGGTTTTTTCCGCGCACCATCCTCTGAAAAGTTCGTCCCTGGTCATCCTTCTCATAAGCCTCACTTCTTCGGAAGTAAAAACGCTTTTCCCTTCTTTTTCAAAACCGTTTTTAGGTTCAATGAACATCTTCAGAATTCCCTCTTCTGGAAGATTTTCCGTAAGCGCAGGGTTAAGAGAATGTATCCCTTCGATCATGATTATCCCGTTTTTACCGGTTTCGATCCTGTTCCATTTTTCTCCCCTTCGCTGGTTTGGAAAATCAAAAGTCGGAAAATCCGCCTTTCCTTCTGAAAGTAAAAGCCGAAAGCTTTCGTTTGCAAGTGCAACGTCAAGTCCTTTAATGCTCTCCATATCGTAAGTTCCGTCCTCGTTGAGCGGAAGATAATCCACTCCAAGAAAAAAATCATCAAGCGCAATATGTTTTGCTTCTCTTCCCTTTTCACAAAGTTTTTTACAGACTTTTTTGGTAAAGGTTGTTTTTCCAGAAGCGGAACGGCCGGAAACAAGCACGATTTTAAGTTTTTCACCCTTTTCCAAAATTGCTTCCGCCGCTTTTTCAACTTCCCTTTCGATCCGCGCTTCCGAGTCTGAAATCATCTCAAAAACATCTGCGGAAATGTCTTTGTTAATGCTTTCGATATCAAATGCGTCAGAGAGGATAGCGTTCATAAAAATCTTTCACCTGTTCTTTTCTTTCGTTCATAAGGTCAAATCTGTCAACATATTCATACGGGAACTTAAAGTTAAATATGCGTTCTATTTTCGGGCCGTGGGGATCTTTCATTTTGGTAACGCCGCCTGCACCGGTGGCAAGGATCGTATGGGTCTCATCCATGATAAAAACGTTATAAATTCCTTCCTTTCCCGGCTTGCAGAAACCGGTATTTTCAAGAGCCTCGACCGTTCCTTTCTGGCGATAAAGATAGTAAGGATAGTATCCCGCCGAATCAAAACAGCGAAACGCGTGCTCATTCATTTCATCAACGCTTCTGCTGAGCATTTTTTGAGCATCACCGGCAAGATTTGCGCTGCGTTTTACCGTAAGTGTATGGAGAGTTATGTTTTCCGGATCAAGTTCGAGCACGGAATCAATCGTCCGGCAAAACTTTTCAAAATCATCCCCCGGAAGCCCTGAAATAAGATCCATATTTATATTATCGAAGCCGAAACTTCTGGCCATATTAAACGCATCAACAACGTCTTTTGCCGTGTGTTTTCTTCCGATAAGTTCAAGGACTCCGTCATCCATGGTCTGTGGATTTATGCTTATGCGGTCAACGCCGTTTTTCTTCATAACTTCCAGTTTTTCCGGCGTAATCGTGTCCGGCCTTCCGGCTTCAACGGTAAGTTCACGCACTCCGCTGAAATCAAAAGAGCTTCTCGCAGTGCTCAAAACTCTGTCCATCTGTTCCGGGCTGAGCACTGTCGGAGTTCCTCCGCCCATATAAACCGTTTCAAGATGCAGTCCGAGTTCATCCATGAGCACGGCTGTGTCCCGCAGTTCCTCACAAAGAAGATCAACGTACTGTGGAATAAGTTTCGCGGCTTTTTCTATTGCGTGTGAAGTAAAGGAACAATAGGAACATCTGCTCGGACAGAACGGAATGGAAATATACATGCTCACAGATTCCGGCCTTGAAATAGCCCGTATTGCTCTTTCATGTTCAGCGGTGCTCAAAAGGAGATCCAGTTTCTCATCGGAAACCAATCTTTCCTCCTTGAATTTTCTCCGAACTTCATCGGCGGAAATTCCTTTGTCCATCATCTGTAAGGCCAGTTTTACAGGTCGGATACCGGTAAGAGTTCCCCATTTGGGCGAAAGTCCGGTGATTTCCGAAAGGATTTCGTAAAGAAGATATTCCATCTTCGCGGCTTTTCCTTCAAAAGTTTCCGCTTTTGCAGAAAGATCTTTTCCATCCATTCTGATCCTCACGGAAATTTCGTTGCCGAAAACGCCGGTATAGATAAAATCCTCCTCCGGAATATCCGCTCCTTCAAATATTTTAAGCTCCCTGCCGCGCAAAAACATGCGGCAGAGAGCTTCTGCTTCATAACGATAAGGGTGGGAATCGATTATAAGTACCATATCAGATTCCGAGACCCAATGCTTTTCTTAAATAGGGGTTTGCGTAACGTTCAAGGTCAAGGGTGGTTCCGCTTCCGTGTGCCGGATAAATTTCGTAATCGCCCTCAAGGGAACCGATTTTCTTGAGAGAGAGTTTCATATCGCGAAGAGAACCGCCGTAAAGATCGGTTCTTCCGTAACCGCGGGCAAAAAGAGTATCTCCGCTGAAAATGTTTCTTCCGCAGATTATGCAGGCGCAGCCTTTTGTGTGGCCGGGAGTTGCCATAAATTTGAAATCAAGGTCGTCAAGTTTTACAATGTCGCCGTCTGCAAAAAGCATATCCGGCTTTGTGACAACGCCGATTTCCTTGCTGATAAGGCTCGGATCAAGGCAGATATCCTCGTCTTCCGCAAGAATTACGGATTTCATCTCCGGAAAAGTCTTTTTAAGAGCATTTACCGCGCCGATGTGGTCAAAATGTCCATGGGTAAGAAGAATGAACTTCGGTTTTGCGCCGAGTTCGCGGATTTTCGCGATGATTTTTTCCGCATCAAAACCCGGGTCGATAATTACCGCATGGTTCATATCGGAAGTTACGATATAGCAATTTGTTTTAAGGGGTCCTACTACAAGTTCATGAATTTCCATTGTGTTTCCTCCCAAAAAAATTTATTTCCATTCATCGGTATCAAGAATAAGCGTAACCGGGCCGTCGTTCTGGATATGCACCTGCATATCGCCGCCGAAAACTCCGGTCCCGACTTTCGGGACACCGTAAAATTTAAGTCTTTTGATAAAATATTCATAAAGCTCGTTTGCCTGAACAGGTCTTTGAGCGTTGATAAACGAAGGTCTTCTTCCGTGTTTGCAATCTGCACAGAGGGTGAAGTTTGAAACAACTATCACCTCGCCGCCGACTTCATCAAGGGAAAGATTCATTTTTCCGTTTTCGTCCTCAAAAATCCTGAGTCCGGCAACCTTCGATGCAAGGCTGTCCGCTTCCTCCGGGGTATCGGATTTGGTAACTCCAAGAAGCACCATAAATCCTTTTCCGATTTCGGAAACGGTTTTGCCTTCACATTCAACCGAAGCGGAACGAACTCTTTGCAAAACAGCTCTCATATTTTCAAAAATTCCTTTCGTTTACATACGCACAACGCTGTCAACGCCTCTGATACGTTTAAGCGCTTCAATAGTTCCGCGAAGCTGCTCAACGCCCTGAGTTTCAATGGTAAGGCGAACTTCCGCCTGGTGGTCGGGAAGCTCCCTAGCAAGAAGAGTGTGCATCGGAACATGAAGGTTTGCAACGGTTACGGAAACGTCCGCAACAAAACCGCTTCTGTCAATTCCGTGAACAAGAACGTTGGTCTTGTAAGTATCTTTGATGTTGTCGCTCCAGCTAGCGGTAACCCATCTTCCTTCCTGCTCTTTATCAACAAGTCCGTTTACCGCTGTTTTACAGTTGCAGGTGTGGATGGTAACGCCGCTTCCTCTGGTGATATATCCGATGATATCGTCGCCCGGAAGCGGGTTGCAGCAATGTCCGAATTTAACAAGGCAGCCTTCAAGTCCCTCAACAATAACGCCGCTGCTGGCCTTGGGTTTGCGCTTCGGTTTAACAATTTCGGGGATAATATCGTCCTGGGTTTTGTATTTTTTGTTATATTCCTCTTTGACCCAGGGAATTATTCTTGACATACTTATGCCGCCGTAACCGATGGTTGCATAAAGATCTTCAATGCTGTTGCAATGCTGTCTTCTTGCGATTTCCTCAAGAAATTCGGTGTGATCGTGTTCGTTAAGAATAATTCCGTTTTTGCGGAAGTCTTTTTCAAGGGCAATGCGGCCCTCGGCAATGTTTTCATCTCTGCGTTCTTTTTTGAACCAGCTTCTGATCTTTGCTCTTGCGCCGCTTGTTCTCGCAATGTTCACCCAATCCCGGCTTGGGCCGTGGCCGGCGGCATTGGTGGTCATGATCTCGACAATCATGCCGGTTTTTACCTCGGTTTCAAGGGGAACGATCCTTCCGTTTATCTTTGCACCGGTCATTCTGTTACCGACTGCGGTATGAATAGCATAGGCAAAGTCAACGATGGTGGAACCTACCGGAAGGTTTATAACATCGCCTCTCGGGGTAAAAACAAAAACTTCATCGATAGCAATATCAGTCTTGATGGAACTTACGATATCCTCAACGTCATCAAGTTCCTGCTGCTGTTCAAGAAGCTGGCGAACCCAGGCAAGACGTTCTTCAAGTTTATATTTTCCCTGGATTCCGGCTTTATATTTCCAGTGTGCGGCAATACCGTATTCCGCGGTGTGATGCATGTCCCATGTTCTGATCTGGATTTCAAAAGGAATACCTTTTTCGTCGATACAGGTGGTGTGAAGGGACTGATACATGTTCTGCTTCGGGGTGGAGATATAATCTTTGAAGCGATCCGGAATCGGCTTGAAAAGGTCGTGCATAAGTCCGAGAACATAGTAGCAATCGTTAACGCTGTCAACAATAACGCGGACAGCATAAACATCATAAATTTCCTCGAAGGATTTTCCAAGGGTATATATTTTACGGTAAATTCCGTAAACGCTTTTTATTCTTCCCGTAAGAGTTGCCTTAAAATCCTCGCCGGCAAGACGTTCTCTGATCTTTTTCTGAAGATGATCAAGGAACTCCTGCTGCTCGGTCTTTTTAAGCTCCATACGTTCCTCGATATCTTTATATCCAACCGGGTCAAGAATACGGATGCACCTGTCCTCAAGTTCTTCCATAATTGGTCGGATACCGAGCCTGTGGGCAAGAGGAGCATAAATTTCCATGGTTTCGTGCGCTGTGCGGCGCTGTTTATCCGCGGGTTTTGCATCAATGGTGCGCATGTTGTGAAGACGATCCGCGAGTTTAACGATAATAACCCTGACGTCCTTTGCCATGGCGATCATCATCTTGCGGACGTTTTCTGCCTGGGCTTCCTCTTTTGAAACAAATTTGATTTTGCTGAGCTTGGTAACGCCGTCAACCATTGTTGCAACGTCGTCGCCGAATTCTTTTCTGACTTCATCAAGGGTCACGGAAGTATCCTCAACAACGTCATGAAGAAGCGCCGCGCAAACCGTATCCGTATCCATTCCGAGCTGAACAACAGTAAGCGCCGCAGCCACCGGGTGGATAATATATGGTTCACCTGTTGCGCGTTTTTGTTCCGCATGCGCGCTTCTTGCAAGTGCGTATGCCCGCTCTATTTTTTCAACGTCATAACCTTTGTTGACGTCAACGGCTTCTTTTAATTCCTTAAAAAATTCGGGCATTTTCTCACCGCCTCTTCCCTTACTGCAATCAGATATTTCCTCTTCTTAATTTTTCAAGAAGTTTTGAATCTTCCATATTTATCTTCTGTGACTGGGGGTTAAGGGTAATTTCCTCAGCCTTTCCGTCGAATTTTCTTTCAATAAGTCCCATTTCTTCCATAATATCAAGGCAAAGACGCATTTTGCAGGAATCCATGGGATATTCCTTGTTCTGTCCGGTGATCCTCCCGAAAAGAACGTCAAGTTCACCTTTAAAGCTCTGGTTGTTTCTGATAAATCTGTAAACAACCGCAAAGTCGTTTCTTTCCGGGATATCTTCTTCCGGAACGGGTTCTCCGCGTTTATATCCGTCATAGATAAGGTTTCCGCAGAAAAGTTTTTCCTGACTGAGAGAGGAAGGACGGATATCCCTTATTTTAACGGAAACCCTTTCCTCCCCGCCGAATTCGCTTACTTCGCATGTTGCGGCAACGTCAACGATTTCTCCCTGGATATAAGGGAATTCTTCCGCAGTCATTCCGAAATAAACCGCATAAAAAACCATTCCGGCTTTTTTAAAGCGAAGACGAAGATGTTTTCCGTTTCCGATGGGATAAATTCCGTCAACAAGAACTTTTCTGAACGCAAAAACCGGAACTTCGTTGGAAGCGCCGAAAGGTTCAAGAAGTTTAAGCGACGCGATGTTGTTCACGGTAAGTTCCGCCGGATCCATAACCCTGTCTATCTTCTGGGTATAAACCGGCATCTGAAGGAAATTCTTTGCAGCAAATTCATTTACAGCTTTTCTGAATGCCCCCACTTTATCTGAATCAAGGCTCATTCCCGCGGCAAAAGGATGTCCGCCGTATCTGGTAAGATGTTCGGAAGCATAGCTTACCGCGTCTATCATCGAAAAACCTTCGACACTCCTTGCGGATCCTCTGGCTTCCGGGCCGTCTTTGGAAATAAGGACGCAGGGTTTTCCGGTACGTTCAACAACTTTTGAACAAACGATTCCGATAACGCCGTGGTGCCAGCCTTCTCCGTCAAGAACAACAACTCTGTCATTAAGAATATCCGCCTTTTCAATGAACATCGCGTCAATATCCTTTGCTATCTCCGCTTCAAGCTGCTGGCGCTGACGGTTCTGTTCACAAAGGTCGGATGCAAGCTGTGATGCAAGTTCCTCGTCCTCTGTGGTAAGAAGTTCGGTCACCTGATATGCCGAACCGAGTCTTGCCGCAGAGTTGAGTTTAGGTGCAATTCCGAAAGCCACCATATCCGCGGTGAGCTGTTTGTCGGAAAAACCGGTTTCCTCAAGAAGCGCCCTAAGACCCATGTTTGTGGTTTCGCTCATAAGCGCAAGTCCCTGGCGGACCAAAATTCTGTTTTCGCCGGTAAGCGGAACAATATCAGCGATTGTACCGATACATACAAGGTCCGCATACTGTTCGATAATTCCCCATCCGTTGTCGTTTTCAAGGGCGCAAACAAGTTTGAATGCAACGCCTACACCTGCAAGTTCCTTATAAATTCCTTCGCTGTTTTCATCTTCTCTGTGGGGGTCAACAACCGCAACCGCGTCTGGAAGGATCTCTCTCGGTTTGTGGTGGTCGGTAACAACAACGTCGATTCCGAGGAAGGAAGCATAATCTATTTCATTTATTGCGGAAATTCCGTTATCAACGGTTACGATAAGATCAGTTTCTTTTGATGCGATATAATCTATCGCACCTTTGTTAAGGCCGTAACCCTCGTTTTCTCTGTCGGGAATATAGTACCATACGTCGCATCCGATGGAAGCAAGATAATCATAAAGAAGAACCGTTGCGGTCATTCCGTCACAGTCATAATCGCCGTAAACGCAAATTCTTTCGCCCTCATCCAAAGCTTCGTTTATTCTCTGCACCGCTTTATCCATATCGCGATAAGCCATCGGATCGGTAAAGGGAATTTCTCTTGCAATAAATTCCGTCGCTTTTGCGGGGGTGTCGATTCCTCTTGCAACAAGAACTTCACTTACAAGAGCAGGCACACCGAGTTCTTCTTCAATATGTTTTGCTTTTCCCGGATTTCCCGGCATAAGTTTCCATTTTTTCATCCCATAACCTCCGCAATCAAAAACACTCTGCCATTATAAAATATAATATTTAAATAATTATATCACCATATCCTCCCTTTTTCAATGGAAATTTACAAAATCCGAAAACCCCGAAACCTGTTCCGAAAAACAAAAATGCCGGTTTTAAAAAACCGGCATCCTGCTTTTTTATTCTGTTTTTCAGATATTTACTATTTCGCCTTCCTGTCCGCAAATACCGGCTGCATTCGCTTCGTCGGTATCGATATGCATTGCAAGCGCGGAAGTGGGTGTTACCCTTACAAGAACGTCGGAAAAGATGGTGGAACGTTCCGGGGAAGGGATTTTTACACTTACGATCTGTTTGTCTTTAACGCCAAGTCTTTCCGCATCTTCCGGAAGCATATGTATATGACGCATTGCGATTATAACGCCTTCGGAAAGTTCAACTTCGCCGCAGGGACCTACGATTTTGCAGGGTGCGGAATTTTCAAGGTCGCCGCTTTCTCTGATAGGCGCGGTGATTCCGATGGAACGCGCATCGGTAAGAGAAAGTTCAACCTGTGTCTTGGGTCTTGTGGGTCCAAGAATGGTAACGCCCGAAAGGGTTCTTTTCGGGCCAACAATATCAACTCTGTCGAAAGTTGCAAACTGTCCGGGCTGAGAAAGCTCCTTGCGGAATTTAAGTTCATATCCTTTTCCGAAAAGGGTTTCAAGATCAGCGGCGGAAAGGTGAACATGGCGTGCAGAAGTTTCTACAATAAAAGTGTTGCTCATTTTTTCCTCCAAAAACATTTTTTACCGGACTATTATAACCCATAATCCGACTTAAAACAAGAAAAACCGCTTTTTTCTCAAAAGTAAATATCCTTCCTCCAAAATATTATACAAAAATATCCCGCAGAATATCTGCGGGATATACTTTTTTGATTTTTATTCTTCCTTAGAAGAGGAACTTTCGCTGTTTTCATCTCCGGAAGAATTTTCTTCTGAAGCTTCTCCTTCGGAAGTTTCTCCCTCATTAGCTTCGATGTTTTCAGAATTGTCTTCTGCTTCCTCCGCCATCTGCTGTTCCATATATTCCTGCTGGATCTCATCATAATCAAAATACTGGGTAGCGTTAAGGGACTGCATATCCGAAACCTCAAGGTCTTCCGGAAGTTCATCTTCGGGGATCCTTCTTATCGCCTTGATGATATAGTTTCCGCCGTCGATTTTTTCAAGATCATAATAAAGATATTTATCCGGAACAGATTCGGTGGAACCGTCCTCGCTGACGTTCCAGAGGGTTGTCGGAGAAACATAACCGACTATAAGTGTATAGACATCTCCGTCCTTTTTGATGTCAACAACCTTCGGAACATAGGAGGCTGTCTGGCCCATTATCGGAACAGAATAGGTGCTGGTTTCCTCGTCATAGATATAGAAAAAGTCATAACCTTCGGAAAAGGTCTGGTGCTTAAGCACAACCTTTTCTCCATAAAGTCTTTTTGCCGCAACGTCAAGGTCCGAAGCCGGAACAAGAAGCATTCCGTTTTCGTCATAACCGTATTTTGTGCGGTTTTCAAAAAGATTCGACCAGAGCGCGGTTTTAAGAATGAATTTTTCGTCAAGCTGGTTCGGGTCCTCAAAAGTTGCCGGGTCAAACATAAGAAGCGGATATATCTTCCATTCAAATTCTTCTTTTTGTCTGGTGTTGTCAAGAATTCTTGCTCCAAATCCGAAAAGCGTGGAGCAAAAACTGATTGCACCCATAACCGCAAGAACGATGAGCACCGCTCCTACGGTTGCAGCATATTTGTGTTTTCTTTTTCTGTCAATTACTTTTTTTGCGTTGGGAAAAAGAACTTTTTTCTTCTTTTCGGGGATTTCTTCTTTTGCGGAAAGATCGACAACAATTTCCTCTTCCTCTTTTTCCGGTTCGGAAGAATTCTCTTTTTCCTCATTAGCATCAGCTTTTTCGGCTTTCTCTTCAGTTTCGGAAAGTTTTTCTTCCTCTTCGTGCTCAAAAACTTCCTGCTGTTCTTCCTTGATGGGAAGAACTTTGTCTTCGGTTTCAAGAGCAACAACTTCCTCGATCACAAAGCCGGAGTCAACTTCTTCCGAAACCGCAAGAATATCCGGGCCGCTTTTGTTTTTGCGGCGTTTTTTGATTTTATTGGAATTTTTCTCTGTTTCTTCCTCGCTGAAAAAACCCGCAAAGCTGTCTTCAAATTCCGTTTCCGGAACTTTTATTTCAGGCTGTTTCCAGTCGCTTTTTTTCTCTGCCATAATTTTTCCTTTCATATATAAAACGGGTTTATTCCGTTTTTCTGCGTTTTTTCATAATTGTACAAAATAATAATACCAAAAAACATCGGTTTTAACAAGTGCATTGATAAATATTTACAAATTTTTAAAAAGGAAACCTTTTTTCTCCTCTTTGCCGGTGCTATAAAACAATTGCACATCTTTCGGAGTTGTTATATAATACTAGCATAAAAGGAGGTGTTTTTTTGGCAGGAAAAAGCGGAAGAATTTTCTTCCTTGATGAAATGCGCGCCCTTGCGCTTATCGGAATGATAATTTACCATGCGGCCTATGACCTTTATGCAATCTTCGGCCTTGATTTTGATTTTTATTCTCCCGGCTGGGATACTCTTCAGATGTGCGTATGCTGCACTTTTATAATAATCGCCGGAATATCTTCAAGGCTCACCAAAAATGCCCTTAAACACGGTCTTGTGGTTTTCGGCTGCGGAATGCTGATGACTCTCGGAACATATTTTTTCATGCGTTCCCAGGTTATATGGTTCGGCGTTCTCCATTTTCTCGGCGCTTCAATGATAATTTATCATATCTTCAGAAGATCCGTGAAAAAATCTCCCGCTCTTCTGGGCGCGGTAATTTCTCTCGGGGCATTTCTCTGCCTCTATGGTCTTCCTTCCGGAAGTATCTTTTTCGGAAATGTCGATGTTCCCTCCGGCCTATACTTTTCAAAATACCTTGCTGTGATCGGTCTTCCCGGTCCCGGTTTCCGTTCCGCGGATTATTTTCCCCTTCTTCCATGGTTTTTCCTTTTCCTTTTCGGATGCTTCATCGGAAAATGGTTCAAAGAACGAAAAATCCCGGATTTCATGATGAATAAACACAGCGATTTTCTTTGCCAAATCGGTTCCAGCACCCTTGCTATCTATATCGTTCATCAACCGATAATTTACGGCCTTCTCTATGCGTTTTTCTGGGTAATCGAGAAAGGAAGCGCCGTATGAACAAAGAAACCACATGCTGTTTCACAGGGCCGCGCCGTCCCCGCCTTCCGATGGAAGGCAGCGAACTTTCTGCAGAAATCGCCGCGCTCAAAACAAATATCCGCTCCGCTGTGATCGATGCCTATGGTGAAGGCTTTCGTTTCTTTATGGACGGAATGGCCGACGGTTTCGATCTTTTCGCTGCAGAAATCGTTATTGAACTCAAAAAAGAATTCAGCGATCTCTCCCTTGTTGCCGTTCTTCCCTATTCCGGAGCCATAAACCGCCATTCTGCCGCTCTGGTCAAAAGGATGGAAAAGGTTCTTACAAATTCCGATGCTGTCATCTCTCTTTCGGAAAATTATGTTCCCGGCTGCGAACACAGCAGAAACAAATATATGGTCGATAATTCAAGCAGGATTATCGGTTATTACAACGGTCTTTCCGGCGGAACCGCACATTGCTGGAACTACGCCTGCGAAAACAAACTTGAAACGGTGAATCTTTATGAAGGCATTTAACAAAAGTCCCGGCGGATTTTTTGCAGCACTTTTTGCTATAATAATCGTTTTTATCGGAGCAACTCTTTACGAACAGGGCATAATAAATGATGAGATATATCTGCGGCTTCTTTCCGCGGTAAAAGCCGAAGTTTCCGAATCTTCCGATCTGGAAGTCCATTTTATCGACGTTGACCAGGCAGAATGTATCCTGATAAAGGCACCCGAAAAAACAGTGCTTATCGACGCCGGCAATATTGGTTATGAAAAAATCATCGAAAACCACCTTCGCACCGAAGGAATTTTCACAATAGATCTTTTCATCGTGACCCATCCCCATTCCGACCACATCGGTTCCGCTCCGGAAATTCTTAAAAAGTTTCCGGTGGCAGAGGTGATAATCCCCGAAATTCCCGAAGAGTTTCTTCCCACAACTTCCCTTTTCGAAGATTTTCTTCGTGTTCTTTCAAAAAAGAACTGCGCTTTTTCCTATTCCGAAAACGGAAAAACCTATGAACTCGGCGGCGGAGCAGTTCTCGAAATACTCGGTCCCGCTGGATATACCGGAGATAACCTCAACAACTATTCCGTTGTTTCGAAGCTCACCTTCGGCGAAACAAGTTTTCTTTTCACCGGTGACGCTGAAGAAGAAGCGGAACTTCTGCTTATCGAATCCGGCGCAGATCTTTCCTGCACCGTTCTTAACGCCGGCCACCACGGGAGTTCAACTTCAAATTCCGCTTCTCTTTTAAAAGCCGCAACGCCAGAATATGCCGCAATCTCCTGCGGATATAATAACGATTACGGCCACCCTCACCGGGAAGTTGTTTCCCTTTTCAAGGATTTCGGAATAAAATATTACCGCACAGATTATAACGGCGATATAATATTCGGTTCCGACGGAAAAAACGTTACCGTCAAAACAGAAAAATAAAGAGGTTTTTTATGGAAGTTTATAAACTCGACAACATAGAAGAAGGCATTGCCGCAGTGGAAAATACCGACGGAGCCATGCTCTACGTTTCAGCAAGCCGCCTTCCTGAAAACGCAAAAAGCGGCGACTGCCTTACTTTTGAAAAAGGACGTTTTTATCTTGCTCCGGAAGAAACAGAATTCCGCCGGAAAGAAATAAAAAAACTTATTGACAATCTTCTTGATAAAAAATAGATTCAATTTTTTCGGTCATCACATTACGCACACTATATGATGTTAGAATGCAGTCAGCATGTTATGAAAGGAAGCAGAAAAATGAGCAAAATCCTGATTGTTGATGATGAACTCCGGGTCCGCGACCTTATCAAAAAATACGCAAAATTCGAAGGTTACGAAGTTTGTGAAGCTTCCAACGGGCTCAAAGCTCTCGAAATCTGTAAAATAAGTGATCCGGATATTATAATCATGGACGTTATGATGCCGGAACTTGACGGTTTTTCCGCCTGCCGCGAAATAAGAAAATTTTCAAACGTTCCGATAATAATGCTTTCCGCAAGAGGAGAGGAATATGACAAAGTACACGGTTTTGAATCCGGCGTTGATGACTATGTAGTAAAGCCCTTCTCTCCGAAGGAACTTATGATGAGGATCGGCGCAATTTTAAAACGCGGCGGAATTTTGCTTCCGGAAGCAAAAGAGGTTTATCAGCACGAAGGTCTTACCGTTGATTTTACCGGAAGGCTTGTTATTGTTGACGGCAAACACGTCGATATGTCCCCGAGGGAATATGATCTTTTCTTCTTCCTTGTAAAAAACCGCGGGATCGCCCTTTCCCGTGAAAAACTGATAAACGAAGTCTGGGGTTATGATTTCCTCGGCGATGACAGAACCATCGATACCCATATCAAACAGCTCAGAAAGATACTCGGTCCTTACAGCCGCTGCATCTCCACCCTGAGAGGAGTTGGATACCGCTTTGATGAGTGATAAAGTATCCATCCGCTGGAAGCTCTGCGTCTATTTCATCGGTTTTGCCGTTTCAATGCTTCTTGTCCTTTGGCTTATGCAAACCGTTCTTCTCGACAGCATCTACGCTCTTTATACCCGGGAAACTATGAAAGAGCATTCAAAAATAATTTCCGAAAACATTGATAATCCGGAACTTAACAGCCTTCTTATTTCCATAAGTCAGGAAAACGAAATTTCAGTTTACATTTTAAGCGAAGGCGGAATGATAAAAAGCGCAACAGAACGTTCAACAAGCGTCCGTTTTGACAAGGCCGCAAAAGGAATGTTCGATTACTGGGCTCTCGCTTCTGAAAACGGCGGAACATATATAACCGAAGTTGAATCCACCGGCGTTTTTACCGACAGCGGCGTTTTTCTCGAATATGATCCGACCCATTTCGTCGGAAACGTTCCCGAACAAAACGATTTCAGCAGCATGATCATGGCAACGGAAGTAAAATCTCCTTCCGGAGAAAAATCTCTTCTTGTGATACTTTCAAGAATGGAGCCTATTGCTTCAATGGGCGAAGTGCTTATGATAATTCTTTCCGTGGCAAGCGTTTTTGCTTTCGGCGCCGGAATTATTTTTGCTTTCATCGCTTCAAAAGGTCTTTCAAGCCCCATAAGCAGTCTTTCGGATTCCGCAAAACAGCTTGCAACCGGAGATTATGAAGTTGTTTTTGAAGGCGGAGGCTGCAGCGAACTTACCCAGCTCAGCGAAACGCTCAACAACACAACCCAAAAACTTCGTAAAACCGATAAACTCCGAAAGGAACTTCTTGCAAACGTAAGCCATGACCTTCGTACTCCCCTAACCATGATAGGCGGTTACGGCGAAATGATGCGCGATATTCCCGGTGAAAACAATTCCGAAAATATCCAGATAATCATCGACGAAACAAAGCGCCTTACAAAGCTTGTCAACGATGCTCTCGATCTTTCAAAACTCCAGAGCGGAAACTTCAATTTTCTCCCGGTAGTTTTCTGCATAACTGACGAAGCTTCGGATATCGTCACACAGTTTGAAAAACTTTCCGCCGGAAAAACGGATATATCTTTTGAAAACGACGGCGACGTTTACGTCAACGCGGATGAGGTCCTTGTTTCCGAAGCGATTTATAACCTTGTTAACAACGCGGTTATACACGGCGGCGAAAATGTTTCCATTGTTGTCCGCCAGAAAACCAAAAACGGAAAAGTAAAAATTTCCGTTATTGATAACGGCCGCGGAATTCCGCCGGAAATGCTCGACGGAATCTGGGAACGATATCAGAAAGGAATGGGCGGCGGCGCAGGACTTGGTCTTGCAATAGTAAACACCGGAATAAAAATGTGCGGCGGAACCTGCGGAGTTCAAAGCGAACTCGGAAAAGGAACCGAATTCTGGATCGAACTTCCGATTTTTAAAGATTGATATAACAAAAACGCCCTCCGGTTTCGGAGGGTGTTTTTTATATCCATATAAAACTTTCTTTCGGGTCGCGTTTATTATAGATTTCTTCAAGTTCAGCAATAATTTTTTCCTTCAGGTGAACAAATTTTTCATCATGACTTATGAGGAAGAATTTCGCAGAAAGTTTTTTGAGCACCTCAATTTCTTCCTTGAGCACCGAAGCGTTGTAGCAAACCCTTCCCTGCTTCATTGTGGAATATGTTGCGTCGCCAAGGAAAGCATAATCGCCGATTTCCATTCCGAGGGAACCTTTTGCGTGGATTGAAGGAAGCGGAAAGATATGTATCCTTTCGCCGTCATCAAAGAAAATATCGCTTTCAACAACGGTTCCGCGCTTTGCATATTTAAAAGTGTTCGCGCCGAGATAGATATTATCAAGCTCTGCGTGCTCAAGATTCCCCATATGATCCGGGTGAAAATGAGAAATCACTGCGTTTTTCGGTTTTTGAATTTTGTTTAGTGACATGGGTACGGATTCATCTGCGCCTATATCAAAGATCCACATAAAACTATCGCCCTCAAAAATCCCGACGTCGGCGGAAAGCGGATTTTTGCTTGCCTTTATATAAAAAAGTCTTTCGGTGATTTTGATTTTCTCCAAAATGCCCACCTCATTTTTGGTTCGGGTTGCCTTTGAATTTCATGAGCATCGGGCGGAGTTCCGAAGCAAGATAAAGCGAACCTGCAACGACCAGAGCTTCGTCATCTTTAAGATTTTCAAGCGTTTCCGCAAGTGCTTCCTTTGCGTTTTCCTTTGCTTCAACGTTTCTGCAGTATTTCGACGCCATTTCCGCAAGTTTTTCCGGAGCAACCATTCTTGGATTCTGAACCGGAACGGTTATGACGTGCTCAAAACAGGGTGCAAGTTCCGCCATAACGGTTTCGCAATCTTTATCCGCCATCATTCCGCAAAGCAAAATTCGTTTTTCCGGCAAAAATTCTTTTACGTTCACCGCAAGAGCCTTTGCCGCCTGTGGGTTATGAGCACCGTCAAGGATAACTATCGGCTCTTTTGAGCAAAGTTCAAATCTTGCGGGGAATCTTGTTGCGGCAATTCCCTCAACAAGATGCTCGTCTTTTATAACAAAATGCTTTTCCCGAAGGATGCTTACGGCGGAATATACCGTAAGCAGGTTGTTTATCTGGTGTTTTCCGCCAAGAGAAAGTGAAAGCTCCGTTTTTCCGACCAGAATATCCATTCCGGAAACGTCTTCGGAAACAATTTTTGCCCTTCCGGCCGCACCGGTCACAAAAATTGCATCAAGTTCAGCACATTTGTTGAGCATTGTTGTAAGAACTTCCTGCTCCTGTCCCGGAGAAGTAAGAAGGGTGCAGCCCGGGCGAAGAATTCCGCATTTTTCTTCTGTGATTTTCGCAAGGGTATCGCCCAGAATCTCCGTATGATCAAGCCCGACTGCGGTTATAATCTGCAAAACCGGTTCCGGAATGGTGTTGGTCGCGTCAAATCTTCCGCCCATTCCCGCTTCGAGCACCACAAAATCGCAATTTTCTTCCGCAAACCAAAGCATTGCGCAGGCGGTCGTTATTTCAAAAGCGTTGAGCATTATTCCCTGCTCAAGAAGTGCATCCGCTTCCTTTTTAACCGCTTCAACGATTTTTGCAAGGCGCTTTTTGCCGATCATTTTTCCGTTTATCATCATTCGCTCGCGGAATTCGAGCACATAGGGAGAAATATATCTTCCGGTTTTATAACCCGCAGTGCTCAAAACCGAAGCGAGCATTGCAACGGTTGAACCTTTTCCGTTCGTTCCGGCAACGTTTATGCTCCGGAGTTTTTCCTGAGGATTTCCAAGCCTTTCAAGAAGTTTTTTCATCTCTTCAAGGGAAGGTTCTTTTTTGAACCGCGGAAAATTCGCGATATATTCAAGACTTTCTTCATATTCCATCGGTTTTTCCGCCTTTCAATTAAAAAAGTTATAAGAGCCGCCGGAAACGGCGGCTCTTTTATTAGCTGAATCCCCTCGCCACACCTTACGGTATGTGGCCCTCTCCCCTTTAGGCAAGGGCGCATTATTTCATTGCTGCAATGGATTCTTCGAGTTTTGCAAGTCTTTCTTTAAGTTTTGCAAGTCTGTCGCGTTCCGCGGCAACAACGTTTTCCGGTGCTTTGTTTACAAAGCCGGGGTTCTGAAGTCTTGCTTCAAGACCGGATGCCTGTTTTTCGCACTGTTCTTTTTCTTTGTTAAGGCGCTCAAGCTCTTTCGCCATGTCGATAAGTTCGGCCATGGGGATATAGATTTTTGCAGCGTCGGTAATTACCTGAACAGCGCCGGCTTTGTCGAATTCAGCGTTGATATCAACTTCGGAAGCGGAAGCAAGTTTCATAAGGAAAGGTGCTCCCTGTTCAAAAACTTCGCCGGATTCGGTTTCGATAAAGAGTTTTGCTTTCTTGGAAGGCGGAACGTTCATCTCTGCTCTGCGGTTACGGATAGCTTTGATTGCGTCCATAACTTTGGTGAAATCCTCTGCCTCTTTGGTGAAGCAATGTTCCTCGGTATATTCGGGCCATTCTGCAACCATAATGGATTCGCCTTCGTGAGGAAGTGCCTGCCAGATTTCTTCGGTGATGAAAGGCATGAACGGATGGAGAAGTTTAAGAACGCCGGTGAGAACATAAACAAGAACTCTTCTTGCGGAATCTGCGGATTCGCCCTGGAGTCTTGCTTTTGCAAGTTCGATATACCAGCTGCAGTAAGTATCCCAGATGAAATCGACGATTTTCTGTTCCGCAACGCCGATATCATAGTTTTCGATGTTTTCGGTTGCAGCTTTAACAAGGTCGTTATACTGGGAAAGGAGCCATTTATCTTCAAGAGCAAGTTCTTCGGGAAGTTCGGTTTCGTTGAAATCTTCCGGAAGGTTCATAAGAACAAATCTTGCAGCGTTCCAGAGTTTGTTTGCAAAGTTACGGCAGGAAGTTACTTTTTCATCGGTGAAACGGGTATCGTTACCTGCGGAAATACCGGTTACGAGAGCAAGGCGGAGAGCGTCTGCGCCGAAAGTATCGATGATTTCAAGCGGGTCAATTCCGTTGCCGAGAGATTTGGACATCTTTCTTCCGAGAGCATCACGAACAAGTCCGTGGATAACAACATCGGTGAAAGGTTTCTTGCCGGTATATGCAAGGGCTGAGAAAATCATTCTGGAAACCCAGAAAGTGATGATATCGTATCCGGTTACGAGAACGTTGGTCGGATAGAAATAGTTATATTCAGGGGTTTCTTCCGGCCAGCCCATGGTGCTGAAAGGCCAGAGAGCGGAGCTGAACCAGGTATCAAGGGTATCCGGATCCTGGTGGATGTTTTCGCTGTGGCAGTGTTCGCAGCAAGTGGGTTCACCGTCGATGCAAAGGGTGTCTTTTCCGCAGTCATCGCAGTACCATACCGGAATTCTGTGACCCCACCAGAGCTGACGGCTGATGCACCAGTCGCGGATGTTTTCCATCCAGTGGAAGTAGTTTTTGACGAATCTTTCGGGAACAAAACGAACGTCGCCGTTTTTAACTGCTGCTATTGCGGGTTTTGCAAGCTCTTTCATTGCAACG
>JAZQBJ010000164.1:0-2446 GCA_045545715.1 Oscillospiraceae bacterium
AGATGATGTCGTCTTCTTCAATTTTGAGGCCGAAGAGTTCGCGGAGTTCATAGTAGTTGATAGGAAGGTCAACGTTTACAACGTATTTGCCGAGGATGGTCTGGCCGCCAACAAAGCCGAATTCAACGGATTCGATACCGAGATCGTTTTCTTTGAGTTCAAGGCCGCCCCATACGCAGAAGTTAACGCCTTTCTGGCCAGCTTTAACTTCTTTGAGGGTTACGGAAAGATCGAAAGCTCTGTCTTCGGGCATTTCGAGATCAAGACCTGCGAATGCAAGACCGAGGTTTACGAGTTCGGTGTCGAGAACGTTAACAGTGATGTTTTTGCCTTCGATTGCACGGAAAGCGGTGGTGGAGATTACTGCTGCGCCGGGGATTTCACGAAGGAGATCTTCGTCATAGGAGATACCATAGCCGAGTTTGTCGGTGAGGTAGTCAGAGTAGCCGCCTGCGAAGAGCTGGAGTTCGCCTTTGTTTGCTGCTGCCCATTTAACTTCTTCATACTCGAAGATGATTACGTCGTTGATAACGGTAAGAACAGTAGAAACAGGTTTTTTGTTAAGGTTTGCTTCGATTTTGATGGTGCCTTCGGTGTAGTGTGCGGAATAGTTGTTTTCAACGGTAACTTTGATGATGTTAACGTTTTTCTCGCATTTTACGCCGTAGAAAGTTACTTTTTCTTCAGCAGCAAGTTTTTCTGCAGCTTCAACAGCATCATCATAGTACATGCCGGTGTAGCCTTCAACAACTTCGCCTTTGCGGGTTACGCAGTAGGTGATTTCGTTGTCGTCAACAGAAACGATATCCTGGGTTTTGTTGTCCCAATCAACTTCGCCGTTTTCGTCGATGTTAACAAAAACAACATCCATTTTTTCAGGATCGTAGTCTACGAGTTTTGCAGAAACGTTGCCGTTAGCAGTAACTTTAACGTCGGTGTAAGGAACTTCAAGGTCGAGAGCGATGTAGTAATCGCCAACAACGTTTGCATAGTATACAAAGTTGTCGATGTATTCAGCGTCAAGAACGTAAACTACGTCTTTGCCTTCTGCTTCAGGAGAAGCGGGCTCGAGAACTACGAGGCCGTCTTCAAGAACTGCTGCAAAAGCAGAAACGCCCATGCTGAGAGCAAGAACAAGAGCAAGAACAAGAGCAAGTGCTTTTTTCATGTTTAGTTTCCTCCTAAAATATTTTTTTAGGCAAGAAAATAAAAATGGCTTAAACATGGGGAAATTTGTGCCTGAAAAAGGCCTTGAAAAGAATCTTTTTGGACAAACCCTGGTCAAAGCGGGTTAGAAAACGTGGCTTATTTTTTCCATTTCGAAGGCTTTTATGTCCGGCATTACGTGGGAATAGAGATCCATTGTCATTGCAAGGGAACTATGGCCCAGGATGGATTTGAGGACCTGGGGCGGCATTCCGGCTTCGATTGCGCGGGTTGCAAAAGTATGACGGAAGATATGGGGCGTTATTCTTTCAAAATTGTAACCGTTTTTGTTGATTTGGCGGACTATGCTGTCGATTTCATCCTGGACGGAATCTCTTCCGAGAGGGTTTCCGTTTCGGTTTTTAAAAATATATTCATTCAGATTGCGTTTAGGGATTTTTTTGGAACAGAGAAGGGAAGTCAGATCTGCGGTAAGGGGAATATCGCGCATGGACGAGCGGGTTTTGGGCATATCTTCGAAATATCCACGGCCATCGATATATTTCAGAGTTCGGCGGACGTGTATTACGTTTTCGCTGAAATCGATATCGGAATATTTAAGGCCGCGTATTTCTCCGCTTCTAAGCCCGGTGCGAAGCATTACGGCAAAGAAATTATAAAGGCGGCTGTTTTTTGAATATTCAAAAAACAAGCTTTGCTGTTCTTTGGTCAAAGCGTTTCGTTTTTGCGGAGGAGGGAGGACCGGAAGAATAGCTGCAGAAACGGGATTGTTTTCAATCATCCCGTTGAGCATGGCACGCTTCATACATCCGCCGGCGAGCACTGAAACTATTTTTATGGTCGAGGCGGAATAGCCTTTTTCTGTAAGACGGTTGAAAAGAAACTGGATGTCGACACAGCTTATGTCGGAAATGGGGATTTTTCCTATATAAGGGGAAATAAGGCTTTTATGATATTGGCGATAGGTTTCGTATGTTCCGGTTTTGACTCGCGGTTTTTTGTATTCATCAAGCCAGAGGGAAAACCAATCGTCAAAAAACATTTTTGAATTTTCAGAAACGGAACCCTTTAAAAGTTTGTAACGGAGCTCTGTGATTTTGTTTTGGACTTCGTTTACGGTTCTTCCATGGACGGAATAGCTTTTGTTTTTGTAGGAAACGCGACCTTCGAAGGTATTTCCGCGCTGGCGGATACCTTTTGGAAGCTTTCTTCCACGATTATCGGTTGCCATATAAATTACCTCCTTTTCATTGGTAGATAGATTATATCAAAAAAAGAG
>JAZQBJ010000165.1:0-6013 GCA_045545715.1 Oscillospiraceae bacterium
CTTATGGAAAAAGAAGAACTTTCTTACGCGGTTGAGCGAATTGAACATATGGAAAAAATGTTCGATGAAGTTAAGAATGCTTTTGAAAATGACCCGAATTTTAATAAAAACGAAACCATGCAGAAAAAAGTTTCGCTTTTAACTCAATATATGGAAAGCGGACAATGGCTCCGGGATTTTGAACTTGATGAAAAAGGCGAACTTCCCGATAATCTTAAACGCGGCATTCTTTCAGAAGACGGGCTTTATAATCTTATCTGCGATATCGAACAAAGCAAAAGATCCGATCCGTTTAAAAGGCTTTTTGATAAAAACGAAATCCTTTTTGCGATAATATGGATAGCGGTTTATGTCCTCGGCTTCGGAAACGCGGATATGCTTTCGGAAAGCCTTGGATTCCCGAAGCTCATCACCGTGATTTTCGGCGGTCTTCTTTCGGTCATCCTTCTGCTTTTCATCAAAACAAACGGCCTTTTCGGATATTTTGGACTTTGCAGACCCGAAAAGAAACCGAAAGATTTTTTGTTCTATGTTCCCCTTCTTCTTGTTTCAACCGCAAGTATCTGGAGCGGAATTTACTTTGAGATAAAACCTCTTACAGCCGTTTTATCCGTTTTGAGCATGTGTCTTGTCGGATTTCTCGAGGAACTTATTTTTCGCGGAATGCTTTTCACCGGAATGGCAAAAAACGGGATAAAATCGGCAATAATCGTTTCTTCACTAACATTCGGGGTCGGACATATAGTAAACCTTTTGATGGGTGCTCCGGTTTTTGAAACTCTTCTTCAGCTTATCTATGCTTCTGCCGCAGGTTTTTGCTATACTGCAATTTTCTATTACGGAAAAAGTATCATTCCCTGCGTTCTTTCCCATGCGCTGATAAATTCCTTAAGCGTTTTCGGTGCGGAAGCAACAACGGCGGAAATGATCATAATTTCCGCAATACAAACGGCAATAAACATCGGATACGGAATTTATATTTTGAAAAAGAAAAAAGCGTGTGCATAATGCACACGCTTTTTTATCTTTTTCTAAGCTCCCAAAAAGCAACCGCACTTGCTGCGGCAACATTCAGCGAATCCACCCCGTTTGCCATCGGAATTTTTACGGTGTAATCGCAATTCGCAATGGTTTTTCCGGAAAGACCGTCTCCTTCCGTTCCGAGAACTATCGCAAGTTTCTCCTCTCCTGCAAGGCGTTCGTCGTCTATGCTCAAAGTATCGTCACAAAGAGCCATTGCCGCAGTTTTAAAACCGAGCTCTTTAAGCTCTTCCTGCCAGTTCTCGCCTACAAAAGTCCAGGGCACCTGAAAAACTGTTCCCATGCTCACGCGTATCGCTCTGCGATAAAGCGGGTTGCTGCAGCCTCCGGTCAAAAGAACCGCTTCGATATTAAGAGCAGCCGCGGAGCGGATTATTGCGCCTATATTTGTGGGATTCATAACATCTTCGAGCACCGCGATTCTTTGAGCACCGTGGCAGATTTCTTCCGTGCTCAAAAGCGGTTTTCTGCGCATCGCGCAAAGAAGGCCCCGGGTAAGAGGAAAACCCGTCAGTTCTTTAAGAACATCAAATTCCGCGGTGAAAACCGGAATTTCGCCGCATCTTGCTATAACTTCCTTTGCTTCGCCGTCAATATGTTTCTTTTCAACAAGGATCGAAACCGGGGCATAACCCGCATCAAGCGCTCTTTCGATAACCTTTGGACTTTCGGCAATAAAAAGCCCCTTTTCCGGAAATTCCCTGTTAAGAAGCTGAACTTCCGTAAGACGCGCATAAACATCAAGTTCCGGCGCATTAAAATCTGTTATCTCAATGATATTCGGCATAAATATCTCCTTGAATTCAGTATATATTGATATTATAATATTACTATATGAATGTGTCAAACGAAGAAGGTGTTTTTATATGAAGCTTTTATTCAAACAGCGTTTTTTCTCCTGGTTCGACAGTTATGATATTTTTGATGAAAACGGAAACACGGTTTATACCGTTGAGGGACAGCTTTCCTGGGGACATTGTCTTAAAATTTTTGACACCGCAGGAAACGAACTCGGAACAGTTAAAGAACGTATTCTTACATTCCTTCCGAAATTTGAAATGTATCTCGGAAACGATTACATAGGCTGTATAAGCAAGGAATTCAGCTTTTTCAAGCCCGCTTTTAACATAGACTGCAACGGCTGGCACGTTGACGGAGATTTTTTTGAATGGGATTACCGAATAATCGGTCCGAAAGGCGAAAATGTCGCTTCCGTTTCAAAAGAGCTTTTCAACTGGACAGATACTTACGTAATCGATATAAACGACCCGAGAGACGCCCTTTGTGCGCTTATGCTCGTTCTCGCAATAGATGCGGAAAAATGTTCGAGGAACTGAATAAAAGCAAAAAGCCTGCAAAAGCAGGCTTTTTTTATATCCGTTTTTTTGACCATTCAAATAAATTTTCCGACATTTTATCAAATTCAACCGTTCCGCCGTTTTTAAGATACAAAAATGTTTCAACAATTCTTTTTTCATCTTTTGAAACAACTTCAAGCAGATCTTTCTGGCGAATGATATATTTTCCGTTTTCTTTAAAACAAATCGCCTGAATAACAAAAGAAGCGGATTTATATAATCCACGGAGTATCTCTTCGCTTTTTTCATAAAGCATATTATGAACGCAGCCATGATAAATATTGCAGACGCCGATTTTTATCGCTCTTTCAATCGCAGAATCGTCAATTTTTTCAAGAAGTTCATCAAGGCTTCCTTTTATCGGTTTTGTGTCATAATAAAACTGAAAAAGATCGGAAGGTTCCCAATTAAGTATTTCGTTTTTTCCGGAAAGAAATCCGCAGATAAGTTCCCTTTCCGGCAAGAAATCAAGCATATCGTTATATATTTTTATATCCAAAGCAGAAAGTTCATCAAGTATCACAACAGTATCAATATCGCTTTTTTCGGTTGCTTCACCGCGGCAATAACTTCCCTGTAAACCGACAAACCAGACTCTTTCGCCAAAAGTTTCGTCAAGTTTTAATAAAAACTTGTCCATCCAGATTTTGATATCTACCATTTTAAACCTCACAGTTATTAAAAGGCACAGCATTTTTTGCCGTGCCTTTTTGTTTTTAAATATTTACGATAAATTCTTTCATCCAGGAGCAAAGTTTTTCGCTTGCTTCGTTCGCAACGCGAACAACTTCCTCATGGCTGTGTTTAACGGTCGCAATTCCCGTTGCCATATTGGTGATGCAGGAAATTCCGAAAACTTTCATTCCGAGGTAGTTTCCGCAAATGGTTTCCGGAACGGTGCTCATTCCCACCGCATCCGCGCCAAGCACTGCAAAAGCTTTTATCTCGGCCGCGGATTCATAGCAAGGCCCGTTAAAAAGCGCATAAACACCGTGTTTATAATCAATTCCGAGTTTTTCTGCAGCTTTTTTCGCTTTTTCAAGAAGTTCCGGCGAATAAGGTTCGGACATATCCGGAAAACGAGGACCAAAGCGGTCGTCGTTATCTCCTATGAGAGGATTTATCTTGAGGAAATTTATGTAGTTATCGATTATCATAATATCGCCGGGTTTAAAATCCCTGTTAACTCCGCCGGCGGCATTTGTTACAATAAGATTTTTAACGCCGAGAAGCTTCATAACATAAAGCGGATAACAAAGTTCCCTTGCGGAAAAACCTTCGTAATAATGGAATCTTCCCTGCATTGCGGCAATAAATTTATCGCCGATTTTTCCAACAACAAAATTTCCCGCATGACCGGCAACCGATGACTGCGGAAAATTTGGAATTTCCGCATAGGGAATAACCGTTTTTTCTTCCATCACGTCAACCAATCCGCCAAGTCCGCTTCCAAGGATTATTGCAGTTTCCGGAAATTCCGGAACTCTTGTGCTGATAAAATCTGCAGATTCTTTAACCTTTTCATAAAACATAAAATCCCCTCCTTTTCAATAAATACATAATATGAAAAACTTTCTTTTAAGTCATGCTATTTCGATTTTAATGATTTTTTGTCTGTAAATTTCTGGTAAATCTATTGACAGTTTGGAAAAATATGGTATTATTTACTCATGGATATCCAATTTCTTACATTTTAGTAAAATAATGGAATTTATTCCGCACTTAAATTTCATTTTTTTCAAAATAACTTTCGTGCGGAGAAAAGGAAGGCTTTATGGAAAATAAAATCAAAATTCTTATTTCGGACGATGACCCCGAATTTTGTTCATCTTGCAAAAATTCTCTTTCTTTCCTTGGATTTGAAGTTTATTCCGTTTGCAAAAACGGAAAAGATCTTTTTGATAATGTCGTTCTTAAAAAGCCGGAAATTGTTCTTGCCGGCGCTTTTATGCCGCAGATGGATCTTGTAAGCGTTGTTGAAGCATCAAAAGAAAAACTCGGCGATGAAGCTCCCCTTTTTCTCGCCGTTCTTCCTTATGAAAGCGCTGTTCTTGAAAAAGAGCTTCTTTCAGGCGGAATTGTTTACTGTTTTATAAAACCTGTGGATTATCCCGTGCTCGCCGAAAGGATCCGCAGTATCTGTCTGAGCACCGGCAGAAACGATTATTCCCATTCCGAAAAAAATAATTCCAATATTGAAATCTTGATCACAGATATTATCCACCAGATAGGCGTTCCGGCACATATAAAAGGTTATCATTATCTTCGCGAGGCAATAATTATGGCCGTAAACGATATTGACATTATGAATTCCGTTACCAAATGTCTTTACCCTTCCGTTGCTAAAAAGCACGGTACAACTTCTTCCCGTGTAGAACGCGCAATTCGTCACGCAATAGAAGTTGCGTGGGACCGCGGCGACGTTGACGTGCTCAATTCCTACTTCGGCTACACCATTCACAGCGGAAAAGGCAAACCCACCAATTCGGAATTTATTGCACTTATTGCTGATAAGCTTCAATTACAATTGAAGTCTGCTGAAACTGTAAACCTCTAAATCTGTGTTTTGCAAAATTGACAATTCCCTGGGCGGATGATATAATTACCATATTATCTGATCCGGAGGTTACCGTTATGGAAAAGAACTATTTTTATGTTCGTTACAGCAGGCAAAACTTCGAGTACTATTCCGGCCACGGCATGTGCAAAACTTACGAAGCCCCTGAATGCTTTGTCCCCTTGTCAGAAGCTGATTTTGGAGATTTTCTTTCCTTCCGTGGCTATATCCGTAATGAGCAAGATGTTGTAACCGGGTGTCTGTTCAAGGGATATGGGGAACCAACGATCCACGAAGTCTATCCCGGAAAGGTCTACTCCATTCTTTCCAGTACCACTGCCGTAGACGACGACGGTTGTCCGGAGGAAGTTAGTATCTGGCATTATGTTGAAATAATTCCTTGTTCGGAATAATGCCGCCAATTCGGAATTTATCGCACTTATCGCTGATAAATTAAGAACGAGCACAAAATTTGCACAGCAAACATTTTTCAAAACAACAAAACCGGAGCGAATTAAAAATCCGCTCCGGTTTTTCTTATGTAATGTTATTTCACTTTACAGCCAATTTATTGCTTTGTTATGCAGTTCAACCGCCAAAGAAAAGGTGTTCGATAAGTATTTTTGTTCCCATTGCCATAAGAACAATTCCTCCGAAAAGTTCCGCTTTCGACTTATATTTTGCACCAAAAACACTTCCGATTTTAATTCCTGCAGCTGAAAAAAGAAATGTTGTAATACCTATTAACGTAACCGCAAGAAGGATATCTACCTTGAGGAATGCAAAGGTTATTCCTACAGCAAGAGCATCTATGCTTGTTGCAACGGCAAGCACAAGCATTGCTTTGAAACCAAAGGAAGAATCCTGATCATTTTCCTCTTCCCGGGATTCTTTTATCATGTTGAAACCTATTATTCCGAGAAGGATAAACGCGACCCAATGGTCGATGCTCGTTATGTATTGCTCAAAAGTTGAACCGAGCAAAAATCCGATAAGCGGCATAAATGCCTGAAATCCTCCGAACCAAAGTCCAGCAGAAAGCATATGTCTGGGTCTG
>JAZQBJ010000166.1:0-8627 GCA_045545715.1 Oscillospiraceae bacterium
GAACCTCTTGCAAAACTTTTCGGAAGATAAATTAAAAAAATCTGCGGATTCTTCCGCAGATTTTTTCTTTGAGGTTATAATCTTATGAAAATAATTTTTCTTGATGTGGACGGTGTTCTTAATTCTGATTTATGGAATAAAAATCATAAAAAAGAGACAGAAAACGGAATTTTGATTGATGAGGAAAAAGTAAAACTTCTTTCAAAATTGATTAATTTAACCGGAGCCAAAATCGTTCTTCATTCCGGCTGGCGTTTTTGGTTTGATGAAAATTTATCGCCTATCCGAAAAGAATCTGAAATTTTAGCGAAAATTTTTAAAAATAACAACATTGAAATTTATGATTTCACGCCGGATTTGACTACTGAAGAAATACGAAAAAGCGGCAAATTCAGCCTTTCCAAGCCTAAAGAAATTTTGCTTTGGCTTAGCAGCCATTCAAATATTTCAAACTGGGTCGTAATAGATGACATTGTTCTCAATGATGAAACCATTCAAAAGCATCAGATTGTTCCGGACAGTAAAATCGGTCTTACTTATACCGATATAGAAAATTCAAGAAAATTTCTTGAATAAACATAAAAAAGCCGCCAGTTGGCGGCTTTTTTATGTTTTATTTAAGTTCTGTAAGCAAGTCCACCCTGTTGGTAAGCATTCCGTCCGCACCCATATCAAGCATCCGGCGCATTTCATCCGGTTCATCAACTGTCCAGGGATATACCTTTACACCGTGTTTGTGGAAATCATCCATGATTTCCTGAGTAAGTGCGAAGTGATAAGGAATGGTTATGGTAACGTTACGCTTCTCGCAATATTCGCCGTAATCAAAAATCCAGTTATCAAACGGGAAACAGATTTCAATATCAGGCGCCATTGCTTTAAATTTCATAACAGAATAGTGGTTTGCGGAATAAATTATGACTTTTTTGCGAAGTTCATGCCTGTCTATACATTCAAGAACCTTTTCTTCCATTCCGTCATATGTAATGAAGCTGTTTTTCAGTTCAACAAATGTTACAAGATCTCTATCCTGAACCAGATCAAAATATTCATCAAGTGTCGGAACTTTCTGATCGTGGATATTAAAACCGTTAGAAGGATCCAGTTCACGCATCTCTGCGAACGTCATATCTTTGACCCAGCCTTTTGCGCCGGTTGTTCTCGAAACTTCTTCATCATGGAAGACAACAAGTTCGCCGTCTTTTGTCATCTGAACGTCCATTTCAATAGCTTCGGGAGAATATTCAAGGCACTTTTCAAATGCAATCATGGTGTTCTCGGGATAAAGTCCTGCAAGACCTCTGTGGGCGACACGCATCATTTTCCGCATACTTCCTTTCTTATTTCAAGGAATTTATCAGGGCAGTTGGTAATTGCGATTTCAAGCTGGAGTTTAAGAGCTTTTTTCATGTCCTCTTCATCGTTGATGGTCCATGCATTGATTTCTATTCCGTTGTCGCGGAGATCCTGCATATTTTCATGGTTAAGACAGTTGAAGAAAGGATGGAAGCACTCTACTCCCCTTGCTCTGGTATATGCACCGGGATGAATGAGCCAGCTTTCTTCAAGGAAGCCACATTTTACGTCCGGAGCGAGTTCCTTGAATCTTGTGCAAGTAAAGTGGTTGAAAGAACTTATAATGATCTTATCGCGAAGACCGAATTCATCCATAAGAGCAAGAACTTTTCTTTCAATTCCTTTATATTCAAAAACACCGCTCTTGATTTCAATGTTACATTCAAGGCCGGTCTCGACCATAAGTTCAAAAACTTCACGGAGAGTTGGCGGTGCTTCAAATTCAAATTCGCCTTTTTTAACAAAGCCCGCATCAAGAGCTTTGAATTCTTCAAGGGTAAGATCTTTGATAAGAGCATTGACGCCTGTGGTTCGTACGGTATTTTCGTCATGCATTACAACAAGTTCACCGTCTTTTGTAAGATGAACGTCTATTTCAAGGCCTTCAACGCCAAGCTCCGCCGCTTTTCTGAAAGCAAGCATTGTATTTTCGGGATATTTTTCGGAAAAACCACGATGAGCATAAATTTTAGTCATAACTGCCTCCAAAAAAATATTATTTTAATCAAACATACCGGGAAGCAAAACGCTTCCCGGTACTGCTTCGGTTACATTATATCGCTGTTAAAGCTTGATTACAAGGTCTTTTTCAACGGATACATAAACTTCATCGCCCTCGCCGAAAGCAAGTTCGCGCTCGAAAACGATATCAGAATTGAGCCAAATATCATCGTTTTCAACGCGGAAACGAATTACGTTACCGTGAGAAATGAAGCTGGTGATCTTTCCTTTAAGCTGATAGCATGTATCGGATTCAACGGGTTCTTTGCTGAGTTTGACGATTTCAGGTCTGATTGCAACGTCTTCACAGTCGATTTCTTCACCGCAAGCTTTTCCGAATTTTTCTGCAGGAAGAAGGTTATAGTTTCCGATAAAGGAAGCTGTAAACTTGGTCTTGGGGGTTACGTAAATATCAACGGGAGTACCGGACTGTTCAATATGGCCTGCGTTGAAAAGATGAATGGTATCGGACATTACCATAGCTTCGTCCTGGTCATGAGTTACAAAAATAGTGGTAATGTTGAGTTCTTTCTGAATTCTTCTGATCTCGATCTGAAGATTATGGCGAAGAAGAGCATCGATTGCGGAAAGAGGTTCATCAAGAAGAAGAACTTTAGGTTCGGTTACAATTGCTCTTGCAAGGGCAACACGCTGCTGCTGACCGCCGGAAAGCTGCATCGGATACTGGTCGATCTTATCGGAAAGACCTACGATTTCAAGCATCTGTTTTACTTTTTTATCGATCTCGTCTTTCGGAACTTTTTTCATTTTAAGACCGAAAGCAACGTTTTCTTTAACACTCATGTTAGGGAAAAGAGAATACTGCTGGAAAACCATTCCGATTCCGCGGTCGCGGGGATCAACATCGGTGATATCAACGCCATCAAGATAAATTTTACCGCTGGTTACTTTTTCAAGGCCGGAAAGGCAACGAAGAAGAGTGGATTTACCGCAGCCGGAAGGTCCGAGAAGGGTTACAAGTTCGCCCTTTTCAACATCAAGATTGATGTCTTTCAGAACATGGTTGTCTCCGAAAGATTTATTTAAATTTTCAAAACGAATATAAGCCATTATAACTTATCTCCCTTCTTTTTGGATTTTTTCGAGTTTCTGTCGGCTTTGGAAGAAAAGAACAAGAGCGGTTATCGCAAAAGTCATAAGCATGATAACTACAAAAACCGCGGATGCTTCCGCACTCGAATGTTTCATGGTCTGATAAAGGAAAACCTGAACGTTTGTGGTACCGCTTCCGGAAAGGTTTCTGATGATTACATAATCTCCGAAAAGAATACCTACTGCAAGAAGAGAAGATACCGTGATACCGGTTATAATGTTCGGAACAATAACTCTGAAGAAAGCATAAAGTTTGCTTGCGCCGAGCATTTCCGCCGCTTCAAGAAGCATCGGCATATTAACTGCATGCATACTGTTTCTGATGCCCTGATAGATATGCGGAAGAATTATGATGCAGTAAGCGCCTATGAGCATTACCATTCTTTCACCGAGGACAGTTCCGCTTTTTCCATAAAGAGAAAGGATAGATACAGAAAGGATTACGCCCTGAATGGTATAAGGGATCATGCACAGAATCTGAAGATATTTATCAAAATTCGGAAAGTAGATCGTGACTACAAAAAGTGCAAGCAGAACAAGAATTATTGTAATGACTATTGGAACAATACAGAGCAAAATGGTCTGGTAAATCGCTGTAAGAAAACTCTGGTTTGAAAAAATAGTCACATAATTTTCCAAAGTAAATCCGGTGGGGATTATTCCTGTCCAATCTTTGAAAAGCGAATATATAATAGTCGCTGCAAGAGGAATAAGGAGCCATATGATAATGCAGGTCATAACAATATTGGCATATATTTTTGTCCGTTTATTCATATTGCTCACCTCACCTTCCATTGGGTCGTCTTTTTGACGATATAGTTATCAATAAGAATTACTGCACAAAGGAGAAGCATCATTACAACAGAAAGTGCTGCGCCAAGTGCAGGCTGGCTTCTGATATCTCCCGTGAACGCTGCCGAAATATTTACCGGCAACAAAGAGAAGTTGTTCATAAGAAGTGCATATGCGGTTGCGTAAGCGCAAAGAGCATTTGCAAAAAGAACACTTATGGTTCCGAAAAGGCTGGGAACAAGTACCGGTATACCTACTTTGAACCAGAAAGTGCTGCTGCTTCCGCCAAGAAGCATATTTGCTTCCTGCCATTCCTTTCTGATTCCATTGAATGCAGGAATAAGAAGAAGCGTGGAAAGCGGAATCTGGAAATAAATATACATAAGAATAATACCGCTGCTTGAATAAAGATCGAAATTTTGGATGAATTCAATTCCGTAAACATTGGCGATCTGTTTAAGAACACCGGAGTTACCGATAATAATCATATATGCAAAAGCAAGCGGAACACCCGCGAAGTTGGATGTCATATTGAGAACAGTCATAAATGCGTTTCTGAATTTTCCGCGGGAATTATGAGCTGCCTGTGCGCCAAGGAATGCAAGTACAATTCCGGCAACAGTAGAAACAGCTGTTATAACAAGACTGTTTTTAATAGCTGTTTTGTAGCTTAAAGTAGTAAATATTTTCTTATAGTTTTCAAGAGTAAAAATAACAGTTTTATCTGCATCCGAACCAAAACTGTCGATTATGAGCATAAAAAGCGGTAAAAGCTCGAAAAGTACGACAACAATAAGGAACGGAAGAAGAACGAGCAAATATGTATATTTGCTTGTCATTTTTTTGTTGCCGGAAGCATTCTTCATAGGATCACACCTCACTCAAAAAATGGGGCGTGCTTTCAAAAGTACGCCCCATTCTTATTACTCATGGAGTAAAATCAGATTTAAGACAATTATTTTATCAGCTGTTAAGAAGCGGGATGATGTTTTCGTTCCACCAAATGGAAATCTGTTCGCATGCTGCTGCATATGCTGCAGGATCGGAAATACCAACTGCGTTTGCATAAGTTTCGGGAGCAAAGATCTGGTCTGCTTCAGGAATTGCAACGTCAGTTCTGGTGGGGATTGCACCTGCTTTAGCAAGGTTGATCTGGCCTGCATCGGAGAAGATATATTCTCTTGCAAGAGCTGCTGCGAAAGGAGTATCGGAAGTTTTGTTGATGATGGATGCATAACCAACAAGGATTGCGCCGTCGGAAGGAATGCCGATGGTGATGTCATGGTTTGCTGCGCCGTCTCTGTATCCGGGAGCATTATAGGACCAGGTTACACCGCACTCAACTTCGCCGGCCTGGATTCTTGCGGGAAGAATGTCGCCTGCGTCGATACGGCCTGCTTCAGCCATTTCAGTCCAGAATTCGAAAGCGGGTTCAAGGTTTTCAAGGTCACCGCCGAATGCGTATGCAGTTGCAACTACAACGCCCTGACCGGTTGCGCCGCCGACTACGTCACCGATGGTGAGTTTATAAGTGCCTTCACGAACGTCTGCCCAGGAAGTAGGCATGGGTTCTTCGCAGATATCATTGTTGTAAATGAAAGTGGTTGCACCGGTATAAGCGATCATCCAAAGACCGTCGGGATCTTTTGCCCAATCCGGAACGGAATCCCAATAAGTGGTTTTGTAGGACTGTACAAGACCTTCGTCAATCGCCTGCTGGGTAAATGCAAGACCAACGTCACCGATGTCTTTAGTGCTGTCGTTTGCAAAAGTGGCAAGTTCTTCTGCGGAGCTCATATCTGCGTCGGTATGGGTAATACCATATTCAGCAGTAAGACCTTCCCAGGAAGCGCCCCAGTTTGCCCAAGTGTCAGGCATACCAACGGACTGGACATCGCCTTCTTCTTTAGCTTTTTCAATAATTTCATCAAGAGTGTAAGAGTTGAGATCAACAGCCTCGGTTTCACCGCCGGCTCCACAGCCCGCAAAAACAAGTGCGAGGCAAGCAATAATAGCAATCAGTTTAAGGGTGGTACGCATTTTATTCCTTCTCTCTGAAATAGAATTAGTGCATATTAAATTGTCTTTTGCACTGGCCATATTATAACTTTTTTTACACATTTTGTAAATGGATTTTCGCAAATATCGCTATTTTGTTGTAGAAAATATCTTTAATTTTATTTATTTTTCACAAATAATTAATGACTTTTAAGCATTGCATAATAAAACGATATTTGATATAATTTAATGTATTAAGTGCATTTGCAAGCACTTTTTTGGAGGTAAAAAATGAAAGCATACGAAAGACTTCTCAAATATGTTCAGTATCCCACTGCTTCGGATGAAGAAAGCGAAACCTGTCCCAGCACTTCCGAGCAGACCATTCTCGGAATGGCTCTTGTTGACGAAATGAAAGAACTCGGAATCAGCAACGTAAACATCGATGACAACGGTTATGTTTATGGTGAGATTCCTGCTTCCGAAGGCTGCGAAAATGCTCCGGTAATCGGCTTTATTGCACACATGGACGTTGTCCGCGAAGTTCCATTCACCAATATCAAACCCCAAGTCGTAGAATACAACGGCGGAGATGTTCTTCTTAATGAAAAAGAACAAATCTATCTCTCCTGCAAAGAATTCCCGGAAATGGAAGAATGCAAAGGCCAGCATCTTATCGTAACCGACGGCACCACCCTTCTCGGCGCCGATGATAAAAACGGTATCGCAGAGATTCTTACCGCCGCTGAAGAACTCCTTGCAAACCCTGAAATCAAACACGGAAAAATCATGATCGGTTTCACCCCCGACGAAGAAATCGGTCGCGGCGCAAACAGATTTGACCTCGAGCGTTTCGGTGCAGACTATGCATACACCCTCGATGGCGGAGCATTTGGTGAAGTTGAATGTGAAACCTTCAACGCCGCTCATGCTCATATTGCTTTCAACGGAGTTTCTGTTCATCCCGGAAACGCAAAAAACAAAATGGTAAACGCCGCCCTTGTTGCAATGGAATTTGATTCCCTCCTTCCCGAAATTGAAAGACCTTGTCACACTTCCGGATATGACGGTTTCTACCATCTTACCGGAATGAAAGGAACCTGCGACAACGCAGACCTTTATTACATCATCCGCGACCATGATTCCGAAAAACTCACCTATCGCGTTGAATATATCAAACGCGCGGCAGATGAAATCAACCGCCGTTACGGTGAAGGTACCGCTGTTGCAGAAACCGGTTACGATTACAAAAATATGAGTGTAATTATTAAAGACCACTGGCATCTTATCGAAACCGCACAGAAAGCCATCCGCGAACTCGAGGCAGAACCCGTAACAAATCCCGTTCGCGGCGGAACCGACGGCTGTGTTCTTTCTTTCATGGGTCTTCCCTGCCCCAACCTCGGAACCGGCGGTTATAACTTCCACGGCAAATTTGAATTTGCAAGCATTGAGCAGATGGATAAAGCCGTTGAAATGATTAAACTTATTGCAAAATATTACGGCGAACAGGCAAAATGAGCACCGTGCTCAAAGGTAACCATCCATGTGCTCGAAAAAGCGGATTCAAAAAGTTGCTTTTCAGTTTAACTGCAATTTTTGCCGTTCTTTTCATAATTTTGCTCACGCTGTTTTTCAGTTTCAAGGATGAAATTTGTTTTACTTTAAGCATAACTTTCGGGGTTACGTTTTATCATTTTGCAATAAGATTGATTATCGGATATTTTACAGATAAGATCTTTTGCAGAAGAACGAATCCAAATTCTAAATGGTTTTCCCAAAAGAAGTTTGAGCACGCAATTTATAAGAAACTTAAAGTTCACAATTGGAAAAAGTTTGTTCCGACTTATGATCCGGACCAGTTTAACCTTGAATATCACAGTTTTGAAGAAATCGCCCGTTCAATGTGCTCCGCCGAAATATGTCACGAGGTAATAATGCTGTTTGCGCTGTTTCCTGTTTTATTGATAATGCCCTTCGGTTCACCTGCGGTGTTTATCATAACTTCAGTTTTTTCCGCCGCAATTGACCTTATTTTTGTGATAATTCAGCGTTATAACCGTCCGCGAATTCTTCGCTTAATTAAAAGAAAAGCATAAAAAAACAGCTTCCGTTTTTCGGAAGCTGTTTTTTGTTGTTCATTATACGCCGTAAAGTTCGCCGAATTTCTTTTCAAGGTATTCAACGTAGTATGTCGGATCAAAAGGTGCGCCGCAAACCATTTCGAAAAGTTCGTTAGGATCATACATGCTTGCATGCTGATGGATTTTTTCTTTAAGCCAATCTGCGATCGGTTTAAGACTTCCGGAAGCTATTGCTGCTTCAACGTCGATATCCTCGCGCATTTTTGCGATCATCTGAGCGCCGTAAGCGCTTCCGAGTGCATAAGACGGGAAATAACCAACGTTGCCGCCGGACCAATGGCTGTCCTGGAGGCAGCCTTCGGTATCGGAAGGAACTTCGACACCGAGGTATTCCTTATAAAGTCTGTTCCATTCCTCGGGAATTTCATCAACCGTAAGTTCGCCGGCAAACATTTTTTTCTCGATTTCATAACGAACCATTACGTGAAGGCAATAAGTAAGCTCGTCCGCTTCGGTTCTGATAAGAGAAGGTTCCGCTTTGTTGATAATCGCATAAGCAAGTTC
>JAZQBJ010000167.1:0-6306 GCA_045545715.1 Oscillospiraceae bacterium
TTTTTATTTTTATCAAAGTTCGGAAATTTCAAGATCCTCTTCTTTTATGACTCTCATTTTTCTTCTTGAAAGCATTTCATACATAACAGGAATTACAACAAGGGTCATAAGGGTTGCATAAAGAAGACCGCCTATGCAGCATACGGCAACAGGCTGGATAAGGTCGGAACCAAAGCCTATTCCCAAAGCGATCGGAACAAGGGCAAGAATCGTTGTAAAAGCAGTCATAAAAATTGGGCGTACCCTTGTTTTTGAAGCTTCGATAATTGCCTCTCTTCTCTGCATACCTTCTTCGCGGAGCTGATTGATATAGTCAACAAGAACGATACCGTTGTTTACAATGATACCGACCAGCATTACAAGGCCGATCATTGCAACAACGCTTATTTCAAGTCCCCAGATTATAAGCGCAAGGAAAGCGCCGGTGAAAGCAAGAGGAATTGTGAACATTACAATAAACGGAGAACGAAGCGACTGGAACTGTGCAACCATTATGAGATATACAAGGATAATACCTATTCCAAGCATTTTGAAAAGTTCCCAGATAGCTTCCATGATGCTTTCGTTTTCGCCTGAAAATTCATAGGAAATTCCTTCCGGAGCTTTATAATTTTCGAGCGCTTCCTGAACTTTTGCAGAAACAATTGTGATGTTTTCGCTTTCTTCTATTCCTGCCGAAACAGTGAGATATCTTCTTTGGGCGCTTCTTCCGATTGTTGAAAGGGTTCTTCCGTCAAGAATCTCAGCGATATCGGTAAGTTTTACTTCTTCGGCAGTTCCATCCTGTTTTGTCACTTCAAAGACATAATTTTCGATATCTTCACGTGTAAAGTTCTCTGCCTTTTCAGAGATTACAATAATATCATAATCCCCTTCTTCCGTTTCAACGGTTGCTGCAGTTGCGCTTTGGGTAAGATTTACCGCAATTTCCTGGAAAATCTGGGCAACGGTAAGTCCTTTTTTCATTGCGGCATTTTTATCGACGCTTATATTGATCGTCGGTTCGGTTTTTTCTTCGCCTGCGGAAACATATGCAATTCCGTCAACATCTTTGATGATATCACCGATTTCGGAAGCGGTTTTGGTTATGTCTTCAAGGTTTTCACCGTAAACGTTTACGGTAACTCCGCTTCCCGTAAGCATGCTCATGGCATCCATCATTCCGCCGGTAACGGCAATATCGGCTCTTTCCTGATATTTTTCTGCAACAGAAGAAATTTTTGCGGTGATTCCTGCGGCATCCTTTTCTCCTTCTTCATCAAGAATGATATACATAGTTGCAGAAGTAACGTCCGCTGTTCCGCCGGACATTCCGAACATACTTGCCATTCCGCCGGAAAGCATTGTACCGACAGTATCTATGCCTTTGATATTTCTTACTTCCCTGCTGAATTCATCGCAAAGAGAGGCGGTATCATCGATAACAGAATCTTCCGGCATAGTGATGTTTACTGTAAGCTGGTTGGATTCCATTCCCGGCATAAAGATAAATCCTCTGCTTACGCAGGCAACGGCGCTTCCGATAAGAAGAACTACCGCAACGATAAGAACAAGAGCTTTGTGCTTAAGGGCGAAAAGAACGAATTTTCCGTATTTTTCCAGTCCTTTGCTTTCTCCGGATTTTTTCTCTTTTACATTTTTAAGAACAGCCGGAGACATTGCCGGAATAAGCGTAAGCGCAATTATAAGGCTTGCAAGAAGCGAATATGCAATGGTAAGAGCCATATCCTGGAACAGCTGTTTTGTAAGTCCCTGGACAAATACTATCGGAAGAAATACACAGACGGTTGTAAGGGTTGAGGATGTGATTGCTCCCGCAACCTGTGAAGCACCGGAAACAGCGGATTTTACCGGAGAAAGTCCAAGGCTTCTGAGTCGATAGATATTTTCGATTACTACTATCGAGTTATCCACCAGCATACCAATGCCGGCCGCAAGTCCCGCAAGAGAGATAACGTTGAGCGTTACTCCGGAAAAATACATCAGAACAATTGCAAAAACAACGCTTATCGGAATGCTCAGTGCTACCATAAAAGTAGGTTTTATATCGCGAAGGAAAATCGCGAGAATTATGATTGCGAGCACTGCGCCGATTACCATATTTTCAAGAACGGAGCTGATTATTATTTCAATATAATCTCCCTGGTCCATAAGTGTTGAGAAATGAAGGCCGGAATATTTTGCCTCAAGTTCATCAAATCTTTCCTGAATGGACTCGGAAACAGCTGCCGTAGCATAGTTTGACTGTTTTGTAAAGGAAAGTATGATTCCACGGTTTCCGTTGATGCTGGCGTATGTTTCTTCGGAGTTATCGGTATAATTAATCACCGCAACATCCGAAAGGGTTACCGGACCGATTCCGTCGATTCCCATATCAAAGAGAACCATTTCTCCAATATCATCAACACTGTTATATTTATCGCCGATTTTTACAAGCACGGGGTTTTCTCCGTCCTGAACATATCCGGCGGGCATTTCAAAATGCTGGGCATAGAAAATTGTGGCGATCATTTCGATATTAATCATATCGCTTACATCCGCAGCACCGACCGCTTCTTCAAGCGCCGCATCTATCTGTTCTCTTCCCGCTTCAAGTTCTTTTTCCGCAGCTTTTATCTGCGCGGAAGAAGCGGAAAGCTGCTGAGCACCTTTTTCCATTTCCTGTTCAGCTGCAGCAAACTGGTTTGCCATTTCGAGTTTTCCTGCGGCAAGTTCGGATTCTCCCCTGTCGATCATCGCCTGAGCTTCTCTTAATTGGTCATAACCTTTTTCGATTTCGCAATAATATTCCTCGACCATTTTAATTCCGGATTCGATGTCGCTTATTGCTTTATCGAGAGTATCTATTCCATATCCCTGTTCCTTAAGGGTTCCGTCTATCTCATCGAGGAATTCATCAATTTCATCTATACCGCACTGTACGGTATCCATTCCCGCACGGAGAAGATCGAGAGAAGTATATTCTCCGCAAGTCATTTCTGAAATAACTTTGTCGATATCTTCTGTATTCACTTCTCCGGAAAGTACGTAGGTTTCTACGGATTCAAGCGAGGCAAGGGTGCTCTGAAGGACAAGCTTGCTTTCCTGAAGTCCGGCAACGGTTGTTTTAAGAAGAAGCATCTGTCCGTATGCTTCATAAAGAGCCGAGGATTGTTCAATAAGTTCTTTTTTTGCAGAATCAAGTTCGCGTTTTGCGGCATTAAGCTCTGCCTGTGCGGAGGAAAGCTGGGCTTCGCCGTCTTTTATCTGTTTTTCCGCTTCAACTTTTGCTTTATCAAGTTCAGCTTTTCCTTTTTCAAGTTCGATAGTGCCAACTCTTATGGCTTCCTTGCCATCCGCAAGCTGAGCTTCAGCTTTATCGATTTCCTGATATGCTTCATCGAACTGAGCGGTTATTTCGTTTTCTATTCGTTTATTCAAAGCATCGAGCTTGCTTTTTGAAATTCTTACTTCAACGTCATTTTCGATCATGCCGTCTGCAGCAACGGATGCAACGCCTTCTATTCCTTCAAGCTGGTTGAGGATATTATCCTTGATAAAAGAAGTAAGTTCGTGTTCTTCAAGTCCATCAACACTTACGGCAACAACCGCTGTTGCAAGCATATTCGGGTTTATTTTAAGAATAATAGGAGTTCCTACCATATCGTCCCAGCCGGATTCAAGCTGGCTTATGGAGTTTGTAATATCGATCGAAGCAATATCAATATCGGTTCCCTCGGTAAACTCCAGCATTACCATTGAATAGTTTTCCGCCGAAGTTGAGGAAATGCTGTTGATATTATCCAGCCTTGCCATACTTTGTTCGATAGGCTTTGTAACAGTTCCCTCAACCTCTTCAGGGGAAGCACCCGGATATGTTGTTGTAATTATTACATATGGAAAATCTATGTTAGGAAGAAGATCAGGAGTAAGGTTAAGAAAAGAAACAACTCCGAGAACAAGTATTGCAATTATTGCAACAAAAACTGTATAGGGTTTTTTAACGCTGAATTTTGAAAGCATTTTTTCAGACACCCTCCTTTGAAACCGCTTTTTTAACAATATTAAGTCTTCGTAAAAATCTTGTTTTGATATCCTGATATTTTTCTGTTCCGGAAATTATCCCCGGAAGAGCACTTTGAAAAAGTGCTTCGATAACGCCTATCAAATCCATTAATTCCTCTTCATTTTTAATATCGAGGTTTCCTATTCCCAGAGAACAGCAGGCTTCAAGCTTTTTATCCTCTTCCATATTTTCTATGTATCTTGAGAGAGGTTCAACTTTGTTCATATTGACATAAGGGACCACATGGTGGACCATATCTATCCATTCCTGTTCCCCGGCCGCTTTTGTTATTTCATCAAAAACCGTATCGCAAAGTTCAAAAATATCTCCGTGAACTTTCGAAATTCTTTTTATGACACATTCCTTTATTTTTTTTGAACTTTCCTCAACAAAAAAATCAAAGGCGTCGTCCTTGTTATCAAAATATTGATAAAAACTTCCCCGCGGAATCTCCGCAAATTTTATTATCTGATTTATAGACATTTCGGGAAAAGGAACGCGTTTGAGTTCAAGACAAATAGCACCGTAAATCCGCTGTTTCTTTTCTTCCGCAAGGTTTAAAAAAGTCTGTCTTGGCATTGAATTTTCTCCTTAATAAAAAAGGTGACATTTTGTCATGATAATATCATAATATCACAGTTTCAGTCAATAAAAATATGTAATAATCAATAATTATTTATAAAAAAAGCGGAGCAAAGCTCCGCCTTTTTTGGGGATTGAAAACGCAGATTATTTCATTCCGTTTTCATAGGATTCGATCATTTTTTTGACCATCTGGCCGCCGATGGAACCTGCCTGGCGGGAGGTAAGATCGCCATTATAGCCATCTTTAAGGTTAACGCCTACTTCGTTTGCTGCTTCCTGTTTGAATCTTTCAAGTGCTGCTTTAGCCTGTTTGTTGGAACTGGACATTTAAAAATACACTCCTTTGTTAATTTGCGTTTGCAAGATTATTTTTGCTTTTTTCTGTCAATATATTAATGGAAAATATTTTTATTTCGTAAGGAAAAAATTTCCTGAATTTTTAAAAAATACTATTGACATTTAGAGAAAATTTGCTATAATCCTATTTGAAAACAGTTATCAATTAGGAAGTGATTCATTGAAAAACACGATCCAGAAAACCGCAATCATGAACGCGCTCATGTCTCTTGATCATCCTACAGCGGACGAGGTTTATGAATGTGTTCACAGCGAATTTCCTTCCATAAGCAAGGCAACCGTTTACAGAATCCTTAACCGTATTTCTGAAGAAGGCGAAATTCTTCATCTTCAGATTCCCGGCGGAGCAGACCGTTTTGATACCACCCTTTGTGCTCATCATCATCTTAAATGCAATAAATGCGGCAAGGTTTGTGATGTAAGTGTTCCGGAACTTGACGGAATCGAAAAAAGGATAAAGGAAGAAAACGGTTTTTCAATCGGCGGCTATCGCCTTGTTTTCAGCGGACTTTGTTCCGAATGCGTTTTCAAAAAATTAGATTGAAAAAATCAGTAAGGGAGATTATAATGGATATCAAGGCATTATTTAAAATTTCCTATGGCCTTTATGTGGTTTCCGCAAACGAAAACGGAAAAGACAACGGCTGTATCATCAACACCTTTTCACAGGTCACAGATACCCCGCTTCGTGTAAGCGTTACCGTCAACAAACTTAACCTTACACACGACATGATCAAAAGCAGCGGCAAATTCACCGTTTCGGTTCTTTCCACCTCCGTTCCTTTCGGAGTTTTTCAGAACTTCGGTTTCAGAAGCGGCAAAGACGCCGATAAATTTGAAGGTATAAGAACCCGTCGCTGTGAAAACGGTGTTTTAAGACTTGACGAAAACGTAAACGCTTTTGTTTCCGGAAAAGTTGCAGAAGAAGTTGATCTCGGAACTCACACAATGTTTATTGCGGATGTTACTGAAGCAGAAATACTCTCTTCCGAAGAATCCCTAACCTATACCTATTACCAGAACCACATCAAACCAAAACCTCAGCCTCCCAAAGTAAAAAAAGGCTGGCGCTGCCCGATTTGCGGATATGTTTATGAAGGCGAAGAACTCCCCGAAGATTTCGTATGCCCTCTTTGCAAACACGGCGCATCTGAATTTGTACCCCTTCAAAATGAAGATAATAAATCTACTGAAAAAGGAGAAAAAACTATGGAACTCAAAGGCTCTAAAACCGAACAGAATCTCATGACCGCATTTGCAGGCGAATCTCAGGCAAGAAACAAATACACCTATTTCGCAAGCAAAGCAAAAAAAGAAGG
>JAZQBJ010000168.1:0-12254 GCA_045545715.1 Oscillospiraceae bacterium
CGAAAGATTTTTACACAGGAGGAAAATACAATGGCATTTATGGACAAAGTAAAAGGTATGCTTGGAATTCCCGAGGATGCAGATGAAATGTATGAAGATGAAAACCTTGTAGAAGGCGAAGAAGGGGAAGACCTTACCGACGAAGGCGATTCTGCAAAAACTTCCATTTTCGGAAAATCTGTTTCTTCCGATTCCAAACAGAACAAAGTAGTAAATATCCATACTACCACCCAGCTTCAGGTTGTTCTTGTCAAACCGGAACGTTTTGATGATGCAAGACCTGTTGCCGATCATCTTAATTCCAAACACACCGTTGTTCTTAACCTTGAAGCAACCAACAAGGAAGTTTCCAGAAGACTTATCGACTTCCTCAGCGGCGTTGCATACGCAAATAACGGACAGATCAAACGTGTTGCAAACAGCACTTACATCATTACCCCTTATAATGTAAACATTATGGGTGACCTTCTTGATGAACTTGAAAGCAGCGGAGTTTTCTTTTAATTAAAAACAATAGTCGGAGGTGAATATCTGTGTTAACACCTAATGATATTTCGAATAAAAAATTTGAAAAAGCCGCATTCGGCTATAAACCGGAAGAAGTTGATGCATTTCTTTCTGAAATAATCGGTTCTTACAATGCGATGTATCAGGAAAAAAATGCAGCAGAAGAAAAACTTCTTGTTCTTGCAGAAAAGCTCGAAGAATACAGAGCTAATGAAGACAGCCTTAAAACCGTTCTTCTCGGTGCACAAAAACTTGGTGAAAATATCGTTCGCGATTCCAAAGCAAAAGCCGAGGTTATCCTTGCAGATGCAGAAAATCAGGTCAGACAGGTATTTTCCGAATCCGAATCCAAAATTATAAAAGAAAAAGAAACTTTGGCAACTCTTCAGAAAGAAACCGCTGAGTTCAAAAAACAGCTTCTTGCAATGTACAGACAGCATCTTGAACTTATAAGCCTTATGCCTGAAAACAATGAAGAAAAAGCTCCGGAAGAAGTTTCCGAAGAACTTGTTGAAGAAGTTAAAGCTGAAGAGGTTTCCGAAGAAACCGAAGAAATCGATTTTGATGAAGTTTCCATGGCGGAAACCAGAAGAATCGATCTTGATGTAGAAGAATAATTGACAGGAGATATAAATCAGAAATGGCAATTGATTATAATGCAACAATGAATCTGCCCAAAACTGATTTTCCGATGCGTGCCGGACTTCCTCAGCGCGAACCGGAAATGATCAAAAAATGGCAGGACGAAGAACTTTATCAGAAACTTATGGAGAAAAATAAAGACCTTCCTCTTTATGTTCTTCATGACGGCCCTCCCTATGCAAACGGCGATATCCACATGGGAACCGCTCTTAATAAAGTTCTCAAAGATATTATAGTAAAATACAAAAACATGAGCGGCTTCAAAGCTCCTTATGTTCCCGGTTGGGATACACACGGACTTCCTATCGAACTTAAAGCTATGAAAAAAGTCGGCGTGGAAAACATCCATTCCGCGATCGAACTTCGTAAAGTCTGCCAGGAATTTGCAGAATATTACGTTGACGTACAGAGAAGAGAATTCATGCGTCTCGGCTCAATCGGCGATTATTTCAGACCTTATCTTACTTTCCAGCACAAACATGAGGCTGAACAGATCCGTGTATTCGGTGAAATGGCAAAAAAAGACTTTATTTACAAAGGTCTTAAACCTGTTTATTGGTGCCCCGAATGTGAAACTGCTCTTGCAGAAGCAGAAATCGAATATGAAGAAGACACCTGCCATTCCATTTACGTTAAATTTAAAGTCGATGACGACCAAGGCAAACTTGATTCTCTCGGAGTTGAACTTGACAAAACCTATTTTGTAATCTGGACCACCACCACCTGGACTCTTCCCGGCAACCTTGCTATCTGCCTTGGTCCTGAATACGAATATGTTGCAGTAAAAGCAAACGGCGAATATTACATCATGGCAAAAGAGCTTGTTGAAAGCGCCATGAAAGCTGCCGGAATTGAAGAATATTCCATTTCTGAAACCAGTGTAAAAGGCACCGACCTTGAATATATCGTTTACAAACACCCGTTCCTTGACAGAACCGGCCTTGTAATTGTTGGTGACCACGTAACTCTCGAATCCGGTACCGGTTGCGTACATACCGCTCCCGGTCACGGTGTTGAAGACTATGAGGTTTGTGTAAACCACTATCCCGACATTCCGATTCTTGTTCCCGTTGACGGAAAAGGCGTTCTCACTGCTGAAGCAGGCGAGTTCAAAGGTCTTACCACCAACGACGCGAACAAAGCAATTCTTGCAAAACTTACAGAACTCAATGCACTTTTCGCTGTTGAAAAAATCATCCACCAGTATCCTCACTGCTGGAGATGCAAATCTCCGATCATCTTCCGCGCAACTGAACAGTGGTTCTGCTCTGTTGACGGATTCAAAGAGGACGCTTGCAAAGCCATTGAAGGCGTTCAGTGGATTCCCGAATGGGGCGGCGACAGAATCAAAGGAATGGTCACCGACCGTTCTGACTGGTGCATCAGCCGTCAGAGAACCTGGGGTGTTCCGATTCCGATTTTCTACTGCAAAGACTGCGGCAAGGTAATCATCAACGAAACCACCATTGAAGCCGTAGCATCTCTCTTTGAAAAAGGGGGAAGCGACGCATGGTTCAAATATACCGCAAACGAAATCCTTCCCGAAGGATATAAATGCGAAGACTGCGGCTGCACCGAATTTGAGAAAGACCACAACATTATGGACGTATGGTTCGACTCCGGTGTTTCCCATGCAGCGGTTTGCGATGAGGAACATGGTCTCAAATGGCCCGCAGACCTTTATCTTGAAGGTGCAGACCAGTACCGCGGCTGGTTCCAGTCCTCTCTTCTTACCTCTGTTGCAGCGAAAGGCGGCGCTCCTTATAAAGCAGTCTGCACTCATGGTTGGGTTGTTGACGGCGAAGGAAAAGCAATGCACAAATCTCTTGGAAACGGCGTAAGCCCCGATGAAGTAACCGAAAAATACGGTGCAGATATACTCAGAACCTGGGTTGCATCTTCCGACTATCATGCAGACATCAGAATTTCCGGCGATATCCTCAAACAGCTTTCCGACGTTTACCGCAAGATCAGAAATACCGCAAGATTCATCCTTTCCAACCTTAATGATTTTGATCCCGATAAAGATTCCGTTCCTGTTGAAAAACTTGATGGTATCGATAAATGGGCTCTTGCAAAAATGGATGAACTTCTTGAAAAATGCAAATCCGCATACGATAAATTCGATTTCCATATCGTATATTCCAGCATCCGCGATTTCTGCACAACAGATCTTTCCAACTTCTATCTTGATATTCTCAAAGACAGACTTTATGTTGAAAAGGCAGACAGTGAAAGCAGAAGAGCTGCTCAGACCGTTATCTACAACATTCTTCGCGGCATGACTCTTTGCCTTGCTCCGATCCTTTCCTTTACCGCAGAAGAAATCTGGGGATATCTTCCCAGAAGCGAAAAAGATGACGCTGGTTCTGTATTCTTCAACCAGATCCCCGAAAAGAGCGGAATCTCTGCTGATGAAGAATTTATGGCTAAATGGGAAAAAATCGACGAACTTCGTGATATTGTCAATAAGGCACTTGAAGAAGCCCGTGCTCAGAAACTTATCGGCAAATCCCTTGAAGCTAAAGTAACCCTTAACTGCGGAAGAGATTGGTATGATTTCGCAAAATCCGCAGAAAACGATCTTGTTTCTTCCTTTATTGTTTCTGCTGTTGAAATCGGTAATTCCGAATTTGATGGAGTTGACGTTAAAGTAGAAGTTGCTCCCGGCGAAAAATGCGAACGCTGCTGGACCCACAGTCACACTGTCGGCCAGTGTCCCGAACATCCTACTCTTTGCGCCCGCTGCGCAGAAATCGTAGGCTGATATCAAATTATAATACGGGCGGAATCCGTTTAAGATTCTGCCCGTTAACTTTTTGGAGGCAAAATGTTTCAGCTTGTTTCTACAGTTATTGCGGTTATTCTTGTTGCTGTTGATCAGATCGTAAAAAACTGGGCCGCAGATACCCTTATAAAAGGCGACATAGCAATTATTGAAAACGTTCTTTATCTTAAATACGCAGAAAATACGGGCGTTGCGTTCAGTATGTTCTCTGATAACCGTTGGATTCTTGTTGGCGTAACATCTTTGATGCTCATTGCCGTTCTTGCATTTTTCCTTTCCGGAAAAGTAACAGAAAAACTTGAAATATTTTCTCTTTCTCTTCTTCTTGCCGGAGGAGTAGGAAACCTTATCGACAGAATAAGCCTTGGCTATGTTATCGATTATATCGATGTTCGTATCATCAATTTTGCGATTTTCAATATTGCGGATATCTGCATCTGTGTCGGAGCTTTTCTTCTTTGTGTTGCCGTTTATTTTTCCGATAAAAAAGAAGCAGAAGAAAAGAAAGCAAAAGCATCCGAATTTGACGATATAGATAAGGATCTTGAAAAACTTTTCGGCGGTGAAAACAATGAATAAAATTGTTATTACTGTTCCGGAAGAAGCGGACGGCGCAAGAGCTGATAAATTTCTTGCAGAAGCAATAGACCACCTTACCCGTTCAGCGCTACAAAAACTTATTTTAGCCGGAAATGTTGAAATTGACGGAAAATCTATTGCCAAAAGCCGCGTACTTAGAGAAGGCGAAGATATTTCAGTACTCATTCCGGACGCAGTTTCTCTCGATGTTGAAGCTGAAAACATTCCTTTGGACATTTATTATGAAGACGATGACCTTCTTGTTGTTTATAAACCAAAAGGAATGGTTGTTCATCCCGCGCCCGGAAATCATAACGGAACGCTTGTTAATGCACTTTTATGGCATTGCAAAGACAGTCTTTCCGGAATAAACGGTGTTTTAAGACCCGGTATCGTTCACAGAATCGATAAGGATACAAGCGGACTTCTTCTTGTTGCAAAAAACGATTTTGCCCATGTTCATCTTGCAGAACAAATTAAGGAACACAGTCTTAACCGTATTTATCAGACCATCGTTTACGGAGTTAATCTTCCGGATGAGGGAGATGTGGATGCACCCATAGGAAGAAGTACAAAAGACCGTAAAAAAATGGCAATTATTGATGGCGGAAGAAACGCACAGACTCACTATTCGGTTGTAAAACGTTATTCCGGATTCACACACCTTCAGTGCAAACTCAAAACCGGAAGAACTCACCAGATAAGAGTACATATGGCATACCTTGGACATCCTGTTGCGGGAGATGCTGTTTACGGCCCTAAAAACGTTATAACTCAGCTTGGCGGACAATGTTTGCACGCCGGAACAATCGGTTTTGTTCATCCGAGAACCGGGGAATATATGGAATTTACCGCACCGCTTCCGGAATATTTTACGGAATTTGAAAGAAAGCTGGTCGAACTTTAATGATTGAAAGTATTTCTGATATTTTAATAATCACTGATGTTGACGGAACTCTTTTGCGTGAAAAACAAGGAATTTCCAAGGAAAATCTTGAAGCTATAAAAAGATTTACTGACAAGGGCGGACGCTTTACAGTTTCAACCGGCCGTGCAATCGATGTTGCAAGATATCTTCTGAAAGATATTCCGATAAATGCTCCTTCCGTACATATAAACGGCGGCTATTTTTATGATTGGAAAAATAACGAAATCATCGAACCCAATTATATTTCCAGATATACAAGATATTCTGTAAAAAAAATCAAAGAAAAGTTTGATTGCTGTGACTGTCATTTTGCAAGCACCGAATCTGTAAATCTTCTGACGTCCGGACAATATTTAAAAAAATATATTCCGGAACGCGAATTCCATTTTTTTGACGGAAGTTTTGATGATATTCCGGAAAATGTTTATAAATTCATTGTCTGCTGCGATCCCGAAAATATGGAAGAAATAAGGAAATTTGCCGAATCTGTTTGCGGCAAAGAAGTAAAACTTATTCAGTCCAGCCCGTTTTTCCTTGAAATACTTCCTGCACAGAATTCAAAAGGAAAATCCCTTGAAAGACTTTGCGAAATGCTTGAAATCCCGCTTGAAAACTCCGTTGCGGCAGGGGATTATGAAAATGATTCCGAAATGATACTCACCGCGGGTATCGGTGCGGCTGTTGAAAATGCCCAGGAAAGCCTTAAGGAAAAAGCCGATATAATTCTTCCTTCCTGTGAGGAAAACGCCATAGCTCACCTTATTGAGTTTTTGGAGGAAATGTATGACTGAAGAAGACAGAATAAGTAAAAAACTTTTGATATTGATGTTTGTCGGATGCATCATACTTCTTGTTGCAGTCTGTTTTGTATCCGTTTTTTATTCTCCAAAACAGGTTTTCAAAACATCATTCTCATCATCTACGGAAGATGTAATCTCGACAAATTCAATAATCGATAATTTATCTTCAGATCCAAATGCAGACGTATCTGTTTTTCCTGTTGATATAAACTTTGCAACAGAAGAGGAACTACAACTTATTCCGGATATAGGTCCATCTACCGCCGCACTTATCATTGAATACAGAAATGAGTATGGAACCATCATTTCTTTTGACGAATTATTGAGCATAAACGGAATAGGAAAGAAAACAGTCGAGCGTTTGAAAGAATATTGTATAATTAAATAAAATATTTTTCAAAAAATGGTTGACAAATCCAAAAATACATAGTATAATAACGGAGTCGCTGAACGAAAGCGATTTGCCTTTGTAGCTCAGTTGGTAGAGCAGAGGACTGAAAATCCTCGTGTCGTTGGTTCGATTCCGACCGAAGGCACCATTTGCGGGTTTAGCTCATCTGGTAGAGCGCGACCTTGCCAAGGTCGAGGTAGCGAGTTCGAGCCTCGTAACCCGCTCCAGATTTTGAGCCCCATATATTGTGGGGCTCAAAATATATGGCGACATAGCCAAGTGGTAAGGCAGAGGTCTGCAAAACCTCGATTCACCAGTCCGAATCTGGTTGTCGCCTCCAAAAAAAGCACTGTTTCTTTTTTCAGAAACGGTGCTTTTCTTTTTATAAAAAAGAAAGGGGAGTTGTTATGATAATAAAAGTTGAAAAAGAAAATATTATCGATGCCGCAAAAGTTTATATGGATTCTTGGAAAGAATCTCATAAAGACATCTGTTCCGCGGAATTCATCAAAAAGCATGATCTGGACTATATGATCGATTTCCTTTCTGAAAAATTAAAAAACGGTTATCTTATTTTTATAAGCTGTGATAATGACCCGGAAGGAATTGTTGCAATAAATCCTTTGGACGAAGAAATCTGTCTTCTTTATGTTTCTCCGGAAAAGCAGGGAAAAGGCGTTGGAACAAAACTTCTTGATTTTGCTCTTTCAAAATGTGTTTCTCCATATATCACCGTTCTTGATTCCAATAAAAAAGCTATAGATTTTTATAAAAAACGCGGCTTCATTCCGGCAGAAAATCAAACAAAAAACAACAGTGAAAAGCGGATTTTTGAACGGAAATATGTTTACCAAAATAAAAATATGTGATAATATAAATGTATCAAAATCTGCGGAGGAAACAATGAAACGCATTTGTATCATATATACCGGCGGAACCATCGGAATGGAACGCGGCGAAAACGGCTATGAACCGGGAAAAGAACCTTTTGCCGATATAATGGCAAGAATAAGTGATTTTTCATCGCCGGAACTTCCTGAATATGACGTAATCGAATTTTCTCCGCTTCTGGATTCTTCAGACATTACCGTTAGCGAATGGAACCTTATCGGAAGAACTATCCGTGATAATATGGACAGATACGACGGTTTTGTTGTTCTTCACGGAACCGATACAATGGCATATACCGCTTCCGCGCTTTCTTTTATTCTCCGCAATCTTCCGAAACCGGTAATCATAACCGGTTCACAGATTCCTCTTTGTGAAATTCGAAGCGACGGAAAAGATAACATTCTTGCTTCAATGATGATAGCCGCTTCCGGAAAAGTTTTTGAAGTTTGTATTTTCTTCGCCGGAAAACTTCTTCGCGGAAACAGATCAATAAAAATGTCCGCAGACAGCCTTATCGCTTTTGATTCTCCTAATTATCCTAAACTCGCAGATGCAGGGATCGGAATACGTTACCGCGAAAATGTTCTTCTCAAAAAAAGCAACGAACCTTTTAAAATGCAGGAATTTGTTGAAGAACCTATCGGCGTAATCAAAATTTTCCCCGGAATACGAATCGATCTTTTCGAACCTATTATTACTCAAAAACTCCGGGGCGTTGTTCTTGAAACTTTCGGAGCCGGAAACGTTCCTAACTATTGCACCGAACTCAGCGGTATTATAAAAAAAGCCTATGAGCACGGAAACATTGTTGTTGTGTGCTCACAATGTCCCACTGGAACAGTAAGCCTTGGACATTATGCAGCAAGCAGTCCGCTTAAAAAAGCCGGCGCAGTAAGCGGAAAAAACATGACCACCGAAGCCGCCGTTGCAAAGCTTTATTATCTCCTGAGCTGCGGTTACCCAAAAGATAAAATTGAAGAGCTTATGGAAAAAGACCTTTGCGGCGAACTTGATGAATAAAACTTTTATATAAAAAGGAGAACTGTTATGAAAAAACTTCTTGTTGTTGTTGACTATCAGAACGATTTTGTTTCCGGAAGCCTTGGTTTTGAAGGCGCTGAACTTCTTGATGAGCGCATTGCCGCAAAAGTTGAAAACTACCGCGCCGAAGGTCACGATATAATCTATACCATGGATACCCACGGTCCTGCATATCTTGAAATGCAGGAAGGAAAAAAACTTCCGGTTGTTCATTGCCAGAACGGCACCGAAGGCTGGAAACTTTACGGAAAAACCGGTGAAGCCTGCAAGGACGCAATGACCATAGGAAAACATACCTTCGGAAGCTTTGATCTTGCAATGCTCGTTCTTCATAAAGATTATAACTATGATGAAATCGAAATCTGCGGAGTTGTTACCAATATCTGCGTTATGGCCAATGCCGTTCTTCTTAAAACCGCACAACCTGAAGCAGAAATTATCATCGATGCTCTTTGCGTAGGAAGCAACGACAAAACCCTTAACGATAAAGCCCTCGACGTTCTCGAAAGTATGCAGTTTACCGTTATCAACAGATAAATACAATTATTCTGAAAGACACGGAAAATCCGTGTCTTTTTTCTTTATTTACAGACACAAAAGTGGTATAATATTTTAAGAAATTATTGTTTTCCGGAGGATTTTTATGGATAGAACTGCCGCCGAAAAAAGAATTGCGGAACTTCGCGACCTTGTTCGATATCACAGCAGACTATATTATGAACTGGATACTCCCGAACTTGATGACTATGAATATGACCTTCTTTATCATGAACTACTTGACCTTGAGGCAGAGTTTCCCGACCTTGTAACATCGGATTCTCCTACCCAGAAAGTCGGCGGAACGGCTTCCATGAAGTTTGAACCCGTTCAGCATGCAGTCCAAATGGGAAGCCTTCAGGACGTTTTCAGTTATGAGGAACTTTATGAGTTCGATAACAGGGTCCGTTCCGTTATAGATGATCCGGAATATGTTGTGGAAACAAAAATCGACGGACTTTCCGTTTCTCTTGAATACCGCAACGGGATGTTTGTCCGCGGTTCCACCCGTGGCGACGGTTTTGTGGGCGAAGATGTTACCCATAATCTTCTGACCATCGCATCCATTCCTAAAAAAATAAACTGCCCGGAAGTTTCATATCTTGAACTTCGCGGGGAGGTTTATATCTCTAAAGAAACTTTCAAAAAACTTGTTGACGCCCAGGAACTTGCAGGGGAAAAACCTTTTAAAAATCCCAGAAACGCTGCGGCGGGTTCTCTTCGTCAAAAAGACCCGAAAATAAGCGCAAAACGCGGACTTGATATTTTTATATTCAACATCCAGCAATGCGAAGGAAAAACCTTCAAAAGTCACAGCGAAAGTCTTGATTTTGTAAAAAGCCTAGGTTTTCCTGTTTCCGTTCTTTATAATCGTTATAAAGATATCCATGAAGCCGTCGAAAACATCAAATATATCGGAGAAAACCGCGATAATTTTTCTTTCGATATAGACGGTGCTGTTATCAAGGTGAACGATCTTGAGGACAGAGAAAAACTCGGTTCCACCGCAAAATATCCCAAATGGGCCGTTGCATTCAAATATCCGCCGGAAGAAAAGATCACAAAACTTCTTGATATCGAAGTTCAGGTCGGAAGAACAGGCGCACTTACTCCGACTGCTGTTTTTGAACCGATCCAACTTGCCGGAACAAGCGTTTCCAGAGCGGTTCTCCATAACCAGGATTTCATTGATTCCAAAAACATCAATATCGGCGACAGCATAATCGTTCGCAAGGCAGGGGAAATAATTCCGGAAGTCGTCGCTCTTGCGGCAAAAGGCCCGCAGGAAGGCACTTTCAAGTTGCCCGAATTCTGTCCCGCCTGCGGAACAAAAGCCGTAAGAGAGGCCGATGAGGCGGTTCTGCGTTGCCCTAATCCGGATTGTCCGGCACAGCTTCTTAGAAATCTTATTCATTTTGCAAGCCGCGACGCAATGGACATTGACGGAATGGGACCTGCTGTACTTTCTGTGCTTGTTGATAACGGAATCGTAAAATCACAGCCGGATATTTATGGAATTATTGCAACCGATATTTCTTCCATTGAAAGAATGGGCGAAAAATCTGCCGCAAATCTTATTTCTGCCATTGAAAAATCCAAGAAAGCAGGTCTTTCAAGAGTAATTTATGCTCTCGGAATCCGCAATATCGGACAGAAAACCGCCGATATTCTTGCAGAAAAATTCGGAAATATTGATTCTCTTATGGAAGCAAACATGGAAGAACTTTGTTCCATTGACGGTTTCGGAGAAATAATGGCAAAATCCCTTTTGGATTATTTTTCTCTTGAACAATCCAAAAACCTTATATCAAGGCTCAAAGAATATGGCGTTGATATGACTGCCGAAAAAAAAGAAAAATCCAATCTTTTCGAAGGTCTTACTTTTGTTCTTACAGGAACCCTTCCTACCATGACACGAAACGAAGCTTCAGATATAATAATTGCCAACGGCGGAAAAGTTTCTTCTTCCGTTTCCAAAAAAACAAGCTATGTCCTTGCCGGAGAAGAAGCCGGAAGCAAACTTACAAAAGCCCAGAGCCTTGGAATAAAAATCATTGACGAAAATGAATTCCTTGCTATGGTAAAATAAAATAACAAATTACAAAGCCGCGGATTTTTCCGCGGCTTTTTTGTTGTAATAAATTCGGACTTGCCTTCATATATTTTCACAAAAGAAGGTGGAACCATGAATAAAAAAATTAATGATATCGTTTCTGTTCTTGAAAAATATATTAAAGCAGATTTTTCAGCCATTAAAAACGATTTTTCTTCAATACAGGAAATAAGGCTTACCGTAAACAAACCTGTTTTGATAACAAAAGAAAACAGAATTTATTCAATCGGTTCATCCTTGTTATCATTCGAAAATATACGAAATATTTTTTCGGCCTTCTGCGAATATTCTGTACATACCTATCAGAAAGAGATATGCGAAGGTTTTATAACCTCGGAAGGCGGAATAAGAATAGGAATATGCGGCACTGCGGTTTATGAAAATCAGAAAATTTCAAACATAAAAGATATTTCTTCATTAAATATAAGAATTCCGCATGAAATCAACGGATGTGCCGAAAGACTTGAAAAATTTGACCGAGGAATACTTATAATAGGCCCGCCTTGTTCCGGAAAAACAACGCTTTTGAGAGATTACGCAAGAATAAAAAGTAAAAATTCAAGACTTGTTATTGTGGACGAGCGGATGGAAATAGCCGGAATATACAGAGGAATCCCTTGTTTTGATATAGGTTTTTCTTCTGTGATGAATGGCTTTAACAAATGCGACGGGATAAAAATGGCTGTAAGATCGATGTCACCTGACTATATAATCTGTGATGAATTCGGCGATGAAGATGATATAAATTCGGCGGTTTATGCCATGAAAAGCGGTGCAAAAATTGTTGCAACCATACACTCTTTTGATAAAGAAGATTTGATGTCAAAACCTCTTTTCAGTAAAATTCTCAGCCTTAAAATATTCGACTGTTTTGTTTTTCTTGACAGAAACTGCGAAATCAAAGAAATATACAGCGAAACGGAGATGCTTACTTAATGAAAGTCTTGGGGATCTTAATGGTATTTCTGTCTTTTACCGCCGCAGGGTTTTGTATTTCCGAAAATTACATTTCCAAATTAAAAGATATTAAAAGAATC
>JAZQBJ010000169.1:0-1884 GCA_045545715.1 Oscillospiraceae bacterium
TTTACTACTTCCTCTCTTATCGCTATATCATATCTTTTCATTCCTTTTTTCCCTGACATAAAAATACCTCCTATGGTAGTATCTTAATTCTACCATAGGAGGTGCTTTTTTCATATTGTCCATTTTTACTGGACTTGTGCAAATCGGGAGGTGCTTTTTGCTGCATTCTGTGAAAAATGCAAAATCATCTCATATAATCGAACTCGATATCGAGAATGCTTACTGTGTCGCCTTCGTTGATGCCCATTCTTTCAAGCTCATCGATGATTCCTGAAAGGCGGAGAACCCTCTGGAAATACTGGAGGGATTCATAGTCATCAAGATCAACAAAACCGAGAGCGTGCATAAGCCAGGGCGCTTCAACAACATAGATTCCGTCTTCGATATGGATTTTGAATTCCTGTTTGGAAGTGATTTCCTCACGAACAGGCGCTTCAACTTCGTATCTTGTGATGGGCGGAAGTTTTGCAAGTTCCGCGGCAACGGCATTGATAAGTTCCTGAACGCCTTCGCCGGTTGCGGCGGAGATAAGATAGGTTTTGAAGCCGTTTTCCTCGGCAAATTCGTTGAACTCTTCAATCATTTCATCAATGGAAGCATCGGCTTTGTTGAGAGCGACGATCTGCGGGCGTTTTGCAAGTTCCGGATTAAATTTTTCAAGCTCATAGTTGATCTGTTTGTAATCATCAATGGGGTCACGGCCGTCTGTTGCGGAAATATCCACAATATGAAGAATAAGGCGGCAGCGTTCAACGTGGCGAAGGAAGTCATGGCCAAGGCCGATTCCTTCGGAAGCGCCTTCGATAAGACCGGGGATATCGGCCATTACGAAAGAGCTGCCTGCGTCCATTTTTACAACTCCGAGAACAGGAGTAAGGGTTGTGAAGGGATAGTTCGCAATTTCGGGTTTCGCTGCGGAAACAACTGAAATAAGGGTGGATTTTCCGACGTTGGGGAAGCCCACAAGGCCTACGTCCGCAAGAAGCTTGAGTTCAAGAGTAACCTCAAATTCTTCGCCGGGGAAGCCGGGTTTTGCAAATTTCGGGATCTGGCGGGTTGCGGAAGCAAAATGCTGGTTGCCCCAGCCGCCTTTTCCGCCTTTTGCAACAATATGGGGTTCCTTATCGGAAATATCCGCGAGGATCCTTCCGGTTTCCGCTTCGCGGATAAGAGTTCCCACCGGAACTTTGATAACAAGATCCGGTGCGGATTTTCCGGTCATGTTGCTGCCGGAACCGTTTTTGCCGTTTTCGGCAATATAGCGTTTTCTGTATTTGAAATCTATAAGGCTGGAAATGTTGGTATCGCCGACAAAGACAACGTTTCCGCCTTTGCCGCCGTCGCCGCCGTCGGGACCGCCGGCGTTTACGTACTTTTCACGGTGGAAAGTGCAGGCGCCGTTGCCGCCGTCACCGGCCTTGATTCTGATTTTTGCGGTATCGACAAACATCTTTATACCTCCGATTTATTTTCGAGTGTAAGCTCCATATAACTTTTCTGCTGTATGAAGCCGAGCTTTTCATATAAAGGTCTTCCAAGCTTTGATGCGCCGAGCCAGATTTTTTTGATTCCGCGGCTTTTTGCATCATCAAGAAGCATTTTTAAAAGAGTTTTTGCAAGACCTTTTCCGCGGTGTTCCGGAACTGTATATACGTTGGTAATATAACCCCGGACACCGATTTTATTCGTGAATGAGGGCGGCAGATCGTAATAAACGATTGCCGCGGTTGAAAGGAGTTTTCCGTTTTCTTCCGTAATAAGCTGAAGAAAGTCTTTTGAAACAAGCCATTTTTTAAAAAACGCATCAAGCTCCGGATCTATATCGCAATCCGGCGAAATGCCTTCATCGATAAGCTGGAGTTTTCGGACTTCTGAAAGAAGTCC
>JAZQBJ010000170.1:0-7248 GCA_045545715.1 Oscillospiraceae bacterium
AAATGTAAGAATTTTCATCTAAAAATGCATAAGTTGTAGAAAAATTCAACTTTTTCATTGACATTCGGCTTGACACCGATTATAATAATATGGATGTTATACACAATGAAGTATTGTTGATTTTTGTATGACATAAAAAAAATTAAGGAGGAAATTCAAAATGAAGAAATTTCTCGCACTTCTTCTTGCCGCAGTTATGATGCTCTCTCTTGCAGCTTGCGGCAACACCGAGCCCGAAGTTGAGAATCCCGAAGATCCTACTTCTGAGCCCGAAGTAGTTGAGACCCGTCCTAACCGTCTCATCTATGGTAGCACCACCGAAATTTCCGGCGATATCGGCCCCGGAGCATGGTGGACCAACAACGCAACCGATAAAATGATCCGTGACCTCATTAACGACTACTCCCCGATTACCTATAACCAGGGCGGCGAGCTTATCGTTAACCCCACCATCTGCGGCGGCGTTGAATCCGTTCTTAACGAAGACGGAACCAAAACCTTCACTGTAAAAATCAACGAAGGTCTCGTATTCAGCAACGGTGAGCCCATCACTGCAGCTAACTATGTAGCATATGCCCTTATCGGCTATTCTCCTGCAGCTGCTGAAGCAGGCGCAAAACTCACTGCTGCAACCGTAGTAGGCGCAACTGAATATCAGAACGGCGAAGCAACCGAACTTTCCGGTGTTCACCTCATCGATGAGTATACTTACTCCATCACCATCGCTTCTGATTATGTTCCTTATTTCTATGAACTCAGCTACGCTTCCCTTACTCCTCTCTACATCCCGATGTATGCTTCTGCTCCTCTTACCGTAGTAGAAGGCGAAACCGGTGCTAAACTCGAAGGCGGCGAACTTGTTGCTGCTGAAATCGACGCTGCACGTTGGATGTATGCAGACGCAGTATCCGCTGGTCCTTATGTAATCAAATCCATCGATACTGGTGCTCTTGAAGCAGTTCTCGAAATCAACCCCAACTATGCTGGTAACTTCGAAGGCGTTAAACCCCAGATCCAGCAGCTCGTTATCGTTAAATCCGATACCGCAACTCAGTTCGACGCTCTTGCAACCGGCGCAATCGACGTTCTTGACTCTCTCTCTGATGGTACCGAAGTTAACACTGCACTCGACATGGAAGCTCAGGGCGGCTACAAAACCGTTTCCTTCGAGCGTAACGGCTACGGCAAAATCCAGTTCCAGTGCGACTTTGGTCCTACCCAGTTCCAGGCAGTACGTCATGCAGTTGCATACCTCCTCGACAGAAACGAATTCGCTAACACTTTCTGCCAGGGCTTCGGTTCTGTAGTACATGGTCCTTACGGCCTTGCAATGTGGATGACCAAAGAGTCTGAAGAACTCTTCGCAGACGAAATCGACACTTATTCCTACAACCCTGAAAAAGCTGTTGAGCTCCTCGTAGCTGACGGTTGGGTACTCGACGCAGAAGGCAACGACTATGTTTCCGGCGTTCGTTATAAAGAAGTAACCGAAGAAGAAGCTGGCGATTATGCAGGCAACGTAACTCTTGCTGACGGCAGAATCCTCATGCCTCTCCACATCAGATGGTCCTCTTCTGAAGCAAACCCTGTTTCCGAGCTTCTCGTAACCATGCTTTCCGAAGGCCAGCAGACTGCTGATGCAGGTATGGTCATCGAACAGACTGTTATGACTTTCTCTGAACTTCTTAACTACATGTATCGTGATGCAACCCAGGGCGATCAGTACGGTGTTCCTACCTATGGTATGTACAACCTTGCAACCAACTTCACCCCTGTATATGACCAGTCTTACAGCTTCTCCCTCGATCCTCAGTATGTAGCTCTTGGTTACAACACCAACTACATCTTCGACGAAGAACTTGACAAACTTTCTATGGACATGGTTTACGGCGTAGATCCTTCCGACCGTGAAGGTTACCTCAATCTCTGGCAGCAGTTCATCCTCAAATGGAACGAACTTCTTCCTGAAATTCCGCTTTACTCCAACGTTTACTACACCATTTATCCTGAATGGCTCAACGATTTCACTGAATCCAGCCTTTGGGAATTCAACCAGGCAATCGTTTACGCTTCCATCGAGAACGCAGAATAATTTGCTTGTAATTTTTCCTGTTTAACAGGGAACCGGACGAGGGCAGCTTTGCCTGCCCTCGTCTTTTGATGATATAATAGGTATTTATATATATTTACATTTAATTCCGAAGATTATTCCCTTTTATTGGGTTTAATATAGATGTTACTACATTTATCAAAGAGTAAAGGAGGGTATTGTAGATGACAAAGTATGTTATTAAACGTATCGGCTACATGATCATCGTATTCTTTGTAGTTTCGTTCCTGATGTACTCAGTCTACAACCTTATCCCGACTGACCCTGCCCGTGCGGAATTGGAGCCTTTGAAACAGTCTCTTAAACCGGACGAGTATGAGGAAAGATATCAGCAGCTTCGTGAAGAGTACGGTCTTGATGACCCGATCCCGGTTCGTTATGCAAGATGGATGGGTCTTGCAAAAGACACCCGTACCGATACGTTCCATGGCATGCTGCAGGGATATTTCGGATTTTCCCAAGTCTATAAGAAAGACGTTGCGGAGATAATTCCTGACAGAATGGAGAATACTATTTTCATCAATATTTTCTCCACCATTCTTGCGCTTGGTATTACCATTCCGCTTGGTATCTATTGTGCCGTTCATAAAAACGGTATAGTAGATAAAATCACACAGGTTATAACTATTATCGGTTACAGTATTCCTGTGTATATCATCGCTCTTATTTTCATCTGGATTTTTGCGGTTAAACTCGGTGTTTTCCCGGTAACCGGTTCCCAGACTCCCGGTTCTGACTACGTCGGAATGCAGGCTTTCCTTGACCGTCTTTATTACATTTGCCTTCCTGTAATTGTAATGACTTTCGGTTCTCTCGGCGGTATGACCCGTTATGTCCGTGCAGCTATGATCGAAGCTCTCAGCATGGATTACATCCGTACCGCACGTGCAAAAGGTCTTCGTGAAAAAGTAGTTATCTATTCTCACGCATGGCGCAATGCACTTCTTCCTGTAATCACCGTTATTATCGGCTGGTTCCTCAGCATTTTCGGTGGTTCTGTAATCATTGAAAACACATTCGGACTTAACGGCATGGGTGCGCTTTATTACACCGGTCTTATGAACAACGACTTTGAACTTGCGCTTTCTATTCAGATGTTCTACATCGTAGTAAGCCTTCTTGGTCAGCTTGTAATGGACCTTAGCTATGGTCTTGTTGACCCGCGCGTCCGTGTTGATAAATAATAGGGGAGGTATAATAAAATGAGTAATAATAAAAAACCTTCTCTGTTTGCACGCCTTTTCGGCAACCGTAACAAACAGCTCAGCTTTATGGAGGAAGAACAGCTTCAGAGCCCTACCAGAATGATCGTCCGTAACTTTACCAGCAATAAGCTTGGTATGACCGGCCTTATCATTTTCCTCTGCATTTTCCTTTTTGTTATGATCGGTCCGAAGTTCTTTGTTCTTGACCTTTCTTATCAGGACAACACTCAGACCAATGTTCCGCCTACTCTTTCCATGCTTTCCGTTCCGGAAGGTCTTGAAGGAAACGTAAAAGACATCACTCCCGGTACCACTTTCGGTGTTGGTGTTGATAACGACGGACATGTTTACACTTGGGGTTACACCAGAATCACCGAAGTTATCGATGTTGGTATAATTCCTGAAGAAGTAAAAGAAGCTCACATTGAGCATATCGCAGCAGGTTATGACCATGTTGCCGCCATTGACGATGCGGGTAACGTTTACGTTTGGGGTAACGACCGTCTTGGTCAGAACAACCTTCCCAGCGAAATTTCCACTGCAATGCTTATGAAAAAGAACCTTGGCTTCAAACAGCTTGAAGCAGGTTTCCAGTTCAGTGCCGCTCTTACCGAAGATGGTTACCTCTATATGTGGGGTAACGGAAACATGGCCGATATCAAGGTAAGAAGTGCATATCAGGGCAACATCGAAAAAATTGCTCTTACAACTTATAACTGTGTGGCTCTTCTTAAAGACGGAACTGTTGCATATGTCGGTCTTCAGAGCAATGCAATTGCTGATCAGCTTCCCGAGCTTGATAATATCGTTGATATTGCAGCAACCGGTAATACTGTTGCAGCAGTTGATGCAGACGGTAAAATCACTATCTGGGGCAACGTTTCCGACGGCCTTAACAATGTTCCCGAAATGAGCGCAAAACCTGTTGAACTTTATGGCGGTCTTAAACATTATACCGCTCTTCTTGAAAACGGCGAAGTTATCTCCTGGGGTAACAACGTTCATAAACAGGCAACCGTTCCTGAGGCTGTTGTTGAAAAAGACATAGAAACCGTTTTTGCCGGTTTCTATCAGAACTATGCAATCACCACTTCCGGTGAAACCGAAGTTTGGGGCCTTAAAGGTTACGCTTTCGGTACCGATAACCTCGGTCGTGACATTCTTACCCGTCTTGTTAACGCAGGTCAGGTAACCATGACCGTTGGTGCAATCGCAGTTGTAATTTCCCTTGTAATCGGAATAATCCTCGGCGGTATCGCGGGTTACTTCGGCGGCTGGATAGATATGATCGTAATGCGTATCGCAGAAGTTATCGGTGGTCTTCCTTTCATTCCTTTTGCAATGATCCTTTCTGCAATCATCGGTACAAGAATTTCTGTTGAACAGAGAATGTACCTTATCATGGTCGTTCTTGGTATTCTTTCCTGGCCGGGTACCTGCCGTCTTATTCGTGCACAGATCCTCAGCCAGCGCGAACAGGAATATGTAACTGCAGCACAGGCAATGGGCGTTCGTGAAGGAACAATCGTATTCAAACACATTCTTCCTAACGTTCTTTCTCTTATCCTCGTTTCTGCAACCCTTGACTTTGCAACCTGCATGCTTACCGAATCCACTCTTTCTTACCTTGGTTTCGGTATTGCACCGCCTACTCCTACATGGGGTAATATGCTTAACGGCGCAAATAACTCTGTTGTTATTCAGCAGTATTGGTGGCGTTGGGTATTCACCGCAGCAATCTTCGGTGTATGTACCATTTGTATCAACCTTGTGGGTGACGCTCTTCGTGATGCAGTTGACCCCAAATCCAACGGTAGATAAGGAGGGGAGAAGCATATGTCATTATTGGAACTTAAAGATGTCAGAACATTTTTCAAAACCAAACGTGGTATCGTTAAAGCAGTTAACGGTGTAAGCTACTCCCTTGATTCCGGTAAAGTTCTCGGTCTTGTTGGTGAATCCGGTTCCGGTAAAAGCGTTTCTGCAATGAGCGTTCTTCGTCTTCTTGATGAAAACGGTTACATTGACGGCGGCGATATTACCTTTGACGGAAAAGATCTTATCCATCTTTCTAAAGCTGATATGTATAAGATCCGCGGAAATGATATTTCTGTTATTTTCCAGGAACCCATGACCAGCCTTAACCCGGTTTTCACTGTTGAAAAACAGCTTTGCGAACCGCTTATGAACCATCAGGGAATGTCTAAAAAAGAAGCAAAAGAAAAAGTTGTAGAGCTTCTTGCAGACGTTAAAATCCCTAACCCGGAAGTTGTTGCAAAACAGTATCCTCATCAGCTTTCCGGCGGTATGCGTCAGCGTGTAATGATTGCAATGGCTCTTGCATGCAAACCCAAGATCCTTATTGCAGACGAACCTACCACTGCACTTGACGTAACCATTCAGGCACAGATCCTCAAGCTCATCAATGAACTTAAGGATAAAAATAATACCGCAGTTCTTTTCATCACCCATGACCTTGGTGTTATCAACCAGATTGCTGATGATGTTGCGGTTATGTATTGCGGACAGGTAGTTGAAATGGCTCCTGCTCACACTATTTTCCATCAGTGCGAACATTCTCATCCGTATACCGAAGGACTCATGCTCTCCATCCCGAGACTTGATACTCCGGCTAACACCCGTCTTGAAGCTATTCCCGGCGCAGTACCTCATCCTCTTGATCTTCCGAAAGGATGCAAATTCGCACCGCGCTGCAAATATGCTACTGACAAATGCAGGGAAGAAGAACCCCAGCTTGTTAATGTAAATGAACATCACCAGGTACGTTGCTTCTATCCCAATAAGGAGGACAGACATGGAAAATAACAGAGAAGTCCTGCTCAGTATCAGCAACCTTAAACAGTATTTCCCTTTAAAAAAGGGTCGTTTTGTTAAAGCAAACGATGGCGTTTCCCTCGATATTTACAGAGGCGAAACTTTCGGACTTGTTGGTGAATCCGGATGCGGAAAATCCACTCTTGGCCGTACCATTCTTCAGCTTTATCATCAGACTTACGGACGTACCATGTATTATGGTCGTTCTCTTGATGACCTTGCTCCCAAATATGTGGAGCAGACCATTAAAAACCTTTCCAAACTCCGCGGAGAATGGAAAACTCTTGAGCAGAAAAAAGAAAAAATCGAAGAAGAATACGCAGCACTTTCTGAAACCGAACAGTATGCAAAACATGCTGAACTCGACCAGGCACGTAAACTTGCTGAAGATGCAATGCTCAATATCACCAAAATTTTCGGCGGCTTTGTTGTTGTTGAAGATGTAAATGAAATTGTTGCAGCATACTCCAAAGAATACGGCTTTGCAAAACAGAAATCTGTTCTTATTGAAAAACTCAGTAAAGCTCAGCTCAAACTTGATGACCTTGAGTTTGATGAAAACAAAAAACCGGGAAGCGTAGATTCCGGAAAACTTTCTTCTGCAAAATCTGCTGTTGAAGCAATCAATGCTGAAATTGCAAAAACCAATGAAGAAATTGCAGATGCAAAAAAAGCTATTGAAGCTCTTCGTGAACAGTACAAAGACACTCCCGATTTTGATAAGTATGAAGCAATGCGCGACGATGGTATCGACCTTGCCCGTCTTGAATATAACGAGATGCGCAAACTTCGCCGCGATATGCAGCTTATCTTCCAGGATCCTTATTCCTCTCTTAACCCTCGTATGAGCGTTGGCCAGATCATCAGCGAAGGTATGGTAGCTCATGACATGGTCAAAGATAAAGGCGAGCGTATGCAGGAAAAAGTTCTTGAAGTTATGGATGAATGTGGTCTTGCACCTTATTTCCTCCATCGTTTCCCTCATCAGTTCTCCGGTGGACAGAGACAGAGAATCGGTATTGCTCGCGCGCTTGCAACTGATCCCAAATTTGTTGTATGCGATGAAGCAGTTTCCGCACTCGACGTTTCTATTCAGGC
>JAZQBJ010000171.1:0-4055 GCA_045545715.1 Oscillospiraceae bacterium
AACAATTTTTTTGCCCTTCGGGAAAGGATTTTTGATCTTATTCAAAACCGCGAAAAAAGTATTTCCGAAAGAATTTCAGATGTTTTCAGAATTTTCTGTATGGATTTTCCGGAAACGGATTTTGTGAAACTTGCGGAAATTTTTCTTGGTCTTGAACGCCTTGATGAAAAATGGACGGAAATCCTTGAAAAAATAATCTGCGAACCGGCTGCTCCGAAAATTTCCGACGAAAAAGCCGCAGAACAGCTTCTTTGCTACTATATTTTTCGTCATTTTTCGGTGGACTATCCGGAAGAATCCCTTCGCTTTGCGGTTTTGGCTTTTTATCTTACGGAAAAAGCGGCGGAACAGACAGGGATTTTTGAAGCCGCAAGGCTCTTTTCTTCCGAAATTGAATATTCCGACGAAAACAAAGAAAAGCTTATGGAAGCCATAAGCAAAAATGAGGTGTAACATGAAACAGGAAACAATAGATATGGTGCTCAAATTCCGCGATGACCGAAACTGGAAACAGTTCCATAATCCCAAGGATCTTGCGATATCCATTTCTCTCGAAGCTTCCGAGCTTCTCGAGGTTTTTCAGTGGAGCGCGGATGACCTTGCCTGTGAAAATAAAAAAGATAAAATAAAGGAAGAACTGGCGGACGTTGTCAACTACTGCATTCTTATGGCGGATGCCTGCGGCCTTGACCTTGACGAAATAGTTTCCGCAAAGGTAAAACGCAACAGCGAAAAATATCCGGTGGAGCTTGCCTTCGGAAGGAAAGAAAAATATACGGAACTTGAAAATAAAAATAAATAACGGATATAAGAAAACCCAAACCCGGGGAAAACGGCGCAAAAAGGATCGATCTTCTGGTATGGGATTTCAACAAGGACACAATTGAATTTTATAATGCCATGGGAATGGATATTCAAAGCTTTGTTTTTGAAAAAAAGATATAAAATGTTTGAAAAGGCGGTGCTTTTTTTGAAAAAAGAATGGAAAAATGAATTTCAGGTGGCGCTTCTTGCGGGACTTCTTTCGGGAATAATCGCTCTGATAGGCCTTCTTTTTATAACTCCGGAAAGATGGTATCTTTCCTTTGCGATAATGGCAGTAATGACCGGAGTGACTTTTGCAAAATCCGTTTCGGATAAAAAGAAAAATTCCGGAAAATACGAAAGGGATGAACACCTTGTTCCTTTCCCGTGGTTTTATTCCGCCGAAGGTTATTTAAGAGAAAGTTCCGACCGGGACGCAAAATTTTATTTCGGCGAAGAAAAAATCGCGGCTCTTTATTATAACAACGTAAGGCCGCTTATCAAGGAATTTGACAAATCAAAAATCAAAGCCGGATATTTTGACCGCTGCGGTTGGTTTTCAATAGTTGTCGAGAACGAAAAAAGCCGCATAGTTATTCCGAAAAACGAAGCGGAAAATGCCGCTGCCGCAATTCAGGAGATTCTCGGAGAAAGAGAATAAAGAAAAAACAAAAGGGCGGGAAACCGCCCTTTTTTGTTATTCTTTTCCGATTCCGGAAAGCATGATATATACCGGCGAAAATTTATCTCCGGAAAGGTCCGGAACGGAGGAACCGGCAAAAACGCTTTCTTTTCCGCCTTCAACAAGGGGAAGAAGCATCGAAACAAAAGTACCCTTGTCTTTTTCGGAACGAAGACTTATCCTTCCGCCGTTTTCAGAAACAAAATGATGAACAAGGGTAAGTCCAAGTCCCATTTTCGGCTTTTCGCGGAAAAAGTTTTTGCTGAAAAAAGGTTCGGCGCAATGTAAAACGGTTTCCTCATCCATTCCGATTCCGTTATCCGCAACGGTTATTTTGACAAATTTTTTTGTTTTTGAAACAATGATTCTGATTTTTCCTTTTTCCGGGGTGTTTTCCGCGGAATTGAGCAGAAGATTCAGAAAGGCAAAGGAAAACCGTTCTTTGTCAATATTCACAAAAATCTTTTCCTCCGGAATTTTAAGGGAAAGCAGAATATTTTTTTGTTCGACAAAAGGCCTTGATTTTTCAAAAATAAAACGGATAAGATCGCAGATATCCACAATACTGTTTTGATAAACAGCGGTTTTGCTGATTATCTCGCAGTATTCGTTAAAATTGTGGCTTATTCTTAAAACAGAATAACCGAGGGTGTTTATATTGTCCGAAACCTTCCCGAATTCCGCAGGAAGCTTCATTGTTTCCATAAACTGTTGGCGAACTGTTTCGTCAATTTGTTCTTTTGCCGAAAGCGAAAGCCTTGCAAGGGTCTCGCTTTTTATGTTTTTGCTGCTCTTAAGTCTTTTAAATGCCATTACACTTCTCCGTATATGAATTTTATACAAATATAATAGCTTTATTATTCGAAAGATACAAGCCTTTTTGTCAACTTGACGAAAACTGCATATCTAAAAAATAAATTTTAGTGAAGGAATGCAGAATAATCAAAAATCTCTTGTTTATGTTAAAAAAATATTATAAAATGATATCTGTAAAAAATTGATTTATGGAGGTTATCCCAAATGATCAGAATTGGTATCAACGGCTTCGGCCGTATCGGCAGACTTGTTTTCCGCATTGCTGCTGCTCAGCCCGAAAAATTTGAAATTGTTGCAGTTAACGATCCTTTCATCGATCCCGACTACATGGCTTACATGGCAAAATACGACACTGCACAAGGCAGATTCAACGGCGAAATTTCCGAAAAAGACGGCAAACTCGTTGTTAACGGAAGAGAAGTAAAAGTTTATGGTTTCAAAAACCCGGAAGAAATTCCGTGGGGTGAAGATGGCGTTGAATACGTTATCGAAGCAACCGGCGTTTTCAAAGAAGTTGACACCTGCCAGGCACACCTTAAAGCAGGCGCAAGAAAAGTTGTTATCACCGCTCCTTCCAAAACCGCTCCCATGTTCGTAATGGGCGTTAACAACAACACCTATACCAGCGATATGGAAGTTGTTTCCAACGCTTCCTGCACCACCAACTGCCTTGCTCCTCTTGCAAAAGTTATCAACGATAACTTCGGCATTAAAGACGGCCTTATGACCACCGTTCACGCAGTAACCGCAACCCAGAAAACCGTTGACGGTCCTTCCAAAAAAGACTGGAGAGGCGGCCGTGCTTCCTGCGGCAACATCATTCCTTCCTCCACCGGCGCAGCAAAAGCTGTTGGCAAAGTTATCCCCGCTCTTAACGGAAAACTCACCGGTATGGCATTCCGCGTTCCCACCATCGACGTTTCTGTTGTTGACCTTACCGTTAACCTTGAAAAACCCGCAAAATATGATGAGATCTGCGCTGCAGTAAAAGCTGCTTCCGAAGGCGAACTCAAAGGTCTTCTCGCATACACCGAAGACGCTGTTGTATCTTCCGACTTCCTCGGCGATCCTCACGGCTCCACCTTTGATGCAAAAGCAGGTATCGCTCTTACCGATACTTTCGTAAAACTTGTTGCATGGTATGATAACGAATGGGGTTATTCCAACAACGTTCTCAAACTCACCGAATACATCGATTCCGTCGATAAAGCATAATTTGCGAATAAACCTGAAAGCCTCCCGAAAGGGAGGCTTTTTGTTTTGCCTTGTTTTTATAATTGTTTTGTAGTATACTCAAATTGCACCTTATATGTAGGGAGATGTTTAACATGAATATTCCTGATTATTATGCTATTTTAGGAATTCCAAGGTTTACCAATGATTCAGAAATTATAAAAAAAGCCTATACTTCTCAAATTAAATTTTTTCATCCCGATGCCAACAATGTTCCTCCCATCATAGCAGAAGAAAAAACCAGACAATTAATAGCTGCGTATGATGTTCTTCGAGATAGTAAAAGCAAATATTATTATGATTATACCTTACGATTACAACTAGACACAGAAAATTCATCGCATTTTGATAGGCCACAAACGCCACCATCTGATAAATCAAGGCCTAACCCAACGCAGCAAAAAAAAGCAGGCACTTCTGCAGCTAAAACTTTTATTACGATTTTTGTTGTTTTATTATTTTTTGTTTTTCCCATTTTAAATTCATCGTCTTCTTCAAATAACTTCACACATTCACATAG
>JAZQBJ010000172.1:0-7107 GCA_045545715.1 Oscillospiraceae bacterium
AGATGGTTAAGTTTAACATCGGAAAGGTTAAGACCGATATCATCGCAAACAAGGGTTGCGCCGGTAAGAGCGGCAATATCAAGAAGCATTTCTTTTCTTCTGTCGCCGAAGCCGGGGCCTTTTACGCAGCAAACGTTAAGAGTTCCGCGGAGTTTGTTGACGATAAGGTTGGTAAGAGCATCGCCTTCGATATCTTCTGCAACGATAAGAAGTTTTTTGCCTGCTTTCATGGTCTGTTCAAGAATCGGAACAAGTTCCTGGAAGGAGGAGATTTTTTTCTCAACAAGAAGAATGGAGCAGTCTTCGATGATTGCGACCATTTTGTCTGCGTCGGTTACCATATAAGGAGAAAGATAACCGCGGTCGAATTCCATACCTTCAACAACTTCGATATAGGTGTTTGCGGTTTTGCTGTCTTCAACGGTGATGATACCGTCGGTGGTTACTTTTTCCATTGCTTTTGCAATAAGTTCGCCGAGTTCGGGATCGCCACAGGAAATAGTTGCAACTCTTGCAATATCCTGGGAACCGGAAACAGCTTTTGCGTTGCTGAGAACAGCGGCGGTCGCTGCGTCAACAGCTTTCTGGATACCGCGTTTTACGAGCATGGGGTTTGCGCCTGCGGTAACGTTTTTCATACCTTCGCGAACGAGAGCCTGTGCAAGGATGGTTGCGGTGGTGGTACCGTCGCCTGCTGCGTCGTTGGTTTTTTCAGCAACTTCTTTAACGATCTGTGCGCCCATGTTTTCAAAAGGATCCGGAAGAGAAATCTCTTTTGCAATGGTAACACCGTCGTTGCAGATCATAGGAGTTCCGAATTTTTTATCAAGAACTACGTTGCAGCCTTTGGGGCCAAGAGTGATTTTTACAGTATTTGCGAGTTTGTCGATACCAGCCTGAAGAGCTCTTCTGGCATCATCGCCGTAAAGCATCTGTTTTGCCATATATAAATACCTCCGAAAATAATTAACTAAAATTAAAATCAGTCTTCAACAACGGCAAGGATGTCGTTCTGAGAAAGGATAATGATTTCTTCGCCGTCAATTTTAACGGTAGTGCCGGCATATTTGCCCATAATTACGTGATCGCCGACTTTAAGCTGCATTTCAACTTCTTTTCCGTCAACCATGCCGCCGGGACCAACAGCAATAACTTCAGCAACTTCGGGTTTATCCTGTGCGGTTGCAGTGATGAAAAGACCGCCTTTGGTTTTTTCTTCATAATCTACCATTTTAATAACAACTCTGTCTCCAAGGGGTTTTACGTTCATTGGAAATCCTCCTATATATGTTATTTATTGAAAACAATTCCATTTAGCACTCTTTCTTTTTGAGTGCTAACAATATTTTATACCATACAGATATAAAAGTCAATCATTTTTACACATATTTTTCAAAATATATGTAATTTTTTAATTTTCGTTCATATTTTCAGGCTTTTCGTCACAATTTTCGACCTTTTCAGCACAAATTTCGGACTCACTGCCCTGTTTTTCAGCAGGATTGATTGTTAATTTTTTAGCGATGAGGAATTTTATCGGAATTCCCTGCTCGGAAAACATCTTTTCGTGTTCGGTTTCAATATTATCGTCAAAACCGGAATTATGAAGGTCTTCGGTAACAAAAGTAAGTTCAAAACCGCATTCCGCAAAATATCTTTTTGACGAAAGGAAAAGATCGTCATTATCGGTCTTGAAACGGATTTCACCGCCGTCCTTCAAAAATTCGCGGTACTGCATAAGCTGGTTGTTATGAGTAAGGCGTTTTTTATGGTCATGGGTTTTCGGCCAGGGATTGCAGAAGTTTATATATATTCTGTCGAACATATCTTCATTGGAAAATACCTTGCTGATAAGCATAATTTCCTGGCTGAAAATATAAACGTTATCCACTTCCCTGTTCGCTTCGGCATATTCACGCTTAATATTTCTCATTGCAAGACCGAGCATCTCGCTTTTGATATCGACTGCAATGTAGTTGATATCCGGGTTTGCTACCGCAAGTTTTGAAATAAAACCGCCTTTTCCGCATCCGAGTTCAAGCATCATCGGCGCATCATTTTTAAAAAGGGATTTCCATTTTCCTCTGTTTTCTGCCGGAACATCAATACAGTTTTCCCATTCGGCAAGTTCCGGTCTTGCCCAGGGTTTTCTTCTTATTCTCATAAATTAATCCTCCGCATTGATTCCGTAAATTCTCATTCCGTTTTCTCTTGCTCTGTCGATAAGAGTCTGTGCATCTGTTCCGCGAATTTCCGCAAGTCTTTCCGCTGTTGCGGGTATAAGACTGCTGTCGCATCTCTGACCTCTATATGGAACCGGCGCCATATAAGGGCAATCTGTTTCAAGAAGAATTCTGTCTTCCGGAACAACTTCCGCAGCAAGCAAAAGTTTGCTTGCATTTTTAAAAGTTACCGAGCCGGTGAAACCAATATACATTCCAAGCTTAAGAAATTCCTTCGCTGTTTCCGCAGAACCTGAAAAGCAATGGATTATTCCCTTTGGCCGATATTTTTTCACAAGTTCAAGAGTATCGGCATGAGCTTCTCTGTCGTGGATTATTACAGGCAAATCAAGTTCATTAGCAAGTTCAAGCTGGGCGGCAAAAACCTCTTTCTGCTTTTCACGGGGAGAAAAATCATAATGATAATCAAGTCCGATTTCTCCGATTGCAACAACTTTTTTATTTTTTGCAAATTCCCTTATTTTTTCAAGCCAGTCGCCGTTTCCGTCGCTTTCGGCAGAATGCGGGTGAACTCCGACCGCTGAATAAACAAAATCATATTTCGACGAAAGTTCAAGCGTCTTTTCACAGGTTTCAAGATCGCATGCAGGATCAACAATCAAGGAAACGCCGTGCTCAAAAACATTTTTGAGCACGGTGTCGCGATCCTCATCAAATCTTTCGTCATCATAATGAGCATGGGTATCGAAGATTCCTTTATATTCCATTAGTGAAGCCTCGTTCCTACCGGTACGGAATCATCAATAAAGGTTACGCAAACGGAGCCGTCTTCCCTGTCGCCTGCAAGAAGCATTCCGCAGGATTCAACGCCGCAGAGTTTTGCGGGTTTAAGGTTTGCAACAACAACAATTTTCTTTCCGATAAGTTCTTCAGGAGTATAGTGCTGTGCAATTCCGGAAACAATCTGGCGTCCGCCCATTCCGTCATCAAGCTGGATTTTATAAAGTTTTTTTGCTTTCGGAACTTTTTCACATTCAAGAATTTTCGCTACACGAAGCTCCACTTTGGTAAAATCATCGATTGCGATTTCGGGCTGGAGTTCAATTGCGGGTTTTTCTTCCGTTTTTTCCGCTTCAAGCTGTGCCTTGTGTGCTGCTTCAAGTTCAGCAATAAGTTTTTCAGCGTCGATTCTGGAGAAAAGAGGGGTTGCAACGCCGACTTTTTTGCCTGCTTCAAGTCCGCCGAAAGTCTGAATGCTTTCATAAGTCTGTTCTTCAAGACCAAGCTGTTCTGCAATTTTCTTGGTGGTTTCAGGCATAATGGGAGCAATGAGCACGGAAAGGATTCTGATTCCTTCAAGGAGATTATAAAGAACCGTTCCAAGTCTTTCTTTCTTGCTTTCGTCTTTTGCAAGAGCCCAGGGCATTGTTTCATCGATATATTTGTTGCAGCGGCGCGCAAGATCCATAACGCAGTCTATAGCATCGCTCATTTTATATTCGGAAAGGTTTTTGTCGAAGCCTTCGATTGCTTTCTTTGCGGTAGCCTTAAGGTCATCATCAAATTCGCCGACACAATCCGGAGACTGGATTACGCCTTCGAAATATTTGTTCTGCATTGCAACGGTGCGGTTGACAAGGTTTCCGAGAGTGTTTGCAAGGTCGGTGTTGAATCTGTCGATCATTGCTTCATAGGTGATGGAACCATCGTTTGCGTGAGGCATTTCGGTAAGAAGATAATAACGGACCGCGTCAACGCCGAATACTTTGGTAAGGTCATCGGCATAAATTACGTTGCCGCGGGATTTGGACATTTTGTCTTCACCGAAAAGAAGCCAGGGATGACCATAAACCTGTTTGGGAAGCGGTTCACCAAGGGCCATAAGCATGATCGGCCAATAAATAGTATGGAATCTTACTATATCCTTACCGATAATATGAACATCTGCGGGCCAATATTTTTTATACTGTTCGGAACTTCCGTCAGGATCATATCCGAGAGCGGTGATATAGTTGGAAAGAGCGTCGATCCAAACGTAAATTACATGTTTATCATCAAAAGTTACCGGAACGCCCCATTTGAAAGAAGTTCTGGAAACGCAAAGATCCTGAAGACCGGGTTTAATGAAGTTGTTGAGCATCTCTTTTTTGCGGGCTTCAGGATAGATGAAGTTTTCGTTGCTTTCAATAAATTCTTCAAGCTGCTTCTGATATTTGGAAAGGCGGAGGAAATATGCTTCCTCTTTTGCTTTTCCAACTTCTCTTCCGCAATCGGGGCATTTTCCGTCAACAAGCTGGCTTTCGGTCCAGAAAGATTCGCAAGGAGTGCAGTAAAGACCTTCGTATTCACTTTTATAAATGTCACCCTGATCATAGAGTTTTTTGAAAATCTTCTGAACGGTTTTTTCATGATAATCATCGGTTGTTCTGATGAAATGATCATAAGTTGTGTTGAGAAGATCGCAAATCTCTTTGATTTCACCTGCAACTTTATCAACATATTCCTTCGGAGTTACGCCGGAATCTGCAGCATATTTTTCAATTTTCTGACCGTGCTCATCGGTACCGGTAAGGAAGAAAACATCATATCCCTGCATTCTTTTATATCTTGCAATAGCATCGGTAAGAACGATTTCATAGCTGTTGCCGATATGCGGTTTTCGAGAAGTATAAGCAATGGCTGTTGTTATATAAAATTTAGGTTTTTCCATTTTATTTTAAATCTCCTTTTGAGTTATGATGTCAATATTCTTTAATATATTCGATCATCTTATCTGCAAATTCATCCGCTTTAATGTTGCTTTTGAAAATATCCACAACAAGGCCGCAGAATTCATCGGAAAGTGTTGCGTTCGCTGCAGATTTTACAGCAAATTCAGCAGCAAAAACAGAACTTGTTCCAACAGAAGTTTTTCCGAGCATTTCAGATGCAAGGCCTGTTACTTTTTCGCCATAAAGGAACATCATGAATTTTTTTGCAAGTTCCTGTTCTTTTGCCTCAACCGGAATATACATTTCGGAAAAACTTACAGTCTGAACAGTATTCCCGGAAAGTGCAGGATAAGGACACAGCGCATATTTTTCTCCGTCCTTATTAAGTTCTTCAAGATCTTCGGTACTTCCGGAAACAAACAGCGCCTTTTCATCTTTAAGACAATCAAGAACCTCTTCCCTGGATTTTGTGCTGCTTCCGGAAACAACAAGTTTGGTTATTTTTCCGATTTTTTCAGCAAAGGTTTTTACGTTTTCATTTGCCCAGGTTTCTTCTTCACAATCGAGAAGTTTATTCGTCTCTTCGGTTCCGATTACCGGAGCAACAGCTGCCGCAAAAATATTTACAAATTCATCCGGTTCTGCGCCTGCATATGTAAAGAATTCAAATTTCTTATTTTTGCAGCCTTCGGCAATTTTTATAAAATCGTCCCAGGTTTGGGGAACAGAAAAACCGTTATTGCTGAGAAGTTCTTTGTTATAAAGAAGTCCTTCTGCCTCAAAGAAAAGCGGCGCAAGATAGGAAATTCCGTCCTCGTAAGGTTTGCATGCGTTGTTTTCAAAAGCACCGGAAGGTGCCGCGGTTTCAATATCAGCAAGAGATGCAAGCGCTTTATCTTTAATAAGTGCTTCGGTTACGCCGGTTTCTTCATAAGAAGGAAGATAAACAAAATCCGGAGAATTTCCCGCAAGAATCCTGTCACGAACTTCAAATGCAGCATCTTTTGTAACGATCATATTGATTGTTACTCCCTGGTTTGCATTTTCAAACTCTGCTTTTACAGCATTCCAGAACTCTGCATCTTCTCCGCTGTCATAAATTACCGCAGTAAAAGACTGCTGAAGAGATTCCACGACAATTTCATTTTTGATTTCTTCCGGTTCATCCGGTTCTTTTGAACATCCGGAAAACGCGGAAGCTGCCATCAACATGGCAAGAAGAATTGAAAGAATTTTTTTCATAATATCCTCCCGGTCATAAAAATACAGATTGATTTTACCACAAAATAAATATAAATAAAAGGGGTTTTATTTATTTTACTTTACAATTATGATTATTTCATTTAAAATAAATATAAATATACTACGGAGGTGATCTTCTGGAAGATTATCTTTATTTGTTTTTTATTTCAATGGTTCCGCTTATTGAACTTCGCGGCGCAATGATCTATGCCGCGGTTGCAGAAATGCCTTTTCTTCCTTCTTTAATATGCTGTGTTATCGGAAATATTCTTCCGGTTCCTTTTTTAATCAAGTTTGCCAAAACCGTTCTTATCTATCTTTCAAAATTCGATAAAATCGGATGGATCTTTCAGAAAATAATCGACCGCGGAAACAAAAAAGCTGAAAAAGTAAGAAATGCGGAGCTCCTCGGTCTCTTTGCTTTTGTAGCAATTCCGCTTCCCGGAACCGGTGCATGGACAGCATCCCTTATTGCGACTCTTATGCAGTTAAGAGTTGTAAAATCCACTTTTGCAATTCTTATTGGCGTAATAACCTGCGGAATTATCATGGGCATACTTTCATTCGGAATTGTTGATCTTGTTATGTAAAAGGAGGACATATTATGGAAAACGAAATTATTACTGTTCCGGAAAACAACGAGCTTACTGAAAAAGATTATCAAAAACTAATTTATGAAGAAAGTCTTAAACAAACTGTTCTTCTTGAAAAACAGATAAATTCCGCAAAAAAGCAAAATCTTATCGTTTCGGCACTTATGCTTGTTGTTGCAATTGCTTTGATCATGCTCACCGTTCAGCTCGGAGGAATTCTTGAAGAAGCAAATTCCGCCATTGCCGAAATCACTTCTCTTACTCAGGAACTTCGTACAATTCTTGAAAACACCCAGCTTACAGAGCTTTTGAACAATGCCAATGCTCTTATCGAAGACAGCGGCGATGCTTTGACAAAGGCACTTGAAAGCGTTGACG
>JAZQBJ010000173.1:0-14765 GCA_045545715.1 Oscillospiraceae bacterium
CCTTTGACAAGGGGGGTTTAATTTGTATTAAATAAGGATTATTTTGCGTAATCAACCGCTCTGCTTTCACGGACAAGATGAACTTTGATCTGTCCGGGATATTCGAGTTCGCCTTCAATTTTTTCGGCGATATCGTGAGCAAGAAGCACCATTCTTTCATCGTCAACAATTTCGGGTTTAACAACAATTCGAACTTCGCGTCCGGCCTGGATTGCAAAGCAGTTGTCAACTCCTTCGAAGGAATTTGCGATTTCTTCGAGTTTTTCAAGACGTTTGATATAGTTTTCAAGGTTTTCTCTTCTTGCGCCGGGTCTTGCTGCGGAAATTGCGTCCGCTGCCTGAACGAGCCATGCAATGGTCGTTCTGGGTTCAACGTCGCCGTGGTGAGCTTCGATTGCATGGATAACAGCTTCGGGCTCTTTATATTTTTTCGCAACGTCAACGCCGATGGTAACGTGGCTGCCTTCGATTTCGTGGGTAAGAGCCTTACCGATATCATGGAGAAGACCTGCTCTTCTTGCCATGTTGGGGTCAACACCGCCCATTTCGTTGGCAAGAAGTCCGGCAATCTGTGCAACCTCGATGGAGTGCATGAGCACGTTCTGGCCATAGCTGGTACGATATCTCATGCGGCCGAGAAGACGGACAAGTTCGGGTGCAACGCCGCGAACACCGCATTCGAGAACAGCGTGCTCACCGTCCTGTTTGATTTTTGCGTCAACTTCTTTTCTTGCTTTATCAACGGTTTCTTCAATTCTTGCGGGATGGATACGACCGTCCTGGATAAGTTTTTCAAGAGAAAGTCTTGCGATTTCGCGGCGGACCGGATCAAAAGAAGAAAGGGTGATTGCTTCGGGGGTATCGTCGATGATAAGGTCAACACCGGTAAGGGTTTCGAGCGCACGGATGTTGCGGCCTTCGCGACCGATAATGCGGCCTTTCATCTCATCGCTGGGGAGCGGAACAACGGAAACGGTTGCTTCGGCAACATAATCCGGTGCGCAGCGGGAAACAGCGGTTCCGATGATTTCGCGTGCTTTTTCTTCGGATTCATCTTTGAGCTGCTGCTCAAACTGCATGATGCGAAGAGCTTTTTCGTGGGAAAGTTTTGCTTCAACTTCTTCAAGAAGCTGGATTTTTGCCTGTTCTTCGGTGTAACCGGAAATGCGTTCAAGCATTTCGAACTGGCTTTTTTTGATCTGTTCCGCTTCGGCAAGTCTTGCGTCTGCAGCCTGGATCTTTTCCTGCATTACTTCCTCTTTTTTATCAAGGTTGTCTGCTTTTTTTTCAAGGGATTCTTCTTTTTGCTGGAGTCTGTGCTCGCTGCGCTGAACTTCTGCGCGGCGGTCTTTGATTTCCTTATCCGCTTCGGTTCTGAGGCGGTGGATCTCATCCTTTGCTTCAATAAGAGCTTCTTTTTTGCGGCTTTCAGCAGTTTTGATTGATTCGTTTACAATGCGTCTTGCTTCTTCTTCTGCGGAACCAAGTTCGGCTTCCGCAACTCTGCGTCTATATGCAACACCCACCGGGAAAGCGATTATCAAACCAACGACCAAAGCAATGATGCCAACGATCACGCAAACAAGAATATCGCTGGAGGTCATATCAGCAAAGATATTCATGCTTTTGATAAAGGTCATGATTTCCATGGTGCTTTGAATATTCCTTTCTATATATATTAAAATGCCAGAGGTCTGTTCAACAAATACACACAGACTTACACATGTTAATAATATAATAAACCTATTTAAAGGGGCTGTCAAGAAATATTGCTTAAAAATGAATAAATTACAGATTTATTTATACAAAATTGTTCTTTTTATTCACTTTTAATGAAATTTATATAATTATAAATATAATATTTTTAAATAATTTATTAATTTTTGTCCGCCAACCGTTGACAAACGTTCCCGACGGTGATAATATTTATTTGATATTTTTAAATGCGTTGATGGGGAAACCGAAACATTTTTTCTTCCCAGAGAGGACGGCAAGATTCTGAAAGCCCGTCTGCTGAAAGTTGTGAAAGACCATCCCCGGAGCGTGTGCAAGCGAATTTTTTTGCGAACACACCGTTGCCGCCGCGTTAAGGCGGAACTTTGAGTGCGGAAAAGATTTTCCGTAAACAAGGGTGGAACCGTGGAGCTTTGTTGCTTCGCCCCTTAATTTTTGGGGCGAAGCTTTTTTATTGCCCCGTAAAAAACAGGAGGTAAATTTATGGTTAAAGTATCCCTTCGTGGCGACGTTCATGAATTTGAAAACGGCGTCACTCCCTATCAGATTGCCCAGAGCATCAGCTCCGGACTTGCAAGAGTTGCCTGCGCGGCAAAAATCAACGGCGAAGGCTGCGACCTTCGTACTCCTATCGAAGAGGACTGCGAAGTTGAAATTCTCACCTTCGACGATCCTTATGGAAAAAAAGCTTTCTGGCATACCACTTCCCACGTTATGGCCCAGGCTGTTCTCCATCTTTTCCCCGATGCAAAATTCTCCATCGGCCCCGCCATTGATAACGGATTTTATTATGACTTCGACGTTGAAAAACCTTTCACCTTTGATGACCTCAAAAAAATCGAAGACGAGATGGCAAAAATCATCAAAACCGGTCTTGAGCTCAACAAATGCACCATGAGTGCAGAAGAAGCAAAAGAGATAATGAAAGACCAGCCCTATAAACTCGAGCTTATTGATGAGCACGCAGGAAAAGGCGAAGCTCTTTCTTTCTATAAACAGGGCGATTTCTGCGAACTTTGTGCAGGGCCTCACCTTATGAACATCTCCCCCATCAAAGCTTTCAAACTCACTTCCACCACCGGTGCTTATTGGCGCGGAAGCGAAAAGAACAAAATGCTTTCCCGCATTTACGGAATTTCCTTCCCGAAAAAAGCAGAGCTTGAAGCTTATCTTGAAGCTGTTGAAGACGCAAAACGCCGCGACCACAACGTTCTCGGACGTCAGCTCAAATATTTCTGCAACAGCGATTATGTCGGCCAGGGTCTTCCGCTTCTTATGCCCAAAGGCGCAAAACTTTTCCAGATCCTCAACCGCTACGTTCAGGATAAAGAGGAATATGAATACGGTTACGTAATGACCAGAACCCCCCTTATGGCAAAATCCGACCTCTATAAAGTTTCCGGACACTGGGATCATTATAAAGACGGAATGTTCGTTCTCGGCGATGAAGAAAAAGATAAAGAAGTTTTCGCTCTTCGCCCCATGACCTGCCCCTTCCAGTATCAGGTCTATCTCAACGACAAACATTCCTATCGTGAACTTCCCTTCCGTTACGGCGAAACCTCTACCCTTTTCCGTAACGAAGCTTCCGGCGAAATGCACGGACTTATCCGCGTCCGCCAGTTCACCATTTCCGAAGGTCACCTTATCATCCGCCCGGACCAGCTTGAGGAAGAATTCAGAAGCTGTCTCAAACTCGTTAAAGAGGTTATGACCGACATCGGTCTTTATGAAGACCTCACCTTCCGTTTCTCCAAGTGGGATCCGGAAAACAAGGATAAATATGAAGGCACTCCCGAAATGTGGGAAGAAGCCGAAGGCGCAATGAGAAAGATCCTCGACAACATCGGTCTTGAATATACCGAAGCAGCCGGCGAAGCAGCTTTCTATGGCCCGAAACTTGATATCCAGGGCAAAAACGTTTACGGCAAGGAAGATACCCTTGTTACCATCCAGATCGATATGATGCTTGCACAGCGTTTCGGAATGACCTATATCGACCAGAACAACCAGGCGGTTTATCCTTATATCATCCACAGAACTTCTCTCGGCTGCTACGAAAGAACCATCGCTCTCCTTATTGAAAAATACGGCGGCGCACTTCCCACCTGGCTTTCTCCGGAACAGGTCAGAATCCTTCCCATCACCGAAGACCAGAACGAATATGCGGAAGAAATCAAGAAAAAACTTCTCCGCTGCGGCTTCAGACCGGAAGTTGATTCCCGTTATGAAAAAATCGGTTTCAAGATCCGTGAAGCACAGCTTGAAAAAGTTCCTTATATGCTCGTAGTCGGCGCAAAGGAAATGGAAGAAGGCAAAGTTGCCGTCCGTTCCAGAAAAGAAGGCGACCTCGGCGCAGTTGCTCTTGATGAATTCATCGCAAAACTCCACGAGGAAGTTGACAACAAAGTCTGCAAATAAAATATGCGCCCCTTGTCAAAGGGGAGAGGGCCACATCGCGTAAGCGGTGGCGAGGGGATTCTTTTTTGAATCTTAATATTTAAAAAGGGCGGAAAATTTTCCGTCCTTTTTTTATTTTTCTGCAGCATTTTTACGTTTTTTGCTACTATTATATCAGAAAGAAACTTTTGCCTTCAAAAAAAGGACGTGATCAAATGATAACAATGATGGTTTCCGCTCTTGAAAAAGATATTGAGCGGGAATTCATTGAGGATATTTATAAAAAATATTATTCGGTGATGTTCAAAAAGGCTTTTTCGCTTTTGAATAATGCCGAGGATTCCGAAGAACTTGTTCAGGACGTTTTCACAAACCTGATAAACCGTGCCGATTCCGTTATGGCGGTCGAACCCAAAAAACTCCCTGCATATCTTATTTCCGCAGTAAAATTCGGAGCATACAGCCGTTTTCGCAAAAAGCTGAAATACCCCATGACCGATTTTGAGGATTTCGACATCGAACTTCTTTCGTCCGAAAACGCAATTCCCGAAGATATCATCATAAAAAACGAAACAGTTGCGGAACTTTACTCCGCACTTAAAAAAATTCCCGAAAGATACAAAAACCTTCTCGAATTCAAATATATTCTCGGCCTTTCGGATTCCCAGATAGGCTCAAAACTCGGAATAACCGAAAGTGCCGTCCGTTCCGGACTTACCCGCGCAAGAAGAAAAGCTTATTCTGTTATGAAGGAGGAAGAAAAAAATGCCGCAAAATCTTTCTGAAAAAGAAATAAACGAAAAATACGAAGATCTTCTTTTTACAAAAGTTATGGCGCTCTATGCGGCGGAGAAAAGCGAAAAAATCCTTTCGGAAATTGAAGACGAAGAACCCGCTGACCCGAAAAAGATTGAAAAAATTTATTCAAAAATCGAACGCCGTGAAAACCTTTCGGTTTTCTGGAAGGTTGCAAAAAAGCTCATCACCGTTGCGGCAATGGTCGTTTTTGTTGCTGTGATTTCAATTTCTTCCGTGGTTGTTGCTTCTGCAAACGCAAGAACAGCCGTTGCGGAAACTTTGTATAAAATGCTTTATGAAACCACCGAACACTATACCGAAATAAATCCGGAAGATCCATTGACTTATGACAAAAACCGCGACGAAATGGTCGGAAAATATGTCCCGACATATATTCCGGAAGGTTTTGAAATGACGGAAAAATACGATATCCCGGGCCAATATATCGCAGTTTATTCCAAAGGCGAAAAAAGCATTGTTTTTATGCAGACAAGTCCCGGCTCATACCGGGTCGATTCCGAAAACGCCCAGGTGATGCAGGATATAGTAATCAACGACAGCGAGGCTCTTTTAATAGTGAAGGACGGTCTTACCACAGTTTGCCTGAACGGCGAAAAAATAATGCTTCTTATCATGGGTGATACCGATACCTATACGACCCTTGAATTTGCCGAAGGGATAAAACAAATCACATAACGGGTTGCGGCGGTCTTTTGACCGCCGCTTTTTTCATTCTGCGATATTGCCAAACTTTAGCTTTGGTTTTTGTGCATTTTCCACTTCGAATCGTGTTTTTGCTTTCGCCGTTCTTTTGAACTTAATGTTAAATTTCACCAAATCAAGGTTATTTGTTTGTTGCTTTATAATAAATTTTAAACAAATGGAATCGTTTCCAACCTTTTTGTTAATAATATAATTCTATTGACTATCAAATGCTTTTAATATAAAATATAATGGTTGTAAAATGAACCCTATCAAGGAGGAAATCCCCAATGAAAGGTGCCGAATTTTGGAAATCCAAAATTACCGAATCTCTTAAAAACGCTTATATTGAAAAACCCGAAGATGCGGATTATTCCCATCTTTATGATGCCGCCGCAGAAACCCTTCGCGGAATTCTTGCGGAAAAATATTCAACTTCCGCCGCAAGACATTCTTCCCAAGGCGAAAAACGCGTTTACTATATGTCCATGGAATTTCTTATGGGCCGAAGCCTTCGCAACAATCTTCATAACCTCGGCTATACCGCAGATTTTGAAAAGGCAATAAAATCCTTTGGCGCAGATCCCGATCTCGTTTATGCTCAGGAACCCGATGCAGGCCTCGGAAACGGCGGTCTTGGAAGACTTGCCGCATGTTTCCTCGATGGTCTTGCAACCATCGGAAAACCCGCCATGGGCTATTCAATCTGCTATGAATACGGTATTTTCCGCCAGAAACTTACCGAAGGCTGGCAGACTGAAAAACCGGATGACTGGCTTCCCGGCGGAAAAGCCTGGCTTGCAGAAAAACGAGAACACGCCGTTGAAGTCCGCTTTGGCGGAGAAATTGAAGAATCCTGGTATGACGGCTTCCACCAGATCCTTCATAAAAACTATGACAGCGTTCTTGCCGTTCCCTATGACATGTATGTTCCCGGCTTTGAAGGAAACGATGTTTCCCGCCTTCGCCTTTGGCAGGCGGAATCCTCCGGAATCGATATGGAACTTTTCAACCGCGGACTTTATGCGGAAGCAATGAGAAAAAGTTCTGAAGCAAAGGCAATAAGCTCCATTCTTTATCCCAACGACAACCACCCGGACGGAAAAGTTCTTCGCCTCAAACAGCAGTATTTTCTCGTCTGCTCTTCCATCGCCGATATAGTCCGCCGTCACCTTGCCGCATACGGAACTCTTGAAAACCTTGCGGAAAAAGCGGCTATCCATATCAACGATACCCACCCCACCATGGCTATCCCGGAACTCATGCGTATTCTTCTTGACGAATGCGGCTACTCCTGGGAAAAATCCGCAGAAATCTGCTTCAATCTTTTCAGCTATACAAACCACACCGTTCTTCCGGAAGCTCTCGAACGCTGGGATGCGGGAATGTTCCGTTTCCTTCTTCCCCGAGTTTTCGGAATCATCTGTGAGTTTGACCGCCGCCTGCGCATAATCCTTCGTGAAAAAGGCTTTAACGAACAGGAAATCAGCCGCATGGCCATCGTTGAAAACGGCGAAATAAGAATGGCAAACCTTTGCGTTTTTGCAACCCACAGCACCAACGGCGTTTCCGAACATCACCTTACCGTTATGGAAAACAGCGTTTTTGCCGATCTTTACCGCGCCTTCCCGGAACGTTTTTCAAGCGTTACAAACGGAATTGCTTCCAGAAGATGGCTTTGCGCCGCAAACCCGGAACTCACCAGATTCGTAAAAAAATATTCTGCAAAGGATTTTGAAAAAAATTACGAAAAGATGCATCTTCTTGAAAAACACGCAAACGATTCCGCCGCTCTTGAAGAACTCGGAAAAGTAAAGCTTAAAAGAAAAGCTCTTTTTGCAAAAGAAAACCGCGACGTTATGGGAAACAAGCTTGACCCGAGTTCCCTTTTCGACGTTCAGGCAAAGCGTCTCCATGAATACAAACGCCAGCACATGAACGCCCTTCGCATCATTTCTCTTCTTAACGAAATTGAAGCCAATCCCAACGCTGATATCGACCCCAGAACATTTATCTTCGGCGCAAAGGCAGCTCCGGGTTATTACGTTGCAAAACGCATCATCCGCCTTATCTGGTGCATCGGAAAAGAGCTTTCCGAAAGCGCCCTCAAAGACAGACTCAAACTCTGCTTCCTTGAAAACTACAGCGTAACAACTTCCGAGATGCTTATGCCCGCCGCAGATATTTCCGAACAGATTTCCCTTGCGGGAACCGAAGCTTCCGGCACCGGCAATATGAAGCTTATGCTTTCCGGTGCGGTAACTCTCGGAACTCTTGACGGCGCAAACGTCGAGATCCTCCGCGAAGTCGGCGAAGAAAACTTCCTCCGTTTCGGAATGAACTCCGACGAAGTCGATGCTCTTCGTGCAAAAGGCTATGATCCCATGGAATATATCGAAAAGAACGACGAACTCAAAGCCGCCCTTGAAAGAATGCGCCACGGAATCGCAGGCGAAGATTTTTCCGATCTTGCAGACCTCATCGAAGACAAGGATTTCTATATGGCCGCCGCAGACTTCGAAAGCTATATGGATATCCAGAAACATGCACAGGAACTTTTCCGCGACAAAGAAACCTGGAACCGCATGGCTCTTATGAATATCGCAAAATCCCCGGTTTTCTTTGTTGACAGAACCGTTCAGGAATATTGTGACAACATCTGGAATATGTAAACAAATATAAAAAACCTCCGGAAATTCCGGAGGTTTTTTTGTTTTAAACAAGCTGCTGTTCGTTTATCATCAGCTTAAATTCCAGACCGAGTTTTTCCGCGGCGGTTTTGCAAAGAACCATTCTGTCCATAAAAATTCTGAAATAATCCATAACGGAGCCATAGCGGGTATCTACCGAAAGCTTGAGTTTTATAAGAGTCTTGTTTTCGTTGATTTTAAGTTCCGCTTTTTTTACGGAATAGTTGACCTTATCGTGAGCGTCGAAGGTTTCTTCATCGTCGTTCTGAACACGGCTTCTGCGAACGTCGGATTTATCCGCAATAATAAGAGCAGCCGCCATCGGGCTGATGGGTTTTCCTGTTCCTTCGTCATGGTTTCCTATCGCCATAACGATGTCGGATATTTCAGCAGGATCCATTCCCATTCTGTCGAGAATACGGAATGCCATAATCGCTCCGCTTTGGGAATGGTCGCTTCGGTTGACAACGTTTCCGATATCGTGAAGATATCCGGCAATTTTAACAAGTTCAACTTCCCTTTCGGAATATCCGAGGGTTTCCATTATATATGCAGCTTTTTCCGCAACAAGGCAGACATGGGCAAAACTGTGTTCGGAAAAGCCCATTGCCTTAAGAGCTTCGCCGGCTTTTTGAATATAAACTCTGACCGTAGGGTCATTTTTGACCATTTCATAAGTTACCAAGTGTAACACCTTCTTTCTTAATGTAGTAAAGCACCGATTGTAATTATATGCTATTGATTTTAAACCGATGCAAATATTTTTTTAAAATTTTATGAATTTTTTAAACAAAACCCTTGACCATTACGTTACGTAATAGTGTAATATATAGTCACAGGGAGATGATTTTTGTGTTTACAGTAAACGAAGTAAGCAAGATTGCCGGAATAAGCGTCCGCACTTTGCAATATTACGATAAAATCGGCCTTTTGCCGCCAAGCAGTTTTACAGATTCCGGATATCGGCTTTATAATGAAGATTCTTTAGAACGGCTCCAGACTGTTCTTCTTTTCAAAGAACTTGAATTTCCGCTTAAAGAAATAAAGAAAATCATCGAAAACCCGGATTTTGACAAAGAAAAAGCTCTTTCGGAACAGATAAAACTTCTTAAACTTCGGCGCGAACAGCTTGATTCCCTTATCTCCCTTGCCGAAAAACTTATTAACAAGGAGGAAAAAATTTTGGATTTTTCTGCATTTGATAAAACAAAACTTAAAGAATACGAAGCCGAAGCAAAGGAAAAATGGGGCAAAACTTCCGCCTTTGAAGAATTTAAAGCAAAGTCCGAATTACGCACCGATACAGAAAATTCATTCATCGCCGGAGAAATGATGGAAATTTTTTCGGAATTCGGAAAAGTTTCCGATGGTTCGCCAAAATCCACCGAAGCGCAGGAGCTTGTTAAAAAGCTTCAGAACTTCATCAGCGAAAATTATTACAACTGCACCGATGAGATTCTTTTCGGACTCGGCCAAATGTATATCATGGACGAACGCTTTACCGAAAACATCGACAAATCCGGCGGCACCGGAACTGCAGAATTTGTTTCAAAAGCAATCCGCGCTTACTGCGGTAAATAAGGATTAAAAAAAGACGGCTTCGCCGTCTTTTTTTCAATTAAAGCATTTCTGCCGCTTTTTCAAGGATAACCTTGGCAAGTTCTTCCTTGCTCATAAGTCCGGTTTCATGCTCGCCGGTTCTTGTGATGAGCACCGCGGCATTTGTATCAACGCCGAAACCTGTGTTTTCAGAAGCTATGGAATTCGCAACGATCATATCAGCGTTCTTGATAAGAAGCTTTTTTCGGCTGTTTTCAAGAAGATTTTCTGTTTCCATTGAAAAACCGACAACCACCTGACCGGAAGGTTTTGTCCTTCCGATGCTCGCAAGAATATCTTTGGTGCGTTTGAGCACCAAGGTGTTGTCGCCTTCGGATTTTTTGATCTTCCGGTCGGAATATTCCGCCGGAGTATAATCCGCAACCGCCGCCGCCATTATAATAACATCCGCACAGGCGGCCCTTTCGGTAACTGCGTTATACATATCTTCCGCGGATTTTACGAAAACGGTGCTCACTCCGTGAGGAGGGCGTATTTCGGTTTTTCCGCTGATCAAAGTCACCTCAGCGCCCATGGTTCTTGCCATTTTTGCGATTGCGTAACCCATTTTTCCGCTGGAATGGTTGGTGATATAGCGCACCGGGTCAAGGCTTTCTCTTGTTGCTCCCGCGGTTATGAGCACGCGTTTTCCCAAAAGCTGCTCACCCGCAAAAAGAGCCTCTTCCGTGGCGGAAATAAGTTCCGGAATTTCAGCAAGTCTTCCGCTTCCGACTGCGCCGCAGGCAAGCCTTCCGCTTTCGGATTCGATGATTTCCCAGCCGTCTTTGCGGAGCTGTTCAAGGTTTCGCTGTGTTGCCGGGTTTTCGAGCATTCCGGTGAACATTGCCGGAGCAATTATCTTTTTGCAGGAAGCCGCGAGCACGGTTGTTGAAACCATATCATCCGCAATTCCGTTTGCTATTTTTGCAATTATATTTGCGGTCGCCGGAGCAATAAGAACCGCATCGGCGGTCTTTCCGAGGTTGACGTGGGCAACCGGGTCGCTGCCTTTTCCGTCAAAAAGCGAAGTATAAACATGGTTTTTTGTGAGCGCTTCAAAGGTAAGAGGCGCAACAAATTCGGCGGCATGTTCCGTCATAACAACGTTTACATTGACGCCTTTTTTTGTGAAGTATGAAGCGATCTCGCAAACTTTGTATGCCGCAATACCGCCGGAAACGCCGAGAAGAAGATTCTTCTTTTCGGGCATATCAGTCTTCCTCCACGTTTACCTTGTTTACGCGGTATTTGTCGCCGATAAATTCCGCAATTGCAATTTTAAGCGGTTTTTCAGAGATGATTTCATGGTTTTCCTCAGCGTCTTCGCTGATCTGGCGTGCACGTTTTGCAATTGCAACAACGTTTGCATAGGGGCTGTTGAGCTGGTTAAGATTATAAGTATCGTTCGGGTTAAGCAAGGTTTTCTGCCTCCTCTAAAATTTGTTTAAGGACTTCCTGCATTGCGCTTTTGCCGCAGCGTTCGCCCTCAATAATATCTTTTATTTTTATGGCGGCGTTTTCCACCAAATCATTGACTATAAAATAATTATAAAGTTCCGGCGCTTCGTTAAGCTCGATTCGTGCGGTATGCAGTCTTCCGGCAACGGTTTCCGCGTCTTCGGTGTTTCTGCCGACAAGTCTGCGTTTAAGTTCCTCGATGCTCGGCGGAAGAAGATAGATAAGGGCCGCTTCCGGCATCATTTTTTTTACGTTTCTTGCGCCCTGGATTTCGATATCGAGAACAACGTCTTTTCCTTCGGAAAGCCTTTGTTCAACGGCGCTTTTCGGCGTTCCGTAATAGTTTCCGTTAAAAACCGCGTATTCAAGCATTTCTCCGGTTTCGATATCGTGCTCAAATTCCTCGCGGGTTTTGAAGCTGTAATGAACTCCGTCTATTTCGCCCGGTCTTGGTTTTCTTGTTGTTGCGGAAACGGAAAAATAGAGATTATCCTCAATTTCAAAAAGGCGGTTTATAACCGTTCCTTTTCCAACTCCGGAAGGCCCGGAAATCACTGTAAGAACTCCTCTTTTATTCATCTTCACCCTCCGCAGACATTCTTGTTCCAACGGTTTCCGGCTGGATTCCCGAAAGGATAACGTGGCCGGAATCCATTACAAGAACGGTTTTTGTCTTTCTTCCGAAAGAAGCATCGATAAGTGTTCCTTTTTCTCTTGCTTCGGTGATAATACGCTTAATCGGTGCGGATTCCGGAGAAACCATCGCAATAACGCGGTTTGCGTTGATAAGGTTTCCGAAACCGATGTTTACGAGCTTCATTTTAAAAAAGCCTCCGTTTTATTCGATATTCTGGATCTGTTCGCGGATTTTTTCAATTTCGGATTTTACGTCCACAACCACCTGGGCAATTTCAACGTCGGAACATTTGCTTCCGGTGGTGTTGATCTCGCGGTTGACTTCCTGGATGAGGAAATCGAGTTTTCTGCCGACCGGCTCGCTCATTTCAACAATTTCGCGAAGCTGGGCAATGTGGCTTCTGAGGCGAACGGTTTCTTCATCAACGGCGACCTTATCGCTGTAAATAGCTGCTTCCTGAATAATTCTTGCTTCGTCGATCTGTTTTCCTTCAAGAACTTCGAGCATTTTATTATAAAGGCGTTCGCGGTATTCCTTAACGGTTTCGGGACTGCGTTTTTCGATGAAGCCGACTTTTTCTTCAATGTATGCGGCGCGGTTGAGAACGTCCGCTTTCATTTTTTCGCCTTCGATCTCGCGCATTTCAACAAAAGCGGCAACTGCTTTTTTTGCAACGGATTCAACATCTGCCCAAAGCGCATCTTCGTCGGTCTGTGCTTTTACAACGGTGAAAACGTCCGGGAATTTTGCAACAACGGAAAGGGAAAGATCGTCAGCAAGGTCAAATTCGTCTTTAACGGAGCGAAGAGCTTCGATATAGCTTTTTGCGACCTCTTTGTTGATGGTGATTTCCTCGTTTGTTCCCTCAACGGTCTGGATCATGACTCCTACGTCAACTTTTCCGCGGCTTATTGCTCCGGAAAGAAGGCGTTTGAGTTTTTCTTCAAGAAAACCGCAGGAACGGGGAACCCTTGCGGAATATTCAAAATAACGGTGGTTTACGGATTTTATTTCAACGCGGATATTTCTTCCGTTAAGGATTTCTTCCGCGGCGCCGTAACCGGTCATGCTTTTAATCATTTTTTATTCCCTCATCTTTTAAAAAGATTTATGAAAACACGGCGGGAGCAAGCCCCCGCCCTACTTTATAATTTCAGTATGGGAGGCTTTATGCCTATAATTTTCTAATATATAATATTATACTTTAAAAGCAGCATTGTCAAGAAAAAGGCATCAAATTTTAACAGATTCCGTTATTAAAAAAACTTAATCTCTTGACTTTGCCTTGTTAAAGTAATATATTTATATAATAAGGCAAAATGTCAAATCATTACTTTTTTGAGGAGTGTTAAAATATGTTGGCAACCGAAAAAACAATGGAAAAAATCGTCGCACTTTGCAAAGGCCGCGGCTTCGTTTACGCAGGTTCTGAAATTTACGGCGGTCTTTCCAACACCTGGGACTATGGCCCTCTTGGTGTTGAATTCAAAAACAACGTAAAACGCGCTTGGTGGAAAGCATTCGTTCAGGAAAGCCCCTATAACGTAGGTCTTGACGCTGCAATCCTTATGAACCCCCAGGTTTGGGTAGCTTCCGGCCATGTAGGCGGATTCTCCGATCCTCTTATGGACTGCAAAGCCTGCAAAACCCGCCACAGAGCTGATAAACTTATCGAAGACCAGACCGGAATTTCTCCCGAAGGCTGGGAATTCGGAAAAATGCGCGAATTTGTTGATGAAAAGAACATCGTCTGCCCCAACTGCGGCGCACATGATTTCACCGACATCCGTTCCTTCAACCTTATGTTCAAAACCTTCCAGGGCGTAACCGAGGACGCAAAGAGCCAGATTTATCTCCGTCCCGAAACCGCACAGGGAATTTTCGTAAACTTTGAAAACGTTCAGAGAACTACCCGTAAAAAGATCCCCTTCGGTGTTGCACAGGTCGGTAAATCCTTCCGTAACGAAATCACTCCCGGAAACTTCACCTTCCGTACCCGTGAATTTGAACAGATGGAACTCGAATTCTTCTGCAAACCCGGCACCGACCTCGACTGGTTCGCATACTGGAAAGATTATTGCGAAAACTGGCTTCTCCGCCTTGGCATGAACAAAGAAAACCTTCGCCGCCGCGACCATTCTCCGGAAGAACTTTCCTTCTATTCCGTCGGAACCACCGACTTTGAATTCCTCTTCCCCTTCGGCTGGGGCGAACTTTGGGGTGTTGCGGACAGAACCAACTATGACCTTTCCCAGCACAGCAAATTCTGCGGACAGACCCTTGACTATTTTGATCCCGAAACCAACGAAAGATATATTCCCTACGTTGTTGAACCTTCTCTCGGTGCAGACCGCGTAACCCTTGCTTTCCTTTGCGATGCTTATGACGAAGAACCCGTCGGCGATAAAGACGTCCGTACCGTTCTCCATCTCCATCCGGCTCTTGCTCCTTTCAAAGCCGCCGTTCTTCCTCTTTCCAAAAAGCTCAGCGAAGGTGCACTTAAAGTTCACGATGAACTTGCAAAACACTTCATGGTCGATTATGATGAATCCGGCTCCATCGGCAAACGTTATCGCCGCGAAGACGAAATCGGAACTCCCTTCTGCATCACCTATGACTTTGAATCCGAAACTGACGGCTGCGTAACCGTTCGTGACCGCGATTCCATGGAACAGGTAAGAATGCCCATCAGCGAACTTGTTTCCTATATCGAAGAAAAAATCGTATTCTGATTTTTGAATTGAACC
>JAZQBJ010000174.1:0-10726 GCA_045545715.1 Oscillospiraceae bacterium
GACCGACTATGTTAGCGGATTTGGTTTTTCCGCCGGTGAGAAGACCCATTTTATACATTGTATAAAGGAGTTTTCTGTGGCTGGGTTTAAAACCGTCAATTTCCGGAATAGCGCGGCTTACTATAACGCTCATAGCATAGGGCATATAGTTTTTTTCAAGAACGTCAACAATGGGCTGGTCGACCACTATTCCGGCGTTTTCAAAATTAGCCTTCTGCTGCGGTTTTGTCTGTTGTTTTTCAATCTTTTTCTTGGCCATTTTTTCCCTTTCCGGTAATCACTTATGATATTTTCCTCCGGTGGAAATCTGGAAAGCGCGATAGATCTGTTCCAGAATGAGCACGCGGGAAATCTGGTGTGTAAAAGTCATTCGCGAAAGCGAAAGTTTGAGTTTCGCTTTCTTTTTGATTTCATCCGAAAGTCCATAGGAACCGCCGATTATAAAACAAAGTTCGCTGGCGCTTTCATCGGACATAAGGTTTTCGAGTTTTTGTGAAAAACTTTCGGAAGAAAGCATTTCGCCTTCAATGCACATTGCCGCAACGACTGCGTTTTGCGGAATTTTTGAAGCAATGGCGGCGCCTTCCGCCTCGATGCATTTTGCAATTTCGGAAGGGGAAGGTTTATCCGGAAGTTTATATTCATTAAGTTCGGTTATTTTCAATTTGCAATAGGCGGAAAGGCGCTTTTCATATTCTGCGGCGGCTTCGCGCAGATATTTTTCTTTTAAGTTTCCGACGCAGATGATATTTATTGTGCGCATTTTTCCTCCTTAAAGCAAAATATTTTCGGAAAGTTCGCTTCTCGGCGCGGCAAAAATCATATAATCCCTGTCTTTTTTCATTCCTGCCATGGAAAGTTCCGCAATGCAGGTCTGAAGAGCGACGTCCGGGGTATTGTTTTCCTTGCTGAGGTGTCCGAGAACGATATGGGTGGTGCCGCTTTTAACAAGTTCCGGAAGAAAAGCGGCACAGTCGGTGTTTGAAAGATGTCCCTGGGGACTTTTTATACGCCTTTTGAGATGATACGGATAAGGCCCGAATTCGAGCATTCCGTTATCATAATTGGATTCAATAAGAACCGTTTCGCTTCCAAGAAGATGCTCACGGGCATCATCTGTTATATATCCGGTGTCTGTGCAGATGGAAATGCGGTGCTCATCGGGAGTTATGATGCTGTAACCAAGGCTTCCGACGCTGTCATGGGAGGTTTTGAATGGTTTTATCAGCATATTTCCGATAAGCTGCCCATGCTCATCAATTTCGTTGAGCACGGCATTGAAAGGAACAAGTCCGTTTGAAACAAGATATCTGAGCACCGGTGCGGAAGCGTAAAGCGGGACCTTATGGTGGCTCAAAAAAACCGAAAGACCGCGGACATGGTCGATATGTTCATGGGTAACAATTATTCCCGAAAGGGAATCCGGATCTATTCCGCGGTTTTTAAGTGCCGTTGTAACTCCGCGGCAGCTTATTCCGAAATCAACAAGAATTCCTTCCCCGGAAGCGCCGACGAAGCTCGAGTTGCCGGAACTGCCGCTGGCTATGGTAAAAAATTTTGCCAAAAGAAACCTCCGGAAAATATAATAAGCGGAGCGGAAACCGCTCCGCCATAAATTTTTTTAAACTACGGAATAAACGGAAGAACCTTCCGGAACGGAAATTCTGCTGATATCCGCGCCAAGACCGCGAAGTTTGTCAACAAGGTTGGTGTATCCGCGTTCAATGTGGTGGATCTCTTCGATTTCGGTGGTTCCGGTTGCAGCAAGACCGGCGATTACCATTGCGGCTCCTGCACGAAGGTCTGCTGCGCGAACAGCGGCACCGGTAAGGCCGGGAACGCCCTGAACAACTGCAACTTTTCCGTCAACAGAAATGGAAGCACCCATTCTGCAAAGTTCAGAGATATATTTGAAACGGTTATCCCAAACGCCTTCGGTAACAATGCTGGTTCCTTCCGCAAGAGCAAGAAGGGTGGTCATCTGGGGCTGCATATCGGTGGGGAAACCGGGATAGGGCATAGTTTTTACGTTAACATGCTCAAAATGGTCAACCTCGCCGGAAACACGGACTGCATCGTCATATTCGATTACGGAAGCGCCGGTTTTAACAAGTTTTTCGGTAATTGCTTCAAGATGTTTCGGAATAACGTTTCTGATAAGTACGTTGCCTTTGGTTGCGGCTGCGGCCACCATATAAGTTCCGGCTTCGATCTGGTCGGGAATTATGGAATAATTTGCGCCGTGAAGTTTTTCAACGCCGTGGATCTTGATAACGTCGGTACCAGCTCCTCGGATATCTGCGCCGAGGGAGTTGAGGAAGTTCGCAAGGTCAACGATATGGGGTTCTTTTGCAACGTTTTCAAGAACGGTAAGGCCTTTTGCTTTAACAGCAGCAAGCATTACGTTGATGGTTGCGCCAACGGAAACAACGTCAAAATAGATGTGGCTTCCAAGAAGGCCTTCGGTGCTTATGGAAACGCTTCCGTGTCCGATATTTACGTTTGCGCCGAGAGCTTCAAAGCCTTTGATATGCTGGTCAATGGGGCGTACGCCAAAATCGCATCCGCCGGGAAGCGGAACGTTTGCTTCGCTGCATCTTCCGAGAAGCGCACCGAGGAAATAATAAGAAGCACGAAGCTGTCTTGCAAGATCTTCGGGAACTTTATGGGAAGTGATGTTGCTTGTATCAATAAAAACAGAAGTGCGGCTTACAACGCGCACGGTTGCTCCCATAAGAGAAAGCATATCATAAAGGGTGTAAACATCGCTGATGTCAGGGATGTTTTCAAGAAGGCAAGGGCCGCCCGCAAGAATTGTTGCGGGAATAATTGCAACAGCGGCATTTTTTGCGCCGCTGACCTGGACCTCTCCGCGAAGAGGGGTGCCGCCTTTGATTACGAATTTATCCAATGTTCTATCCCCTTAAAAATAATTTATTTATCGTAACTTAAAAATTAAGATGGTTACAGTTATAATTATAATACCATATTTTTAAAAAGCTTTCAAGCAATATATTATAATTATATATTTATTTAAATAAATATGAAACTTCAAAAACAAAAAATTCATATAAAAAACTCCGTTCTTTTGAACGGAGTTTTTTAACGGTCATTTTTTCGAAATATAGTTTGCCGGGTTTACACATTGTCCGTTTATTCGGATCTCGAAATGGAGATGTGTTCCGGTGGAGTTACCGGTGGAACCCATGGCACCGATGATATCGCCCTGGTTTACATACTGACCCTGTTTTACATAGATGTTGCTCAAATGTGCATAAAGGGTCTGGATTCCGTCGCCGTGGTTGATAATAACATGGTAGCCGTAACCGGAGTTACCCCATTTTACTTTAACAACCTGACCTGCAGCGGAAGCATAGATGTTGGAACCATATCCGGTACCGGTGATATCCATACCGGTGTGGCCTTTGTATCCGCGGAAACCGCAGCTTACATACGCGCCGCCGATGTTGGTCGGCCACATAAATCCGCTCTTTGTTCCGGAGGAATTTCCGACGGAATAGATCGGGTTTTTGGTACCGACGGTCATTTCTCTTGCAACGGGTTCTTTAAGAACTTCGGTGGCAAGAACCTGTCTTCCGACAGCAACGCCGTCTTCATAAGTAACAAGCGCTGTGACAAGCTGTTCGCCCTTAACGCCGGCTTTCGTAACTTTTGAATATGTGGTGTAATATTTGTCGCTTCTGGTATAGTTTGTGGGATAAGGAATTTCCTCGGTATATACCTCACGGCGGGTGCTTGTTACGTTAAGATAGGAAACCGATTTTGAAACAATAAGATCCTGGCCGACGCGGATGGTCGCGTTTTCGGAAAGGGAAGGGTTCATCGCAACAAGTTCGGAATAATAAAGATCATACATATCCGCAATAAGCGAAGGAGATTCGCCGGCGGAAACCGTGTGATATTTTTCTCCCTCTATCTCACTGTTGAGAAGAAGTCTGAATTCCGAGATAGCCATGATGGAGGATGTGGGATAAACGCCGTCAACAAGAGAAACTCTTTGCTTGAACTGGAGCTTGGATTCGTCGTCTCCCTCTTCGCGGTACTGTTCGCGATATTCCTCAAGAAGGGCAAGAAGGTTGTCGGATTCGTCGGTGGAACCGACAAATTCGCCGTCGATATAAAGACCGTAACCTTCATAAACGCTTTGTCCGGAATTTTTAAGAATTATGTTTGCAAGATCTTCGGATTCGGTAAGTTCAAGGCTGCTTACCGGAACAACAGAAAATTGCGGAGCAACGTTTCCGATGTCGGTAGCCTCGGCGGAAGTTCTGCTTCGGATGATCTGTTCCGCTTTGTTATAAACGCTTTCGTCGGTAATATAGGCAAGGGTTTTTCCGTTGGATTCAAAAGCAAGTCCGTATTCAAGAGCGCCGAAATACTGAAAAGTCACAACAAGGAAAATAATTGCAAAAATCGGTGCAACATAGTTGAAAATTGTGCAGAAGATTTTCCAGACAAGAATTCCCCAGCAGGCAAGAAGGTTTTTAACAGCGGAACTCTGTTCTTCCCTGCTGCTCTCTTTGCTGTTTTTAAGAACTTCAAAGGCATCTGCGGCTCTGTTGCTATATGACAGGAAAGCGTGGTATTTTCCGGCAAGAATGTTTCTTACGGAGTTATAGATATGGCGGGCTGTTCTGGCAGCCCAATCCTTTATGCTGTTGATTATATATGTAATCTTATTTACAACAAAATGATATCCGCCGCGTATTTGGCGAATAAAAAGAATTCCTGTTATATAAAAAAACTCATAAATACGGAGATACAGATATTCTGCAGCCGAATCGAATTTTGCCTGTTCTTTTTCGGCAGGCTTAACTGACAAAATGTATGCACCTCACTTTTCTTATAGAAATACACAGCATATTATACAGTAAAATGCCTTCAAATTCAAGCAAATTCACAAATTGTTATTATTTTAAGGCGGATTTTGGGTAAAAAAGGGAAAAAAGAGTTAAATAAACTTCAAATATGAACATAATGTGTGCAAAAAAAGAACGCCTGAAAAAGGCGTTCTTCTGTCTGATGAATCATCTTTCTTCCCTGAAGTACGCAAGACCGAGACTTGCGGGAGGAAGATTGCTTTTCTTTTTGCGGAAGATTATCATGATAAGAACCGCAACGGTTGCAAGATATGGGAAAATCTCATAAATTGCGGAATGAATGAAGGGGATTTGATAATAGTAAGGAATTACGGAAAGAGCGCCGATTACGAAAGAACAGATAACAGCCTTGAGCGGGCTCCAGGTTGCAAAAATAACGATTGCAACAGCAAGCCAGCCGTAACCGCCTATGCTGTTATGGACCCAAACACCGCCGGTTCCGTTTGCGGTGTTCATAACGATATAAAGACCGCCGAGACCGCAGATTCCGCCGCCGATACAGGTTGCAAGATATTTGTAAAGAGTTACGTTGATGCCTGCAGCATCGGCAGTTGCCGGGCTTTCGCCAACAGCACGAAGGTTAAGGCCGACCCTTGTTTTATTAAGAAAATAAGCAAGAAGAATTGCTATCGCAACGGCAAGATATACAAAAAAGCTGTAGCTGAAAAGGAGTTTTCCGATTACAGGAATATCTTTCAGAACCGGAATTCCGTCGTTGAAAGCGGCTTTGATAACATTTCCTACGGAAACATAGCCGCCTGCGGCGGTTCCCATAATTTCACCGAAAAAGTTACCGAAACCGGTACCGAAAGTTGTGAGTGCAAGACCGGTTACGTTTTGATTTGCGCGAAGGGTGATGGTAAGAAAGCTGTAAATAAGAGCTCCGAACATTGCGCAAAGAAAAGCGCAGGCGATACCGATTATAACGGAAACAAGTGCATTCGGTTCGCCGCCGGTTGCTTTTTCGTAATAAAAAGTTCCTGCAAGACCGGCAACGCCGCCCATGAACATCATACCTTCAACACCAAGGTTGAGGTGGCCGCTTTTTTCGGTAAGAATTTCACCAAGAGTACCGAAAAGAAGTGGTGCTGCCGCAAGAACAGCGGCGACGATAAAGCTGAGAAAAGTATCCATTAATCGTCACCTCCAACAGTTTTTTTGCGGAAAACAAAGCGATAGTTAATAAAGAATTCGCTTCCGAGCATACAAAGAAGAATAAGTCCGGTAAGAACTTCCGAAGCGGAAGCGGGAATTCCGAAGTTCGTCTGAATGGTGTTGGAACCTTTCTGAAGAACCGCAAGGAAAGCGGAAATAAGAACCATTACGAACGGATTGAGTTTTGAAAGCCAGGCAACAACGATAGCGGTGAAGCCGTAACCGTTTGCGGTGCTGTCGCTTAAAGTATAGTTGGTTCCGCAAACAAGCATCCAGCCGACGATTCCGGCAATTGCGCCGGAAAGGAACATTGTGCGCATTATAACTTTCGGAACGTTCATTCCGGAATATCTTGCGGTGGAAATACTTTCGCCTACTACCGCGATTTCATAACCGTGTTTTGTGCGGGTCATATAAATGTAAATGAAAATTACCAGAGCAAGAACGATGATCCAGCCGATATGAACGCCGAAAACTTCGGGAAGTCTTGCGGCCTTGTCGAACATCGGAACTTTCGGGAACATCTGGCCTTTATCCATCCAGGGTCCGATTCGGAGATATTTTACAAATCCGATGGCGATATAGTTGAGCATAAGGGTGAAAAGAGTTTCGTTGGTGCCCCATCTTGCTTTGAAGAAAGCGGGAATAAGTCCCCAAAGTCCGCCGAAAATTGCGGAAACTATAAAGGTTACAACAAAGAAAACCGGTCTCGGAAGATCGCCAACAAGGTTGAGTGCAAAATAAGTGGAAACGATTGCGCCGACGGTGATCTGACCTTCCGCGCCGCAGTTCCAGAATTTCATTTTGAAAGCCGGAGCAATTGCAAGTGCAGCACCGAGAAGGGGAACGGCGATTTTTGCAGTTGCTTTAAGCGCGGTTCCGGAAAGAAGGGAACCTTTAACAATGTCGCCGTAAACAGCAATCGGATTGAAACCGAGAGTAAGAATTATAAGTCCTCCAAGAAGAAGCGCAACAAGGATAGAGGAGAATCTTATGAGCATCGCTTTTTTCGGAGAAACCTCCGGGCGTTTTGCAATACGGATAAGGGGTTCTTTTTTCGCATTTTCGTATGTCATTATTTTTTATCCCCCTTTTTTCCGCCAAGGCTGGTCATAAGAAGACCGACCTCTTCTTTTGTGGTGGTGCGTCCGTCAACGATTCCACTAACTTTTCCTCCGCAGAGAACGAGGATCCTGTCGCAAAGCTCAATAAGAACGTCAAGGTCTTCACCAACATAAATTACCGCCGCGCCGCGGTTTTTCTGTTCGTTCATAAGATTATAAATCGTATAGGAAGTGTTGATATCAAGTCCGCGGACAGCATAGGCACTCATAAGAACGGTTGGTTCGGAAGCGATTTCGCGTCCGACAAGTATCTTTTGTACGTTACCGCCGGAAAGATTGCGAACGGGAACATTGATGCCGGGAGTTACGACTTCGAGCTCATCAACGACTTTTTCAGCAAGCTCTGCGGGAGCTTTTCTGTCCGCAAAGGGAGATTTACCCTTGTTATAACTGCGGAGCATCATGTTGTCAGCAAGGTCCATGTTGCCGATAAGACCCATTCCAAGGCGGTCTTCCGGAACAAAGGAAAGAGAAATTCCGTGCTTGATGATTTCCATCGGGGATTTTCCGTTGATATTCTGGGGTTCGGAACCGTCAACGGGATAGAAAATAATGCTTCCGGAAACTTTCTGAAGTCCTGCAATGCCTTCAAGAAGTTCTTTCTGGCCGCAGCCGGAAATGCCGGCAACACCGAGAACTTCGCCGCCGTAAGCATTGAAGTTGACATTGTCGAGAATACTTACGCCATCGTCGTTTACACAGGAAAGATTGCGCACTTCAAGACGTTTTACGGGGTTCGGACAGTCGGTTCTTTCAATATTAAGAGTTACTGCATGGCCGACCATCAGGTTTGTAAGTTCCTGGGGGTTGGTTTCGGAAGTGATAAGATCGCCGACGTGAACGCCTTTACGGAGAACGGCAACTCTGTCGGAAAGTTCCATAACCTCGTTGAGTTTATGGGTTATGATAACAACGGATTTTCCGTCTTTTTTCATATTGCGGAGAACAGCAAAAAGCTTTTCGGTTTCCTGAGGAGTAAGAACAGCGGTGGGTTCATCGAGAATAAGGATATCAACGCCGCGGTAAAGCATTTTTACGATTTCGACAGTCTGCTTTTCAGAAACGGACATGTCATAGATTTTTTTATTGGGGTCAACGTGGAATCCATATTGATCACAGATTTTGCGCATTTTTTCGCCGATTGCTTTGGTGTTAAGGCGTCCTTTTTCCTTAAGACCAAGAACCATATTTTCCGCGGCAGTAAGTACGTCAACAAGCTTGAAATGCTGATGGACCATTCCTATTCCATAATTAAAAGCAATTCTTGGGTTATCGATTATAACTTCTTTTCCGTTTACAAAAATCTCGCCGCTGTCCGGATAATAAATTCCGGAAAGCATATTCATAAGAGTTGTTTTTCCGCTTCCGTTTTCGCCCAAAAGCGCAAGGATCTCTCCATGGCGTATCTCAAGGCTTACGCGGTCGTTTGCAACAACGCTTCCGAATGTTTTGGTGAGATTTTTAAGCTGTATTGCAGCAGTTTCCAAAAAATCACCCTTCCTCAAAAACTGATATTTTTACAAAAAACCTTTTGAAAATTATAAATTTCCGGTGGTCAAAAAAGGAAAAAGTATTTTTTCTTCCTTTTTTCATCATCGGAAAAAATTAAAAAAATGGGGCCGCCGAAAAAACGGCCCCATTTTTAAAATCAAAAATTATGCATCAAGGCGGGTAATGCCGTCAAGGATGTAGCCGAAGTAAGGAGCAGACTGGGTCTGGGATTCTTCAACCCATTCGCCTTCAGCACATTCAAATGCTTCGCCGGTCCAGACATGAACGCCGGTCCAGGGACCTGCAAATACGTGAATGGAACCGTCTTTAAGGCCGTTTGCAACTTCTTCAAGTTTTTTTGCAGTGCCGGGAGCAGCAACAGCTTCGTTGAGAGGGCTGGTGAAGTTTGCGCCTTCAGCAAAGCCTTTGCACCAGTCGGTTACGATTTCTTCGCCGTTGAGAACGCATTCTACTGCATAGGTGAGATAGATGGACCAGTCAGCACGAGCGGAAATGATGGAAGCTTTGGGAGCAGCTTCTGCCATGTCGGAGTTGTAACCGCAGTGGAAGAGACCTGCTGCTTCTGCAGTGGTTGCAGGAGAGGGGTTATCGGAATGCTGGCTGATGATTACAGCGCCCTGGTCGATGAGGGACTGTGCGATCTGGCCTTCTTTAACGGGGTCGGACCAGGAGTCTGCTTTAAGGGTGATCATGGTTGCGGAAGGGCAAACAGAACGTGCGCCAAGATAGAAAGCGGAGAATCCGGAGATAACTTCTTCGAAATAGAATGCTGCAACGTAACCGATAACAGCTTCTTCTTCGGTAATGGTTCCGTTTTCGATCATTTCGTTGAGTTTAAGACCTGCAGCTACGCCTGCGATGTAACGTGCTTCGTAGATGGAGGTGAAGTAGTTGTGATAGTTGGAAAGGCCGGAACCTGCTGCCTGTGCGCCGGTTGCATGGCAGAATTCGATTTCGGGATATTTTGCTGCTGCTTCAGTCATATAGTCGCCGTGACCGAAGGAGGTTGCAAAGATGATGTCACAGCCTGCTTCGACAAGCTCTTCGATAGCGGTTGCGCAGCCTTCGTCTTCGCCGATGTTGTATTTGTTGATGATCTGGTCTTCGGAAATGCCAAGATTTTCAGCCATTTTCCAGGTTCCGAGGTCATGGTTGTAAGTGTAACCCATATCGGAAGGATCGCTTACGTGGATGAAACCGATTTTGATGTTTTCAGCGGTGAGTTCTTCGGTTTCGGAAGGGGTTTCGGGGTTTTCGGGTTCTTCGGGAGTTTCGCCGCATGCAGCGAGAGAAAGAACCATGATAAGTGCAAGGATAAGTGCAAGAAGTTTTTTCATGTTTTTCCTCCTAAAAATTTTTGCTTTTCATGAAGCATTTTATAAAAATGCGCATTTTCTGCGCGTTTTTAACTGTTTTATTTGCGGAATTCAATCACATTGTTTTCGGCGTCAAGTTTTTCAACAATGGCGAGAGATTCAAGCTGATAGCCTTTTTCGCGGAAAGAATCGCCGCCGCCCTGGAAACCTTTTTCAATGGCAATTCCAAGTCCTTCAACGGTTGCACCGGACTGGTTAACAATGTCAATAAGTCCGTTGAGCGCACTTCCGACAGCAAGGAAATCGTCAACGATGAGAACATGGTCTTCGGGAGAAAGATATTTCTGGCTTACAAAAACATCATAGGTGCGTTTTTTGGTAAAGGAAGTGACTTTTGAAGAATAAACAGCACCGTCAACGTTAAGGCTTTCGGTCTTTTTTGCAAAAACGACCGGGCAGTTATCAAAAGCGGTTGCAACGATTGCGGCAATCGCAATTCCGGAAGCTTCAATGGTAAGGATTTTGTTTATTTTTTTATCTGCGAAACGTGCTTTCCATTCTTTTGCCATTTCCTGAAAAAGAGAAATGTCCATCTGGTGATTCAAAAAGCAATCCACCTTCAGGACATTACCGGCGCGCACTACTCCATCTTTAATGATACGATCTTCAAGAATTTTCATAGAAGATTACCCCCATTTCTGCGGAACAGAACAATAAT
>JAZQBJ010000175.1:0-4777 GCA_045545715.1 Oscillospiraceae bacterium
CATAAACATTGACCTCATCTTTGCTTACCTGACCGCTGAGCATTGCGGCCAGTTCTTCTTCTGTAATATATCCGCGCATACCATACCCGTTGGTATTTGATGCGCCGAGGGCCACATAATTAAAAATTTCATTTTCTCCGTTCTCTGCGGCAAAAGCCATAAGCGGAGTGCAAAGAATCATACTTGCACAAAGTAAAATTGAAACAAAAAATTTGATATATTTATGGATTGAGAGTATCATAATTCTCCTCCTTCTATAATCAAAGGTAAAAATATTCCTGCAACATTTCGCAATTATTGAGAAATTAAGCACAGATTATGTCTCCAAGGATATTGCATAAAAAAAGGAAAACATATTTAGAATAAAAAGGGGCCGTAAAACGGCCCCTTTTTAAATGAGATATCAGCCAATAGCGGTTACGGTTCCGTTGTTATAAGAATACATATAAGTAAAACCGTTGTCTGCAATTACGCGGATCCGGAAAGAAGTGATGGGATTTTTGCTGGTAAAGCTGGAACCGTTGGTCCAGGTATTACCGTTATCAAGAGAATATGCAACAGAAGTTACTGTGGTTCCGCTTGCAGCAGTTGTAATTGTAGCGGAAGAATCCTTGGAACCGGTTCCGAGAAGAGCCTGGAGCCAGTTTGCAGGGCCTTTGCCGTTAACAACAGAAACAGATACGTTTACAGTTGCATTGCAGATCGCGCAGTTATCATCACCACATTCTTCGGATTTTACATATCCGCAGTAAAGGCAGGTGTAAAGGTGGTTGCCATCGGAAGGTTTGGCAGATCCATATACATGGTTGCCGTCGGTTTCGATAAGAACTTTGGCAGATGCGGAAGAATCGCTGGTGGAAACTCCAACGCCGGATCCGGAAGCAACAAGATAGTATGTGGTCTTTTTATTGCCAGTTCCGAGAAGAGCCTGGAGCCAGTTTGCAGGGCCTTTGCCTACGGAAGCACTGAATTTACCACTGGAATAAGTCCAGGTGAATTCGCCGTCAAGCTGAACGAGAGAACCGTTTGCATTTACGCCAAGATACTTGCCGTTTGCATCTTTAATGGTCCAGCCGCCGCTTACAGAAGTGAAGGTATATTCACCAACATTGGTTCCGCCAATGGTCATTTCGAAAGTTCCGTTTACAACAGCACTTTCAACTTTTTCAACGCAATCGGGTTCGTTGGGAGTTCCGCATACTGTGCAGGTTCCGTCAACGAAATCATGGCCGAGGGCAGGAACTTCGTTTTCGATTTTTACATCTCCGCAAACAGAGCAAGTGTAATAGTCTCCGCCTTTTTCGGTGCAGGTGGCGTCTTTTTCTTCGTGAATGTAATCGTGCTCAAGGGCATCGATATAGTTGTTCTGATAGCTGTAATCGCATCTGGAACAAGTATATTCGGTGTAACCTTCTTTTCCGCAGGAAGGAGCAAATACATTGGAAGTGAAATCATGATATTCTGCTTCGTTTTCAGCAAAGAATCCAGCCTGAACACCAACAGTGGAAGCGGAAACATCATTTCCGGATGCTGCAAGATAATAGGTGGTCTTTTTGCTGCCGGTTCCAAGAAGAGCCTGGAGCCAGTTGGAAGCACCGTTACCTACAGAAGCGCTGAACTGTCCGTTGGAATAAGTCCAGGTGAATGCGCTGTCGTTGCGAACAAGTGCGCCGCTGTTGTCAACGCTGAGATATTTTCCGTTGGAATCTTTGATGGTCCAGCCGCCATCAACAGAAGTGTAAGTATATTTGCCAACTTCTTTACCGCCGAGGGTGGTTACGTAAGTTCCGTTGGAAAGGGAAGTTTCGGTACGGTAAGTGCATTCGCCGTAAATGACATAATCAGGCTGTCCACAGTTCTGGCAGGTACCGTCAACAATGTCGTGTCCAAGAGGACTTACTTCATTGTCTTTGTAAACATCTCCGCATCTGGAGCAGGTATGTTCAACATAACCTTTGTTGTCACAAGTCGGAGCAACAGTTTTTTCGGAGTAATTATGTCCGAGTTCGGGTTTTTCACCATCGGTTGCATAATATCCGCATCTGGTGCAGGTGAGGGCAGTGTAGCCGCCTTCGGTACAAGTGGAATCATGTACTACTGCATCAAAGCTATGATATTCAGAAGTTCCGATAGTGTAGAATGCTGCGTTGGCAGCAGAAGTGGAGGTGGTTACGCCGGATCCGGAAGCAACAATATAATAAGTTGTTTTTTTGTTGCCGGTTCCGAGAATAGCCTGGAGCCAGTTTTCAGGACCGTTGCCTACAGAAGTGCTGAACTGTCCGTTGGAATAAGTCCATGCATAAGCACTTCCGGAACGAACGAGAGCACCGTTGGAATCAACAGAGAGATACTGGCCGTTGGAATCTTTAATTGCCCAACCGTCGGAAACAGGGGTAAAGGTGTAAGTTCCGACTTTGGAACCGCCAAGATCAAGGATATAGGTTCCGCCGTTTCCAAGGTTTGCGCCTACATAGTATTCGCAAGAACCGTGAGTCTTAGGATCCTGTTTTCCGCACATGTTGCAGTAGCCGTCAACATATACGTGAACGTTGGTCATAGGAAGAACTTTTTCCTTGGAATCGGTATATTCGACTTCGTCGATAGTTACGCTTGCGTTATAAGTTGCAAGACCGTCTTTTACGCATTCTTCGGGAAGAATGGATTCTTCGACATTTGCATCAACAGTAATTACGTGGTTTGCTTCGTTTTCATCACAAACAGAGCAGGTTACGGTTACAGATGCAGTTTTGAAATCTTCGCCCCAGTTCCAAACGGGATTACCGTAAGTATGGCCGGTTGCTCCAAGAACGGAAGTTCTTACATCGGAGAATACGTATTTTCCGTTTACAGCTTCGATTCTGTTACCGTTTTCATTTACAAAGTGGAAGTGTTCTTTTGCATCGATGGAAACGGTTGCAGTGAAGGTATCAAGACCTTCGTTTTCACAGGTAGGAGCATCAGTGGTCTTAACAGGGGTTGCGGTATAAGTTTCAGAATAATCACAGGTTACTCTGTTGGATTTATTCTGGCAAGTGAATTTAACGGTTACGTCTTTGCTAAAGTCGTTGTTTTCATCCCAGGTCCATTCGGGGTTTCCGAGATTGTGACCTATTGCATCAACTTCGATGGTTTTGCTGTCTTTGATGAGAGGGGTATAAACAGCAGTGAATACAGCTTCACCTTTATCAACGCAGTTTTCTTTTACAATAATGCTTCCATTTGCTTCAGAAAGGGTGATAATAACTGGTTCGTTTGTATCTTCGCTATTGTTAGGATCTTTACCGATAAATTCGCCACAATGTTCACACTTGAAGAATACTTCAACTTTATTTTCAACGTTGTGATCAAGAGTTTCGGGCCAGGTCCAGGTTACTTTATCGGAAGAAGTGGTATGGCCGTTGATAGCACATGCAACTTTCTTTGCAATGTTCTGATGACCTGCAGGAGTGGGATGAGCATTGACAAAGATGCTTGCAAGTACATTTGCCATGTCATTTCCATAAAGGTTTGCATTGGTGTTGATGTTTCCGTTTTCGGTATCGCTTACATCAACATAAGTGCAGTTTCTGGTCATTTCGGCGTAGTTCTTAGTAAATTCGTTCATAAGGGAAGAAGCGTGATATACAAAGTCGCCGAATGCAAAGAATCCGCCTTCGCCGTTATCAAATACGGTATTTTCGATAAGATCATACTGACCGACAAGAACGATGTGAGCGTTCTCGTTAATGCTGTGGATGTTTTCAACAAGGTTGTTGAGGTAGGTATTATAGGTAGTGAAACCGTATCCGTAACTTTCAAAACCGAGCATCATGGTGGTGGTCTCGTTTACGGGAACAGTTTCGGAATCTCCTCTGAATCCGCTCTGGAATCCGCCAAGAAGATCGTCAACACCTTTGCCGAATCCACGGATATCCATGCTGTCAACGTCAGCAAAACGGATGGGATAAGTTTCACCGCTGGAAGTGAATTTCTGGAGTTCCATTGCGATGAAGCCCATGTTCATTGCACCAAGGTTTACAACAACAATGTCGCTGTTTTCAATGGATTTGGTGTAAAGGCTGGTTTTTGCGGAATAGTCACTACCAAGCATTTCTGCGGTATATGCATCGCCTTTAAAGTCGGAATCAAGAATTGCAAGAACTTCATCAAGTCTGTAACCGGATTCGGAAAGGTTGGTTGCGGGAATGCCGGTGTATTCCTGAATATAGTCAACATAAGTGGAGTTTGTTCCTCTTTCGTTCTTTGCAGAAATAGAATCGCCAAGAACGGTGATTCTGGAGTTTGCATCGATTACGATGGGTTCATCTTCAGGAGCAACAACAAGTTCATCAAGAACATCGATTATTGCATCTGCAATCGTGGCGGCACCTTTTTCGGAGGGGTGAGTATAAACACCGTTACCGGTAAGGAAACGGAAGTCCATGGTTGCAAGTGCAGAGTCGGATTTGTAAGTTTCAACTTCAGATAATTTATTATAAACATTATCTTTAAAAGAATGAGTACCTTCTCCTTCTTTTACCTGAACATAGTTGCCATCATTGTCTACTACATAGTTAAGACTCTTTGTACCTTCAGCATCTTCACCCTCAGTATTAATTTCACCTTCTACATAATACGGAGTTTTGTCAGGTTCATCAAGAGAAAGATGTCCTTCCATATGCTGAGGAACCATGAATTTTTCTTTAACCGCGGAGGTATCACCAACAGAAGAAAGAAGTGCATCGAAGTAGATGGTATCTACGTTTGCAATCTTCATGAGGGTGATGGGGAGGTTTTT
>JAZQBJ010000176.1:0-7303 GCA_045545715.1 Oscillospiraceae bacterium
CTATGCAAGCTGCAGCGGCGACCAGGATATGAGCAATGCAAAATATCAGGATTTCCGCGGAAAAGCAATGGCGACTATCGTTGCGATAGAATCTGCTTCCGCTTATGCAACTCCCGAAATCATGGCAATTCCCGAAGAAAAACTCGAACAGTTCTATGCAGAATGCCCCGAACTCGAAACCTACCGCAGAAGCATCTATAAAATCAGAAGAAGAGCTGCACATATCCTTTCCAAAGAGGAAGAAGCACTTCTTGCTTCCGCAGAGGAAATGGCAGATTCCGCAGACAAAATCGGCGGAATCCTTCGCAACGCAGACCTCAAGTTCCCGAACGTTGTTGACTCCGAAGGCAACGAACACGCCCTCACCAACGGTTCTTTTGTTCCGCTTGAAGAAAGTTCCGACCGCGTTCTCAGAAAGAATGCTTTTGAAGCATTCTATGGCCGCTATGGCGATTTCAAAAACACCATTGCAATGACCCTTGACGGCGAATTCAAAAAACGCAATTTCTTTGCAAAAGCAAGAAAATATAATTCCACCAGAGAAGCGGCTCTTGACCGTACCGAAGTTCCGGAAGAAGTTTACGATAACCTTATCGAAGCCGTTCACGGCAACCTTGATAAAATGTATAAATACGTCGCTCTCCGCAAAAAAATGCTCGGAGTTGACGAACTCCATATGTATGACGTTTATACTCCTATCGTAGCCGACGCTGCTTCCAAAATCAGTATCGACGAAGCAAAAGCAACCGTTCTCGAAGCTCTTGCAGTTCTCGGCGAAGACTATACCGCACTTCTTAAAGAAGGCTTTGAAAACCGCTGGATCGACGTTTATGAAAACGAAGGAAAACGCGGCGGAGCATATTCCACCGGTTCCGGAAAACCCCATCCTTATGTTCTCCTCAACCATAAGGATACCCTCGACAGCATGTTCACTCTTGCTCACGAAATGGGCCATGCTCTCCACAGCTATCACAGCACCAAATATCAGCCGGTCAACACCGCAGGCTATGTAATCTTTGTTGCGGAAGTTGCTTCCACCTGCAACGAAGTTCTTCTTATGCGTCACCTTCTCGGAAAAACCACCGATAAGACCGAAAGAGCATATCTCATCAACCATTTCCTCGATTCCTTCAAAGGCACCGTTTATCGCCAGACCATGTTTGCTGAATTCGAAAGAGAAATCGGAAGAATGTCCGAAAGAGGAGAAGCTCTTACCGCAGACGCTCTTTCCGCAAAATATCACGAACTCAACAAACTCTATTTCGGACCCGATATGGTTTCCGATGACGGAATTGCTCTTGAATGGGCAAGAATTCCTCATTTCTTCTATAACTATTACGTATTCCAGTATGCAACCGGTTTCTCTGCCGCAGTTGCAATCGCAAATAAGATCCTCGCAGAAGGCGAACCCGCTGTTGCCGCATATAAAAAATTCCTTTCCAGCGGCGGAAGCGCAGACCCCATTTCTCTTCTCAAAATTGCCGGCGTAGATATGAGCAGCCCGGAACCCGTTAACTCCGCGCTCAAACTCTTCGGCGAACTTGTTGAAGAAATGGAAGAACTCAATAAATAATTCATAAAACATCAAGAAAAGGAACGGCTCTGCCGTTCCTTTTTTATAAAAAGTGTAACCTTCCGCTGTAAAAATGCGCTTATATGGTTGAAGGCCTTTTAGTAAAACGGAAAGGAGATGAAAGCCTTGGAAGATGAAAAAATCGTTGAATTATATCTTGAACGAAACGAAACCGCAATTGAAAAAACTTCCGAAAAATATGGAATACGCCTGCGCTCTATTTCAAAGGGAATTGTAAAAGATACAGAAACCGCGGAAGAATGTGAAAACGATACATATATGGCAGCCTGGAACAGCATTCCGCCAAATGAACCGAAAACATATTTCTATGCTTTTCTTGCCCGGATAATCCGAAATCTTTCTCTTGCCTGCTGCCGGAAGAAAACCGCAATTAAACGCAGCGCATTCATAAGTGAACTCAGCGTTGAAATGGAAGAATGTATCCCTTCGCCGGACGATATGGACTGCCGTATCGACGATATGGTTTTTGCGGAAATGATGAATAAATTTCTTGCGGAACTTGATGCGGAAAAAAGAAAAATTTTTGTCCGCCGCTATTGGTATATGGATTCCGTTGCGGAAATATCCGAAAAGTTTTCAATTTCTGAATCCAAGGTAAAAACCGTTCTTTTCCGAATCCGGAAAAAACTCCGTGAATTCCTTGAAAAGGAGGGCTACACTTTATGAGAGGAAACGAATTTCTTGAAAAAATCGGACTTATCGCGTCGGAATTTATCGAAGAAGCTGAAACAAAACAAAAGCGCAGGAAAAATCCGTGGATAAAATGGCTTGCCGCGGCGGCCTGCATCTGTATTATCGCGGGTTTTGCAGCTTCCGGAATATTCTATGCTCCGCCCCAGGAACCGGAAACTTCAGATCCGGGAGAAGGCCCGCCTAATTTAACCGAAAACGGAATAAAATATTTTATTTCGCCGTATGCGGATTCTGTCTATAAAGAACTTCCGGAAGGTTTTGCCTATGCGGGAGAAACCGACGTGGGCGGTTTTGAAAATTGTCCGTATTACGTAAATCCGGATATGCCCGAATGGGTTTTTGTTTATCACGAAGTCAGAACCAACGGAGAAGTTGATTCAAACGGAACGATAATTCCGGTGGAACCTCACGATGCCTATGTCCGATATGTTGATGAAAGGTTAAGAGGAAAAGACCTCGTTTGCGTAAGCGGAGATTATTATATTTCCATGTGGAGCGCAAAACCTTATGGCGATAAACCCGACGTTTCCGCAGAATATTATAATGAAATGGAAACAAAATACGGAGTCCGGATTGAAGGAGAACCTCCGGAAGGTTTTGTTTTAACAGGAACAACAGAATTTTCCGGTCACGATACCGTTCCGAAAGGAAACCTTGTTAGCAACGAAGGAGAATTTGAGGTTTATGCAAATCCCGATAATCCGGAAATGATTTATGTGTCAACCTTCTGGTTTACCCATACCGCGGAAGAAAAAACGCAGACAAAACACGAAGGCTTTAACGTTTATATTAAATATGACTGTCCCTTCGCGGAATAAAAAAACAGAAAAATCCTTTCCGGAAAACCGGAAAGGATTTTTTTGTTGAAAAACGAAACCGCCGTTATTAAAATCACCAAAAGAAAGCGGCGGAAAGCCTTTTAATTTATAAATGGTAAATATTGAATAAATTCCTCGGTTTTGGTATAATTTTTGTTGGATATGAAACAAAAAGGAGATGAGGGCGATGGATAAAAAACAGAAAAAAGGCCTCTTCCGCCACCTTGGAAAAAACTTTGAAGGATATAAAAAATATACCGTGCTCACAATCATTTTCGGATGCACGGAAGTTGTGCTCGAAATGTTTATTCCGATGCTCATGTCAGTAATTGTTGACGGCGGACTTTATCGCGAAGAAAATTTTATGCTCAGATGGGCTTTTTCGGAAGAACTTATTGCAGACAGAAACCGTTTTGTCATAACGGTCGGCCTTATAATGGTCTGTGTTGCAATTGTTTCAATGATGTGCGGACTTCTTGCTGCAAGATTTTCAGCTTTTGCAAGCCAGGGTTTTGCAAAAAATCTTCGTTCCTCTCTTCTTGAAAAAATTCAGAGCTTTTCTTTCGCAAATACCGACCGCTTTTCAACCTCGAGCCTTATAACAAGGGCAACAACGGACGTAAACACCATGAGAATGACAATGCTCCAGGTTTTAAGAACCCTTATGCGTTCGCCCATTATGATAGTTATGGCAACGGTCATGGCGTTTACAATTGCTCCGCATCTTGCTTCGGTTTTCCTTTTCTGCATTCCGCTTCTTGCGGGAATCCTTGCGGTGCTCATAAAAACAGGTCAGCCGCGTTTCAGAAAGATGCTTCGCAAAATGGATGCCATGAACAAGGCTGTTCAGGAAAACCTCGTCAGCAGCAGGGTCGTAAAAGCCTATGTCCGCGGGGATTATGAATCAAAACGCTTTTGCGAAACGGCAGAAGATCTCCGTAACGCGCAGCTGGCTTCCTCAAGGCTTTTTACAATGACAGGCCCAATCCAGATGGTAATCATGTGGGGCTGCACCATTATAATCCTTTTCCTCGGCGGAAGAGAAATCATCTTTGAAAACACCGGTCTTCTTACCGGCGAACTCGTAAGCATGGTTTCTTATACAACACAGGCTGTAAGTTCGCTCACAATGCTTTCCTGGCTTGTTATGTCCCTTTCCCGTGCCCAGGCTTCACTTGTTCGTATCAACGAAGTCCTTGATGAGGAAGTGGATATTGTAGACGGCCTTTCCGAAAGCGAAGTTGCTGATGGAAGCGTTGATTTTGAGGACGTCTGTTTCAGCTATACCGGGGAAGCGGATAAACTCGAACTTTCCCATATAAATCTTCATATCGATTCCGGCGAAACGATGGGAGTAATCGGTGGAACAGGCGAGGGAAAATCCACACTAGTAAACCTTATTCCGCGTTTTTATGATGCTTTTTCCGGAAGGGTAAAAGTCGGCGGGATCGATGTAAAAGAATACAAACTTGAAAAACTCCGCAACGGTGTTTCTATGGTTCTTCAGAACGGTTCGCTTTTCAGCGGAACAATTGCCGAAAATCTTCGCTGGGGCGACCCGAACGCAACTTTGGAGCAGATGAAAGAGGCCTGCTATATCGCATGCGCGGATGAATTCATCGACCGCTTCAAAGACGGATATGAAACAATGCTGGAGCAGGACGGTGCAAACCTTTCGGGCGGCCAGCGCCAGCGTTTGAGAATTGCAAGAGCGGTTATAAAACGTCCCAAAATTCTTATTCTTGATGACTCGACAAGCGCCTGCGATATGACTACCGATGAACATATCCGAAGGGCTCTTCATAATTCTCTTCCGGGAACCACAAAAATTATAATTGCCCAGCGAATCGCTTCAATTATGACCTGCGACCGAATTGCCGTTCTTGATGAAGGAAAGCTTTCCGATGTCGGTACCCACAGCGAACTTATGGAACGAAGCACGATTTATCGCGACGTTTATGAAAGCCAGATGAGAGAGGAGGATGAGCAGAATGCCGAGGGTTGAGCTCCGAAACTATAAAGCAGCTTCTTCGCCTATGGAAACGCTTTTCCGCCTTTTCAAATATTTCCGCCACTGCACCCCGATTCTTGTCGCCGCGGTTGCTTCAATTTTTGTATATGCAGTTGCAACGATAGGCGCTTCCTACTGCATGAAGCCTCTTGTAAATATCCTTAAGGAAACCGGAATTGCTCCGGACGAAATGTTTGCAAAATATATTGCTCTTCTTATTGGTCTTGCTTTTCTCTATCTTTTAAGTGCGGTGACAAACTATCTTCTCAACAGACTTATGCTTGAATGCAGTACTGTTATTATGAGAGAGCCCCGCTCCGAACTTTTTGCAAAAATGCAGCGCCTTCCGATAAGTTATTTTGATAACAACACCCACGGAAGCCTTATGAGCTATTTTACAAACGATATTGAGGCCACCAACGAACTTTTGCAGCACAGCATAACCCAGCTTATGATTTCGGTAATGTCCCTTATCGGAACGATTTCGATGATGCTCGTTCTTTCAATGCGCCTTTTTGCAATTATGATAGTTCTTGCGGCAATCGTTGTTCTTATTGTACGCGTTACAACAAAGATAAGCAGCAAAAGCTACCGCGAACAGCAAAAGTACGCCGCTTCCGTTAACGGATATATTGAAGAAATGATTTCCGGCCAAAGGGATATAAAAGTTTTTACCCATGAAAAAGAGGTCATGGAAAACTTTGAACCCATAAATGAAAAACTGAGGGCGGCTTCCACGACCGCAACCATTGCAACTTCAGTCGTCGGCCCGCTTCTCAATAACCTTTCCCATATGTTCTATGCGCTCACCTGCGCCATAGGCGTTCTTTGGCTCACCGGTGAACAGGTCGGCGGAATCCTTATCGCTTTTCTCCAGTATATCAGGACTTTTGCGGACAGGGTAAGCCAGATTTCCGAACAGTTCAACTCAATAATGCTTGCCCTTGCGGGTGCGGAGCGAATTTTTGATGTTCTGGATAAAGAACCGGAAGTTGATGAAGGAAAAGTTACCCTTGAAAAAGTTGAAAACGATTATAACTGGGTCCTTCCGGACGGAAAAAGAGTTCCGCTTCGGGGCGATGTTCGCTTCAATAACGTGGATTTTGCCTATGTTGAAGGAAAACCGGTTCTGAAAGATCTTTCACTTTTCGCAAAACCAGGTCAGAAAATCGCTTTTGTCGGTTCAACCGGCGCCGGAAAAACCACCATTACAAACCTTATAAACCGTTTTTATGATATCCAGGGCGGAGAAATAATCTATGACGGAATAAACGTAAAAGATATAAGAAAAGAGGATCTTCGCCGTTCGCTTGGAATCGTTCTTCAGGATACCCACCTTTTCACCGGAACGGTTATGGAAAATATCCGTTACGGAAAACTCGATGCTACCGATGAAGACTGCATAAGAGCGGCAAAAATCGCCAATGCTCATTATTTCATAAGCCACCTTCCTCAAGGTTATGATACAATGCTCCATTCCGACGGCGCAAACCTTTCCCAGGGACAGCGCCAGCTTATTGCTATTGCAAGGGCGGCTGTTTCTGAAGCGCCGGTTATGATCCTTGACGAAGCAACCTCTTCGGTCGATACAAGAACAGAAAAACTTATTGAAAAAGGTCTTGACGGTCTTATGAGGGGCAGAACCGTATTTATTATTGCCCACCGACTTTCTACTGTCCGCAACTCCAACGCCATTCTTGTTCTTGAACAGGGAAAAGTTGTTGAACGCGGTGACCACGATGACCTTCTTGAACAAAAAGGAAAATATTATCAGCTCTATACAAATATGATAGAACTTTCCTGAAAAAAAGCTCCGGAACATTGTTCCGGATCTTTTTTATACAAAACTATTGATAATTGGCATAAAAAATCTTATAATTATAATATAAACTTATATGAAAAGGAGATGTTTCCATGGGACTTATTAAAGCGATAGGCGGAGCAATCGGCGGAGTATTGGCCGACCAGTGGAGAGAGTATTTTTACTGCGAAGCGATAGCCGCAGACGTTCTTGCGGTAAAAGGCCAAAAAAGAACGGGCGCAAGAAGCTCCAACACAAAAGGCGAAGATAATATCATATCCAACGGTTCGATAATCGCAGTAGCTGACGGCCAGTGCATGTGCATTGTTGAACAGGGAAAAGTTGTTGATATCTGCGCAGAGCCGGGCGAATATACATACGATATG
>JAZQBJ010000177.1:0-4457 GCA_045545715.1 Oscillospiraceae bacterium
ACCGCCGAAACTTTTGCGGAAACGGATTCCGTCCTCCTCGATATTGAACAGCTTTTCCCCGAAGGCAGCATTGTTCTTCACGGAATAAAAACCTTTGCTCAGGGAAGAATAGATGAGGCAATCCTCGATGCCGCTTCTGTAATCTGCAGTACAAGAAGCACCCTTGGAAGCATTTTTATAAACGTTGTCCAGGGAGATAAAAAACTTCTCAAACCCGTTGATACAATAATATATGAAGACGGAATGGGTCTTTCTGCCTGGGTCGGCGGAAAACGCGTACTCATCGGCAACCGTGAACTTATGATAAACCACGGAATAGATATTCCTTCCCACGATTATGAAAACAAATATGTCGGAAGCGGAAAGGATATACTCTATCTTGCAAACAGCGGCGAACTTACCGCAATGTTTGTTCTAAGCTACCACGCTGATAAAGAGGTTTACCGCTCTCTCGGAATCATGGCAGAGCGCGGCGTTCGCCTTGTTATCAACTGCAGCGACCCTAACATCACAAGAAAGAAACTCTGCGGTCTTTTCGGATATCCCGAAAGTCAGCTTAACCTTCTTTCTTCCAAATATCAGCAAAAATGCGCCGAACTTACTGAAGAACGCGAAAGCGCGCCGGCCGCTGCCGTTTATGACGGAAGCCTTTTCGCTCTTTCTGATCTTCTCAACTGCTGCGGAATCATAAGACAGTCCTCCTTTGCAGCGGCTCTGCTCGAAATGATAGGCATAATCCTCGGCTTCATTCTTGTAACCCTTTTCCTCTTCACCGGAAACATCAGGGATCTTGCAATGTATGTACTTCTTGCTTTCCAGATGTTCTGGCTTGCCGCAATAGCGATCGTCATTGCTCTGCGCAAAAAAATCTGAAAATATCTTACCTTTCATATCTTTTTCCTTTCCAAAGCAATAAAGCTCCGGAGCCTTCCTGGCCCGGAGCTTTATTGCTTATGTGTTTGTTTTCGTCAAAATACGCTTGAAAAAACGCAAAAATATGTTAATATGATAACATAAGCAAAACTCTCATACTGCTTGAGAGTTTTTTGGAGGTGAAAAAATGAAGAATGAACTCCTCAGTATCGGAGAAATGGCTAAGATAAACAATATTTCCGTCTCGACCCTTCGGCTATATGATGAAATAGGCCTTATAAAACCCTGCTATACCGATAAGGAAAGCCGCTATCGCTACTATAATATACGCCAGAACGCAAGGCTCGATATGATACAGTATATGAAGGCTCTCGGAATGGAACTTAAGGAAATAAAAGAGATTCTTGAAAGCGGCGACACAAAGCTTATCGAATCCATTCTTATTCACCGCAAGAAACAGGTGAAGGAGCAGATGGCAAACCTTAACCTCCAGCTTGCGGCAATTTCGCGCACCATCGAAAGTCTCGAACGCTATCGCAAATCCCCGAGCATCGGAACCATCACCATAGAATATATTCCTCATAGAAAAATCTATTCAATGCCAACTTCCATAAATTTCTATGATTACGGCATCGAAGTTTACGAAAACGAGCTCAAGGAGCTTAAAAACAGCCTTATAAAGCATAATTTGCCGCAAATTTATTACTGCAACGCCGGAACCACCATGAAAAAAGAGAGCTTTCTTGAAGGAAAACTTGAATCCGATGAAATTTTCGTACTTGTTGACGATAATTTTCCTCAAAGCGATTCCGTAAAGCGCATTGAAAGCGGAATGTATGTCTGTATCTATCTTGACAGTTTTGACGACGAAAAGGAATATGCAAAACGGCTTCTTGAATATTGCAGAGAAAACAATTATAAAGTTGCGGGGGATTATATCTGCGAAGTTCTTACCGAATTCAGTGTTTTTGATGACGAAAAAAGGGGAATGTTCCTCCGGCTCCAAATTCCGGTGGCTTTTCGATAAATTAATAATTTTTTAACAAAAAACTCTTGACTCTCAACCTGCTTTAGAGATTATAATAATGTTAACAAAAAAACAGGAAGGAAGTTTTTGAAAATGGAAAAAGTTAAAGTAGTACAGTACGGCTGCGGAAAAATGGCAAAATACATCATCCGTTACCTTTATGAAAAAGGTGCACAGATCGTCGGCGCAATCGACGTTGACCCCGCTGTTGTAGGCATGGATATCGGCGATTTTGCAGAACTCGGCGTAAAAACCGGCGTTACCATCAAATCCGACGCAGACGAAGTTCTTGATAACTGCGACGCAGACATCGCTGTTGTAACCCTTTTCTCCCTTGTAAGCGACTGCTATGATCATTTTGAAAAATGCCTCTCCAGAGGTATCAATGTAATCACTACCTGCGAAGAATCCACCGGAAGCTGGAGCACCAGCCCCGAACTTACCAACAAACTTGACGTTATCGCAAAAGAAAACAACTGCACTTTCGTCGGTTCCGGTATGGAAGATATCTTCTGGGTAAACATGGTAGGAATGGTAGCAGGCGGCTGCGATCAGATCACCAAAATCGAAGGCGCTGTTTCCTATAACGTAGAAGATTACGGCCTTGCACTTGCAGAAGCTCACGGCGTTGGCCTTACCCCCGAAGAATTTGAAGAACAGATCGCTCATCCCGAAGTTCTCGAACCTTCCTATGTATGGTCTTCCAACGAATCCCTCGCTTCCAAATTCGGCTGGACCGTTAAATCCAACACTCAGAAATGCGTTCCTTATTTCTATGATTCCGACCTTTATTCCGAAACCATGGGCAAAGTTATTCCCAAAGGCAACTGCATCGGTATGGCAGCAGTAGTTACCACCGAAACCTTCCAGGGACCGGTTATCGAAACCCAGTGCATCGGTAAAGTTTACGGACCCGATGACGGCGATATGTGCGATTGGAAAATTACCGGCGAACCCAACGTTGAATTCCACGTTGTTAAACCCGCAACCGTTGAACACACCTGCGCAACCATCGTAAACCGCATTCCCGACGTTCTCAATGCTCCTGCAGGCGTTGTAACCGTTGATCAGCTCGACGAAATCAAATATCTCACTTTCCCGATGGAAAATTATTGCTGATTCCTTAATTGGCCGAAAAGGGCAAAACTCCCAATTTGCCCGGTAAAATAAAAAGCTCACCGAAATCGGTGAGCTTTTTTGTTTATCTGTAAAAAAAGCCGGCGGAAAACCGCCGGCAAAAGTTTTGATGATATCAGACAAAGAAAAATTTTGCCGCCGCTGTCATAACAACAAGGAAAATAATATTTATAACAGTGAACATAACCAGATATTTTTTCGTCTGTTCCGGATAAAGTATTCTGAATTCGCTGAAAGTTATAAGGCTTGCAAGAGATGCAATAAGTGTTCCCGTTCCTCCTATGTTAACTCCGAGAAGAAGCGAATGATAGTCGGAAGTAAAGCGGGAAAGAAGGATCGCCGAAGGGACGTTGCTTATAAACTGGCAGGAAGCGACGGAAACAACAAGAGCATCCTTTGCAAGGAGAACGGAGAAAAATTCATTGACCGCGTCGATCCTTGCAAGGTTTCCGGAAAAAATAAAAAAGAAAAAGAAAGTTCCCAAAAGGCCGTAGTCAACCTCAAAAAGCGCATCTTTATCAACAAAGAAAAGAACTGCGGGAATTATAAGAAGTCCAAGCCAGAAAGGTATGACCCTGAAAACAATAAGGATGGAAAGGGAAAAAAGAAGCATATAAAGAACTGTCTTTTTAACGTGGAATTTTTCGGGGAATTCCTCGTGGAAGCTGAGCTTTTCGGGCTTTACCAAAAAACAGGCCGCCGCAAGCATCGCTATGGCAAGAAGAAAAGGCGGAAGCATAATTCCGGTAAATTCCGCCGTGGGAATTTCAAAATAGGAATAAAGATAAAGGTTCTGCGGATTTCCGAAAGGGGTGAGCATTCCGCCAAGGTTTGCGGAAATGTTCTGAAGAATAAAAAGATATGCCATGAACTTGTCGTTCTTCGTTACGGAAAGGGCAAAATATCCGAGAGGAAGAAAAGTGATAAGCGCCATGTCGTTGGCAATTATCATGGAACCAATAAAAGTTATTACAACAAGAAGAAGAAAAAGCCTTTTTAAGTTTCCGGAAAGAAGGACAAGCTTTCTTGCAAGAATGGTAAAAAACTTTACGTTTCCAAGGGCGCAAACAACCGCAAGGGTAAGAAAAAGACAGGCAAGAGTGCGCCAGTCAAAATATGAAAGATACTCCGCATCCGGCGGAACAAAAAACATTGTTGCCAAAGCTGCAAAAGCCGCAACGCAGAAAACAACGTTCTTTTTAACAAAACGAATGATTTTTGTCATAAAACTCTCCTGTATCATAAAAAAACAAACTTTTGATATAATACATCTTTTTATGACAATTTGCAATATTTTATGACATCATCAGCCAAAAATTATGGATTAATAAAACCGGCTCAAAAAAACCGGAAAACGAATACAAATTGTTGTTTTTATAGATTTATATACAAATCGTAAATAAAAATGAGGCTTATTGCC
>JAZQBJ010000178.1:0-13789 GCA_045545715.1 Oscillospiraceae bacterium
TTATGGATAGAATTAAGATGAACCATAAAATGGACAAAACCTTTGAGGAAGGCTTTGAAGAGTATGTGCTTGATATGAAGGCGAGGACTTTCCTGATATTTAAATATAACTTCTTATATAAAATGTTGCTCTTCAGGAGCCGTGTTTTAAAAGTTCGCCCGAATTGATAAGCTTGTTGCAAGAAGTCGGATCATTTTTCCGTTTCCGTCATTGAAAGAGCGTAAGCAAAGAAAACTGTGTGTTCCAATGGAAATCATAATCGGCGGGTTTATGCTCCAGGCATCAGCTGCTTTTTAAAAATTTTCGCAGATTTTCTTGTTGCTTTATCGCGTGGTCGGTGCTATTCTGTTTTTAAAGAATTGTTCCTTATATTAAAACCAAAGGAGGGTAAACATGTATTCCGCATCAGAAAATCGTTATGATTCAATGCCCTATAACCGCCTTGGAAAAAGCGGATTAAAACTCCCGGCCATATCTCTTGGGCTCTGGCATAATTTCGGCGATACCGGACATTTTGATAATATGAAGCGAATGTGTTTTACTGCTTTCGACAATGGGATCACCCATTTTGACCTTGCAAACAACTATGGCCCTTCCGAAGGAGCAGCAGAAATAAACTTCGGAAGGATCCTTAAGGAAGAACTTTCTGCATACAGGGACGAACTTGTTATTTCGACAAAAGCCGGCTATTGGATGTGGCCGGGTCCCTATGGGGATTGGGGAAGCCGGAAATATCTTTTGAGCAGCCTTGATCAGAGTCTTAAACGCCTTGGTCTTGATTATGTCGATATTTTCTATCACCACAGGATGGATCCGGAAACTCCTCTTGAGGAAACCATGGGCGCTCTTGCCTTTGCCGTTCAATCCGGAAAAGCGCTTTATGCCGGCCTTTCAAACTATGACGGCGAAACCCTTGAAAAAGCGGCAAAGATCCTTGACGATCTGAAAGTTCCCTTTGTTATCAACCAGAACCGTTATTCCATTTTTGACAGAACCATTGAAAACAACGGTCTTAAAAAAACCGCCGGAGAACTTGGCAAAGGAATAATTGCCTTTTCGCCTCTTGCCCAGGGACTTTTGACAGACCGCTATCTTAACGGTGTCCCGGCCGACAGCCGCATTGTCACAGACGGAAGATTCCTCCGCGAAAATGTCCTTACGGAGCAAAAACTGGATCAGATCCGAAAGCTTGACGAGCTGGCAAAAAAACGCGGCCAGACCCTGGCGCAGATGGCGCTCAGCTGGGTCCTTCGCGACGGAATAGTTAACAGTGTTCTTGTCGGCGCATCCAAACCGGAACAACTGCTCGACAATATAAAAGCCTGCGAAAACACTTCTTTTACCGAAGAAGAACTGGAACTTATCAACAGGATAAGCCTTTGATGGGATTTTTACAGCTATAAAAACAATAACGTGCTCAAAAAGCTTCCGTTTTTTCGGAAGCTTTTTATATTTTACAAAAACCCGGGCAAACTAAAGCAAAAAAGGAGAAATCCGATGTGCACTGCTGTTTGCTATAAAAACCTTTTCGGAAGAAATTTTGATTTTGAGCACGGATTCGGTGAGGAAATCTGCTTTCTTCCCCGAAAATTCCGACTGCGGTTTTTAAAAGAAGAAGAAATGCAAAGCCATAACGCCATGATCGGTGTTGCACGCCTTGAAAAAGGGACGCCTCTTTTTTATGATGCCATGAATGAGCACGGACTTTGCGCCGCTGCGCTTAACTTTCCGGGTAATGCTGTCTATTTTCCGGAAAAACAGGGGGTAAAAAACCTTGCGTCTTTTGAAATAATGACTTATATTCTCGCTTCGTGCTCAAATCTCGATGAAGCGAAAACAATGCTCAAAAACGTAAACGTTCTTAACGAAAACTTTTGTCCGGAACTTCCCGCCACTCCACTCCATTGGATTTTTGCGGACAGAACCGGCTCAATAGTTGCAGAGCCGCTTGAAACGGGACTTGTGATAACCGAAAATCCGGTGGGCGTTCTTACAAACAGCCCGCCGTTTGATTACCACCTTAATAATCTCGGAAACTATGTTGGTATTTCCCCAAAGGACGCGGAAAACAGCTTTTCGGAAAAAGCGTTTTTTTCTTCCCAAAGCCGGGGAGCCGGCGCCTTTGGTCTTCCCGGGGATTATTCCTCCCCTTCCCGTTTTATAAAGGCGGCGTTTGTAAAACTCAATTCGCTTTCAGAAGGCGAAGAAGATCTTTCCGGATTATTTCACATCCTCGGTTCGGTGGAACAGGTTAAAGGCTGTATAAGGCTTAAAAACGGCCTTGAACACACGATCTATTCCTCCTGTATGGATATGGAAAACAAAGTTTATTATTATAAAACTTATGAGAACAGCCGCATAACGGCTCTTTTGATGAAAAACGAAAACCCGGAAACGGATTATCTCCGACTTTGGCCAATGATAAAAAAGCAGGATATGTTTTTCCAGGATCAATAAAAATAAAAACCCCGTGTTTTCTTGAACACGGGGTTTTTATGAAAAAGAAACAGAGGAAAATGAAAGGATTTATCCAAGAATTGCGCGGTCGGAAAAATGTCCGCCCACTTCGCTGAATTTCTTCATAAGATCTTCAACGGTAAGGTTTTTCTTTTCTTCACCGGAAACGTCATAGACGATTTTGCCTTCGTTCATCATAATAAGGCGGTTGCCGTGTTTGATGGCGTCGCTCATATTATGGGTTATCATAAGGGCGGTGAGTTTGTTTTCGTTGATGACTTTGTCGGTGATCTCAAGAACTTTTGCGGCGGTTTTGGGGTCAAGAGCCGCGGTGTGTTCATCGAGAAGAAGAAGCTTCGGTTTTACCATGGTCGCCATCATAAGGGTAAGCGCCTGGCGCTGGCCGCCGGAAAGAAGTCCGACTTTCGCGGAAAGTCTATCCTCAAGACCAAGGTCGAGAGAAACGAGCATATCGTGATAATGTTCTCTTTCGGCTTTGGTAACTTCCCAGCCGAGTCCGCGTTTTTTGCCTCTTCTTGCGGCAAGAGCAAGGTTTTCTTCGATCTGCATATTTGCGGCGGTGCCGGTCATGGGATCCTGGAAAACGCGTCCGAGAAGGGCGGCTCTTTTGTGTTCCGGAACGGCGGTAACGTCCTGTCCCGCAAGATGAATGGAACCTTCGTCAATGGGCCATACTCCGGCGATTGCATTGAGCAGGGTGGATTTTCCTGCGCCGTTGCCGCCGATTATGGTAACAAAATCTCCGTCCTCAAGGTGAAGATCGATTCCCTGAAGGGCTTTTTTCTCGGTTATGGAACCGGGATTGAAAGTTTTATAAATTCCTTTTAAATCAAGCATTCTTTCCCGCCTCCTTTGCCGCTTTCTTTTCCGCAAGTTTAAGGCGGAAGAAGGAATTCTTGAAGTTCTTTTTAAGATAAGGAACAGCAAGGAAAATCGCAACAATTATTGCGGTGAAAAGTTTCATATCATTGGTCGGGAGTTTGAGCCAAAGGACAACGCCCATGATGATATAATAAAGGATACCGCCGATTACCGCGGAAGAAAGGCAGAGCCAGAAGGTCATGTGCTTTCCGAAGAAAGCTTCCGCAAGAACTTCGCCGATGATGATGGAAGCAAGTCCGATTACAATTGCGCCTCGGCCGATTGCAACGTCCGCAAATCCCTGGTACTGCGCAAGAAGTCCGCCGGAAAGAGCAACGATTCCGTTGGAAAGAGCAAGAGCAAAAACTTTGCAGAAGTTGATGTTGATTCCCTGGGCTTTCGCCATTGCCTGGTTGCATCCGGTTGCACGGATCGCGGAACCTGCTTCGGTTCCGAAGAACCAATAGAAAGCCGCAATAAGCGCAGCCGCAAAGATAAGGGCGATTACGATGGCTTCGTTAACGGTTCTAAGGGAAAGAACAAGGTCATATTTATCGACGGAAACAGCCTGGTTCGGTTTGTTACCGAGGATATGAAGGTTGATGGAATAAAGCGCGATTTGGGTAAGGATACCTGCAAGAATAGGCGCGATGCCGAGCATCGTATGGAGAAGACCGGTAACAAGTCCGGCGAGCATTCCCGCAATTACGGCAACGATCATTGCCGCCCAGGCAGGCCAGCCCATGATTATGAGCATAACGGTAACTGCCGCGCCGGTTGCAAAGGAACCATCGACAGTAAGGTCCGAAAACTCCAAAAGCCTGTACGAAATGTACAGGCCGAGAGCCATTATTCCCCAAATTGCGCCCTGGGCAATATAGCCCGGAAAAGCGTTTAAAAGAGTACTAATGTCAAGCATTATAAAAATTTCCTCCGGTAAAATATTATACCTTAATATAATAGCAGTATTTTAAAAATTATTCAAGGGGTGCATAGCCTTCCGGAACTTCGATTCCGAGAGCGGTGCAGTTTGCTTCATTATAAAGTTTCTGAACGTCAGCTGCATAGGCGATTTCCATTTCGCCGGGGTTTGCGCCGTTAACAAGGATCTCGTATGCCATTTCGCCTGCGGCATAACCGATATCGTAATAATCGATGGAAAGGGTTGCAACGCCGCAGCCGCCGCAGATACCTGCTTCGCCGGCTACGATTGCTTTTCCTGCGGGAATCGCAACGTTTGCGATGGTTTCGGTGCAGGAAGCAGCGGTGTTATCGGTGGGGATATAAAGAACGTCTGCTGCTGCGCAGGCGGCGGTTGTTACGTTTGCAACGTCGTTGGAATCTGCGAAAGTAAATACCTCAACTTCAAATCCCATATCGGTGAGATATCCGGAGATAACGTCGGACTGATATACGGAGTTGGGTTCTGCGGAGCAATAAAGAATACCGACTTTTTTTGCTTCCGGGAAGAGTTCTTTGATCATTGCGGCCTGTTCATCAAGAGGAGCAAGGTCTGCGGTTCCGGTGATGTTGGTTCCGGTTTTTCCGGTCCAGCCTTCGATTTCAAGGGCAGTTGCATAGTCGGTGATGGAAGTTCCGACGACCGGAATGGTTGCGGAAGCGGCTGCTGCTGCCTGAAGAGCTGCGGTTGCGTTGCCCATCATAAGATCAACGCCTTCTGCAACAAGCTGGTTGCAGATGGTGACGCAGGTTGCGGCGTCGCCGGAGGCATTGTGTTCAACGAAAGTGACTTTGTCGCCGAGTTTTTCCGAAAGAGCTTCCTTGAAGCCGAGGGTTGCGGCATCAAGAGCATCGTGCTGAACAAGCTGGCAGATACCTACGGTATAGGCGTCATCTGCGGCCGGCTCGGAAGAGCAGGCGGCCATTGAAAAAACCATTGCGAGAACCATGAGAATACTTACGATCTTTTTCATTTTCATTTCCTCCAGAAATTTTAAAAATCGATACAAAAAAGCGGTTTCCCAAAAAGCTTTCGGAAACCGCTTTGATTTGCAATTCAAAATTACAAAACACTTGCAGAGGCCAGAAGCCTTTTCAGGAAATTTTCATGCGGCAATAAGCGCTCATAAATCGAGCGCGGCGGTACATGAAATATTCTTTTTCAAAAACTTTCATGTTTTTCATAGCCCTTGAAATCCTTTCTGAATCGGTTTTGCTTTTGATGTTTAAAAGTATAACGCTTTAAAGAGATAAAGTCAATACTTTTTCGTAATTTTTTTTGCAGTTTTTTAAAAATTTTTTCGGGAAAACATTCGGTTTTAAACGGTGCCTGCAGAAAGGTCGTGGGGGCATATCTATATGTGCGCCCGACTTTTTATTATGGTAGGGGCGGATATATCCGCCCGTTTTTAATGGAACAGGGTTATGCCCCTCATCCGTCATTTGCTTCGCAAATGCCACCTTCCCCCAGGGGAAGGCTATTTCGGGCGAACACACAGGTTCGCCCCTACGGAGCTGAAATTGATATCGGTGTGTTACGGTAGGGGCGGATATTATCCGCCCGGGTTATTACCTCATCAGAGGAGGAATTTTTTATTACGGCGGGAGTAAACCCCCGCCCTACAGTCAAAAGGGAAGGCTGTTTCGGAACGATTCGGGAAGATGGATTTTACCCAAAATAAAAAAGGGCGGATATCATCCGCCCTTTTTTCGCATGATCAGCCGATTGCAACGTAATCTGCCGGAGGTTCAATTCCGAGAGCGGAACAGGTGTCGGCGTTATATTTCTTAACAAATTCGGGAGCATAGCCGATTTCCATTTCGCCGGGGTTTGCACCGTTAACAAGAATTTCATAGGCCATTTCGCCGGCAATATAGCCGATGTCGTAATAGCTGATGGAAAGGGTTGCAACGCCAAAGCCTTTGCAGGCGTTTTCTTCACCGGAGATAATGGGGGTTCCTGCCGGAAGAGCAACGTTGTTGATGGTTTCTGCGCAGGAAGCTGCGGTGTTATCGGTGGGAATATAGATAACATCGGAGGAAGCACAGGCGGAAGCGGTTACGTTTGCAACGTCGTTGGTATCGGCAAAAGTGAAAACTTCACATTCAAGGCCCTTTGCTTCAAGTTCATCGATAACGACGTTTGCCTGATAAACGGAGTTGGGTTCAGCGGAACAATAAAGAATACCAATTTTTTTTGCTTCCGGGAAAAGTTCCGGGATCATTGCAGCCTGTTCGGCAAGGGGAGCAAGGTCTGCGGTTCCGGTGATGTTTCTTCCGGTAACTCCGGTCCAATCGGAGATTTCGAGGGCGGTCGCATAGTCTGTGATGGAAGTTCCGACTACCGGAATTTCGGAAGTTGCTGCAGCGGCTGCCTGAAGAGCGGCGGTTGCGTTGCCCATGATAAGGTCAACGTTTTCAGAAACAAGCTGGTTGCAGATGGTGATGCAGGTTGCGGCATCGCCGGAAGCGTTGTGTTCAATAAAGACAACGTCTTCGCCGAGTTTTTCCTGAAGAGCTTCTTTGAATCCAAGTGTTGCGGCATCAAGAGCTTCGTGCTGAACAAGCTGGCAGATACCTACGGTATATTTTCCTTCGGCGACGGGTTCGCTTCCGCAACCGGCAAAGGAAAGGACCATTGCAAGGACGATAAGAATACTCATAACTTTTTTCATTTTCATTTCCTCCAATATAAAACGGCTTGTTTTAAAAAGCCGCTTCGTTGGTACTTATTATAGGACTTTAAAGCGATAAAGTCAATAGGCAAAACGCCTTCTTTTAAATAAATGTAATATTATTATTAAAAAAAGGGCGGAAATTATCCGCCCTTTTTTTATTTTTGATAAAATCTATTTTACCAAACCGTTCCGAAACAGCCTACCCAGATAAGGAACAAACTTAATCAGCTCCCTCTGATGAGGGAGCTGTCAGGGAAGCTGACTGAGGGAGAGAAACCCTGTCCCGCTAACCTCGGGCGGGTAATATCCGCCACTACAGTAATAAAAAATCCCTCCTCCTCCGAGGAGGTAAAGATACGGGCGGAAATTATCCGCCCCTTTGTTTTTTTACTGAACAATTCCCGCATTCACCGCCGCAAGATCTTCTTCCGTGAATTCCGCACGGGTTTCGCTGTTTTCTCCAATAATAGCCCCGCCGTCATAGCCGCTTCCCACAAGAGGGCCGTTGAGCATTGCATAAGTCCAGTATTCCTTCTTCTCTCCGTCCTCAAGCCAGGCTTCATCTTTATCGAATTCGCTCCACACTTCGCCGGTGTCATAATCCGCAACAAGAAGAAGATTGTCGCTTGAGAAGATATCTCCGTTTTCTTTGGCTGCCCAGCTGCACTCGGTTTTGATGAGAAGATAGTGGACGTTCATTTTACACTGGCTGAGACCGTAGGCTTTGAGGTCGATCACTCGGGTAACGGTCAAAGGGATCGCTTCGCCGAAGGTTTCAACAAAAAATCCGTTTGCTTCCTTATATTGCTCGCTTGCAATATATTTGTTTACGCTTTCGGTAACAAAATCCACCGCGGAAACTTCTTCGCCGTCGATGACAATGTTATCGACTATTCCGTCATCTTCGGGAATTCTGACTCCGCTTGGAGTTTTTCTTCCGCCGCAGGCGGAAAGGGAAAGAAGCATAATAAAAGTGAGTAAAAGTGCAAACACTTTTTTCATTTTTTGTTTTCCTCCGCAAAGATAAATTACCGGTAAATTATATCACAGACAAAAGCGAAGTTCAATAAAATGAATTTACCCGAAATATTTTATAATCCTTTTCTTTGTTTCGTCGGAAAAATAGAGAAGCCCGGTGGAAAGGTCCTTTTCCGTATCGTTTGTGATATGTCCGGAAAGACTTTCGCCGGAAGAGCAGAGGACTTCCACGAGCTTTGCGATGCTTTCCTTATCAAAAGCCGAAACGTCGGTTTTTGTAAAATTGAAAATTACGGAATATACGTTGCTTTCCGGCAAAAATCTTTTAAGCCGCCGGTTAAAAAATGCGGCGCCGAGGCGGGAAACGGTGTCGCATCTTTCCGCCTCGGAAAACTTGGGGTTTTCCGCAAGGTCACAGATTTTCTTTCCGTTCATGCTCTGAACGCCGGAAAGAAGGTTTACATAGGAATCCCCTTCGGAATACCGGATGTTTTTCGGAAGAAAATAATCAAAGCCGCCGGTTTTTGAAACAATTTCCTCCGCGGCTTCCCTGTTCCAGATAAAATATCCAGAAAGTTCTATACCAAGGTTTGTTTCAACTGTTCCGGCAAAAACTTCCGGCGAAACCGCTGAAAAAAGATCCCCTGCGGAAATAAAGACTCCGCCGTAGTTAAGGGCAGCTTTTTCCGAAAAACTGAAAACCGGGATCCTTCCGGCCTTTGCGTCGAAACTAAGAAGGGTAAAAGGCCCGAAGCTTTTCGGGTTTTCATAGATAAGGAGAAAAACCTCTTTTTCGTTTTCAAGAAAAACCGCTTCCGTTTCGGGAGTTTCGCTTTTTTCGGGCAAAGGATTTTTGCCGAATGAAAAAATAAAAAACGCCGCCGCGGAAAAACAAAAAACAAAACCGGTGATAAAGGCAAGGGCAAAAATACGAAGTTTCATAACAAAAACGCCTCCGGGAATATTTTGCCCCGAAAGCGTTTTTATAATCATTTTTGTTTTTGAGCACGGGAATTGGCGCGTTGAGCACGGGTGTGCAAAAAGATTTTTACCGGTGCTCAGCGGAGTTTTGCATATTTTTCCTTCGTGGCTTTTCCGCCGCGGATATGTCTTTCCTGTTTGTTTTTTTCAAGAACAGCCTTGACTTCCGAATAAAGATTCGGATTAAGGTGTTTAAGTCTTTCAGAAACGTCTTTGTGAACGGTGCTTTTGCTCACCCCGAATTTTTTTGCGGCGGAACGCACCGTCGCCTTGTTTTCAATTATGTATTCCGCGGCAAGAATTGTTCTTTCCTCCGGCATACCTTTCATCAATGATTCCCCCTTTTGAAAAAAACGGTGAGTATAAACTCTATTCCGCCAAAAAGGGTTTTATGACAAAAAACACACAAAAAAACGCCCGCGGGGAATGCGGGCGCTGAAAAACTTTTTGTTAAGGAACAAGAATGTCGGTTTCGGGGGTATTTCCGCTTTCGGTGCCGAAATAATACTGGAGAATTTCTTTTGCAACCGGGGCGGCGGTATAACCCTGCCAGCCTTTTTCGATAATTACCGCAATGGCAATTTCCGGATCGTCCGCCGGAGCGAAACAGATAAAGGTACTGTTAACGGTTTTTGTGGTGGTCTGGGGAGTACCGGTTTTTGAAGCGACTTTTATATCAAAATCGCCCCAGACAAAACCGGAAGAATCCTGGGAGGACTGGAGCATTCCGGAAAGAACGGTGTCATAGGTATAATCCGTCATCTGCATATCCGAAAGAACTTCGACGGGAGTTTCGAAAAGAACTTCGCTGAAATCGTGGGAGTTTATGGATTTTACAAAATGGGCGTTGACCCTTACTCCCCTGTTTGCGATGGTGGCAACATAGTTTGCCATCTGGATCGGAGAAAAAAGGCTGTAACCCTGTCCGATGGAAGCCTGGAGAACGTCGCCGTTGTTCCAGTAAATTCCGTTGTTGTTTGCCCAATCCGGGTTGGAAACCTGGCCGATGCGCTCTTTGATCTCAATTCCGGTGGGCTCGCCCAAACCGTAATAATAGGCATACTGGCGGATGTTGTCGATTCCCATGATTCGGCCTATTTCGTAAAAGAATATGTTGCAGGAATAGCCGAGAGCATGCCGGACGGTTATTCTTCCGTGGTGACCAAGACAGGTCGGCTGATAGTCCGTAAAATATGTATAGACATGTTCGCAGTTCACGGTGCTTCTTGCAGTTATGTTTTCAAGCTGAAGCGCCGCCGTTGCAACAACGGGTTTGAAAGTTGAACCGGGAGCATAGGTTCCTTCCGCAGCACGGTTGAAAAGCGGATTATACTCGGTTTCAAGAAGTTCGGCGTAATCTTCGTAATAAGTCGAAAGGTTGAAGGAAGGATAGTTCGCAGCGGCAAGGATCTCGCCGGTTCCTACTTTTATTACAACTGCAACGCCGCCTTCGGATTCGCGGCCCTTTCCGGCTTCGGCGGTGTTTCGAAGGTTGAGTATCTGCTTTTCAAGGGCGTTATAGGTGACACGCTGAAGGTCCATATCAAGGGTGGAAACAACCGTTGCGCCGGGAACGGCTTCTTCAATTATTTCTTCGTTTATGATTTCGCCGTTTGCGTCATAGGTGACTTTTATTTTTCCGTCTTTTCCTTTAAGAATGCTTTCAAAAGCGGATTCAAGGCCGCTTTTTCCGATTATATCGTTCATTCCGTAAACGGTTTTGTCAAGTTCGGCATATTCTTCCTCATAAATAATGCCGGTGAGGCCGATTATATGAGGCGCAACGTCGCCGTTGGGATATTCCCGGTCATAGCTTTCGGTGATTTCGATTCCCTGAAAATAATATCCGTGTTCGCTGATGATATTTATGGTGACGGCGGAAACGTCCTTTGCAAAAGTGTAAGGAGTGATGTAGTTGTAACCGACCCTGTCCATTTCATAACGAACTCCGGCAACTTTCCGGAAGTCCTCGTCGCTCATTTCTTCAAGTCCGTATTTTTCCTTAAGGCGGAAAACAACGTCCTCTTCCGAAGCAAATTCCGCAAGGTCAAGATGTTTGCGCAGTCTTGAGCGGGCGGTGTCCGTTCCGGTATATTCAAAAGGTGCTTCTTTTGAAAGGGGAAGGTTATCGATCCATTCTTCGCCGTTTTTTTCAAGAATCGAAATAAGCTCGAGAATAACGGAGTTTTCCGAATCCTCCACTATGTTGTTTTTATCAAAGGTGATATCGTAACAAACGGTGTTTGTGGCAAGAGGTCTTCCGTAACGGTCAACAATGTCCCCGCGGGAAGCTTCGATGGTTTTGGTGACGGAATATCCTTCGGTGAGGTAGGAACGGTAAGATTCGCCCTCAACTATCTGCATTGTCATAAGGCGGATGATAAAAATTGCCGCAACAAGCAAAACTGCGCCGATGACGATTCCCTGACGATATTTTGAAACGTTGAGTTCTTTTCCTTCGGCCAATTAAAATCCGCCTCCTTTCAAAATTATAAGCCTCCCTTGTGCAAAGGGAGGTGGCATTTCCGCAGGAAATGACGGAGGGATTGTAATCCCATCCAAATAAATTTTAAGCAGATAATATCCGCGTTTACGAAATGGCTTTTGTTTATTCCTTTGTCATTTCCGGTTCAAATTTTTTATGGAGCCACCGGAAAATCGCACAGAACGGAAGAGAAAAAAGAGAAGTGAATACTATCTGCGGAGCGATTTCCGTATAAAAGAAAGGCTCGAGATTTTCGTATCCATAGAGTATAAAATTAAAGAAAAATTCCAAAGCGGAGCGAAGAAAAATCGCCCCAAGACAAAGAAGCATTATGTTAAGGGTACTTCTTCTGAAAGCGTAGATGGTAAGAAGTCCCGCGGCAACACAGAAAACAAGAAACAGAAGGGCGTTGAAGCCAAAAACCGTTTCGGAAGTGCTGTCACAAAAAAGACCGAAAACAAAACCAAAAAGCCCACCGGCGAATTCGCCTTCAAAAACGGCGATGCAGATGCAGGCGGGCAAAACAAGAACGGGCTTTATTCCGTAAAAATCAAAAAGCCCGGGGGTTGTCTGGATTATATACGCCGAAAAAACGATTGCGGCATAAACAAAAAATTTAAGAAGTCTGCGGCGAAAAAGCTTTGTCATTCGGTTTCACCGCCTTCTTCGGAAGAATCGGAAAATCCGTCGGACTGTCCGTTGAAGGACTTTATAACAAGAACGTCGGTGACATCGGCAATATCTGCAGCCGGAGAGATTTTTGCGGTGAGCGAAAGTCCGCCGGAGTCAACGTCAATGGATTTTACCGTTCCGACAACAAGGTCTTTCGGGAAAACTCCGCCGATACCGGAAGTTACGATAAGGTTTCCGTTTGCAATTCCGGAATCTTTCGGGAGATATTCCAGAACGCAAAGTCCTTCGGAAGAAAGACTGATATCTCCGCTTACAATACCGGAGTCGCGGGTGGAAATGTCATAAACGCCGACCTGTACCGAAATATCAAGAATCGTACGGACGTGGGAATAGGTAAGACCCACTTCCCAGACTATTCCCACAAGACCGTCCGCGGTGATGACGGGGTCGGCCTCTTCAACTCCGTGAAGGCTTCCGCGGTCGATGGTGAAGGAATAGAAACGGTTGGTGGAATCTCGGCCGATGACCGTTGCCGGTTCAAATTCATAGTCCGGGTTGGTTTCTTTAAGGCCGAGGAAGGAACGGAACTGTTCGTTTTCGCGTTTGTCCTGCTCCGCGCCGATAAGTTTTTCGTTTGCTTCCCTAAGCTGTTCTTCAAGTTCCTGAACGCGAAGATAGTTTTCCTCCGCATTTGCAAATCTGTCAAGAAATTCGTCGACGGAATTTGTAATTGCGGTGCTTGCTTTTAAAAACGGTTGGGAAATCACCGAAACCGCCTGGGAAAGAAAAACATCCGCACTTCCCGAAGCCGCGGCGCGGATCATGATTGCAACGGCAAAAACCGCAAGTCCGCAAAGGATCTTAAAAGACCAGCTTTTGAAAAATTTATTCATGGTGCGCCGCACCTCCTTTCGGTGAAATAGCCTTCCCCTTGAGGGGAAGGTGGATTTTTGCAGCTTGCTGTAAAAAGACGGATGAGGTGTTTTTCTGAAAGCAAACATCATTTTTAGCAGGTGAGCTTTGCGTTTTACACCTCATCAGCCGCCTTCGGCGGCAGCTTCTTCTCAAGGAGAAGCCTTAAATAAAATGGAGGATCCGTCGGTAAAGCGGTTCCTCCATGAACGGATCTTTTTTGCCGGAAAAATTATCCGAGGCGACGTTCACTGTCGGAAACAACTTCTTTAAGAAGGTCGATGTTGTCAAGAACTTCGCCTGCGCCTGCCGCAACACAGTCAAGTGCGTTTTCAGCAATATAAACGGGCATACCGGTTTCTTTGCTGATAAGTTTGTCGATGTTATGAAGAAGGCTGCCGCCGCCGGTAAGGGTGATGCCGTGATCGATGATATCTGCGGAAAGTTCCGGCGGGGTGCGTTCAAGGGTGGATTTGATGGCGTCCATAATGGAAGAAAGCGGATCTGCAAGAGCATCGCGGATCTCTTCGCTGGTGATGAACATGTTTTTGGGAAGACCGTCAACAAGGTTGCGGCCCTTGATTTCCATTTCGAGTTCTTCTTCGAAGGGGAATGCGGAACCGATGGTCATTTTAATAGCCTCGGCACTGCGTTCACCGATAAGAAGGTTATATTTTCTCTTAATATAGGAGATGATTGCTGCGTCAAATTCATCGCCGCCAACACGGACGGATTTGGAAGCTACGATACCACCGAGGGAGATAACCGCAACTTCGGAAGTGCCGCCGCCGATATCAACAACCATGCTTCCGCATGCTTCGGC
>JAZQBJ010000179.1:0-6062 GCA_045545715.1 Oscillospiraceae bacterium
CCGTTTTTTCCTTCTGAAAAAACGGAGCATATCTTTATTCCGGAAATCGGACTTGGATTTATGACAAAAAACAAAAGGCATAAATTCGATATATTGCCCTATCGTGTTATACATTCAAGAAGATTTAACGATGAGAAAAAATATCCACGGAATAAAATAAGAATAAGGTTTGCCCTTCGTTCGGCGGAAAAACTTATAAGCGAGGCGGTTCTTTGCATGAAAGAGGCAAAAGAAATTCACGATAAACTTGAAAAATGCTATATTCCTGCTATGGATTTTTCGCTTGTTGAAGAGAAAACCGCAAAAATTCTTGATTTAATCTGAAAAATACGCCTGCATAAAAATGCAGGCGTATTTTTTTTATTTAATTGCTTTTCCGGCAATTCGAAAAATATCGTCGCTTTTTCCAAGCACAACAACGTGGTCAGATTTTCGGAATTCATAATCCGGTCCCGGCATGGGCTGAAGATGTTCCTTGTGCTTAATTGCGATGATGTTTATGCGGTATTCTTTCCGGATATTGAGTTCAAGAATATTTTTTCCTGCCCATTCCGGAAGAATAGGAATTTCATAAATCGAATATTCGCTTGTAAGTTCAATATAATCGAAAATGTTGTCAGAATTATAACGCATCGCAACGCTTTCCGCAATTTCCCTTTCCGGATAAATAACTTCGTTCGCGCCGATTTTCTTAAGAAATTCCGCCTGGATATCCCTTTTTGCTTTTGCAACAACGTGGCGTGCACCCATTTTTTTAACAAGGGAAGTGGTAACAAGGGAAGACTGAAAATCATCACAGATTGTAACGAAACAAACATCAAACTGGTTTACCCCAAGGGAACGGATAACCGCTTCATCGGTGCAATCGCCAATCTGCGCATCGGTAAAAGTGTTGGAATATTTTTCAACAAGCGCTTCGTCCTTATCAATTACCATAACTTCGTTTCCAAGTTGTTGAAGTTTGTGGGCAAGATGTCTTCCAAATCTTCCAAGACCGAGAACAAGAATAGATTTCATTTTATTTTCTCCTTAACCAATCAAAATATTTTCAACAGGGCGTTCCGTAAAAATGGGCGTTTGTTTTTCCGCAAGAACAAGAACAAGCGAAAGCCCGCCGATTCTTCCGAAGAACATAAGCAAAATCAAAAGCAATTTTGAAAAAACGGTAAGTTCTGCCGTTATTCCAACGGAAAGCCCAACTGTTCCGACAGCGGAAACGGTTTCATAAAGCATATCGGAAAGAGAAAAAGGTTCAATAATTGTCATTATTGCACAGGAAAGAATAATGGCGCAAAGATAAATTGTGGAGATGGAAGTTGCTTGATGAACAACGTTTTCGGCAATGCGTTTTTTAAAAATAGTGACATTTTTAATGTTTCTTGCGGAAGCGATGGAGCTAAGTATTACAACAAGAATGGTAGTTGTTTTAACTCCGCCGGCGGTAGAAGCAGGGCTTCCGCCGATGAACATAAAAACGGAAGTAAAAAGCTTCCCTGCTTCGCTGAGCTCGTTTTGCGGAACGGTGCAAAAACCCGCGGTTCTTGTTGTTGTGGATTGGAACATTGCCGCAAGAATTTTTTCCGGAACGGACATTTCAGAAAAAGAAGCGTTCCATTCTGAAACGAGGAAAAAAACAAAACCGAATGAGAGAAGAATTGCGCTCGATAGAACAGCAAGTTTGCTGTGAAGACAATAGTTTCTGAAATTAAAACGGTGTTTTTCAAAATCGTCCCAAACAAGAAAACCTATTCCACCGGTTATAATCAGAGACATAAGAGTAAGGTTAACAAGCCAATCGCCGGAATATGATGAGAAAGAAGTTTCGGAACTGAATTGGCTCATAAGGTCAAAACCTGCATTGCAAAAAGCGGAAACCGAATGGAAAACCGAATAAAAAAGCCCTTCGCCGAAAGGCATTTCACGGCAAAACCGAAAAGAAAGAACAAGTGCGCCCAATCCTTCGATAAGAAAAGTTCCAAAAATAATTTTTTTCATCATGGAAACAACGCCGTGATATCTCATATTTCCGGAAATCTGAACAAGGATTTTTCTTTCTCCGAGAGAAATTTTTTTCTTCAAAAAAACCGAAAAAATGGTGAAAATCGACATAAACCCAAGTCCGCCGATTTGTATCAGGAAAAGAAGGACAATTTGACCGAAGCGTGACCAATAAAGATATGTGTCCTTTACTGCAAGACCGGTTACGCATGTGGAACTTGTTGCGGTGAAAAGCGCAGTCAAAGGGTCTGTCCAGTTTCCGGTTTTTGACGAAACCGGAAGACAAAGCAAAAAAGTTCCTGAAAGAATTACAACTATAAAGCCAAGCGCAAGAAATTGGGAATAGGTCAGTTTTTTATAAATTTTTCTGAACATTTCAAACCTCAAAAAAACGTTTATACCTAATGTTAACACCAAAATCTGAATTTGTCACTAAAAACAAAAAGAGTTTCAATTATTTATAAAAAACTTCAAAATAATTTCTTTATTGTTATGCAAATTTTCCCTTTTTGAATAACCGAAATTTAACCGACAATATTAAAATGTGTAAGTTATATGAAAAGCGAGGTTCAACATGTTTAAATTTTCGGGTTTTTCTCCCCGGGCAAATGCGGCGATAAATTCCGCTCTGAGCGAAGCGTCTATTCTGGGACATTCTTTTGTCGGAACGGAGCACCTTCTTTGGGGAATACTTCGGGAAGGAGATGCCGGTGAATTAAAAAGTATATCCGAATCAAAAACGGATTGTGAAAGAGTTATGGGAAAACTTTTGGAAAACATCGGCAGGGGAACAAAATCAAATCTTTCTCCCGCGGATTTTTCTCCCCTTTGCAGAAAGATACTTGAAAATTCTCTTGCGGAGGCAAAACGCTGCGGAGGTTTTGCGGATATTGCAACGATTTTTTCCTGCATGTTGAGAGAACCGGATTGCAGCGCTGTCAGATATCTTTCGGAATTCGGGTGCGACCTTGATCTGCTTTTCAGAGAAGTGAGTATTGCGCCGGTTTTTTCGGAAAACCAGCAGAAAGAAAAGCAAAAACAAAAAACTCCAGGGCTCGATAAGTACAGCCGGGATCTTACACGTCTTGCAAAAGAAAACGCCTTCGATCCGGTTATCGGAAGGGAAAAGGAAATAACAAGAGTTATCCAGATCCTTTCAAGAAGAACAAAAAACAATCCTTGTCTTATAGGAGATGCGGGTGTCGGAAAAACTGCAATAGCCGAAGGTCTTGCGCAAAAAATGGCAAAAGGCGAAGTTCCTGAAAATTTAAGGAACAAAAGGCTTTGCGCGCTTGATCTTTCGCTTATGATAGCCGGAACAAAGTACAGAGGCGATTTTGAGGAAAGAATAAAGACCGTAATTGACGAAGTTATACGTTCGAGTAATATAATCCTGTTTATAGATGAAGTGCATACCATAGTCGGAGCAGGTGCCGCGGAGGGTGCAATAGACGCTTCAAACATTTTAAAACCGCAGCTTGCAAGGGGAGAGATCCAGCTTATCGGCGCAACTACAACCGAGGAATACAGAAGATTTATCCGTAAAGAAGCCGCATTGGAACGCCGTTTTCAAAGTGTTGATGTTCCGGAGCCAAACGAAAAAACGGCGATCGAGATTCTTTCTGGCCTTAAGGAACGTTATGAAAAATTCCATAAAATTAAAATATCCGATTCCGCGATCAAAGCGGCTGTGCGCCTTTCTATAAGATATCTTCCCGAAAAGCGTCTTCCGGATAAAGCAATAGATCTTATTGACGAATCCTGTTCCGGAAAAGCGATGGAATATTTTTCTTCCCGGGAAAATTTTGAAAGAACGGTGACAGAACAGGATGTTGCAAGAGTGCTTTCGCTTGCAACGGGAATAAGCGTCGGGAAAATAACCGAAGATGAAAGCAAGCGTCTGCTCAATCTTGAAAACGAACTCCATAAAATGGTGGCAGGTCAGGAAAAAGCGGTTTCGGTCGTTGCAAAAGCTATCCGGAGAAACCGTGCCGGACTGAGGGATCCAAAAAGACCGATAGCGGTTTTTCTTTTTACGGGTCCGGCCGGGGTTGGCAAAACCGAGCTTTCAAAAGCCCTTGCAGAAGAACTTTTCAGCGATGAAAAAGCTCTTATTCGTTTTGATATGTCCGAGTATTCAGATAAAGCTTCCGTAACAAAACTGATCGGTTCACCTCCGGGATATATAGGTTATGACGATGGCGGAAAACTCACGGAAGCAGTTCGCCGAAGACCTTTTTCTGTCGTTCTTTTTGATGAAATCGAAAAAGCCGATCCGGGAGTGTATAACCTTTTCCTTCAGCTTATGGATGACGGAATGCTAACGGATTCCCATGGGGCAAAGGTGGATTTTACAAACTGCGTTGTAATAATGACATCGAATATCGGAGCGGAATATATAGGAAAGGGGCAGAACCTCGGTTTTGGTTTTCTTGATGAAAAAGGAAAAAACGATTTTAACGGAAAAGCCGTTTTCGGAGAAATGAAAAAAATTTTTCGTCCGGAATTTATAAACCGCATTGACGAAACGGTCGTTTTCGAAAGACTTGATAAAACCGCTGCAAAGAAGATTGCCGAAAAGTATTACGGGAAACTTGAAAAAAGGCTTTCCGGTGCGGGGATAAAAGCGGATTTTTCCTGTTTTGCGGTGGAAGATGCAGTCAAAAACGGTTTTTCTCCCGAAAAAGGTGCCCGTCCGCTCCAAAGATATATCCGTGAAGCGGCGGAAGACCCGATATCGGAAATGCTTCTTTCCGGAGAAATAACTTTCGGAGACAAAATAACCTGCGAAGAATCTTCCGAAGGAAAACTGCTTTTCAAAAAATCGCAGGAAATAATGATATAAAAAACCCCTCCTTTTCGGAGGGGTTTTTGCTTTATTTGAGCGCAACGGCTTCGATTTCAATGGAAACTCCTTTGGGAAGTGCTGCGACCTGAACACAGCTTCTTGCGGGATAAGGTTCGGTGAAAAATTCCGAATAAACCGCGTTTATGGCGCCGAACTGGGCCATATCGGTGATGAAAACGGTGGTTTTGATAACTTTTTCAAAACTGCTTCCGCCGGCTTCAACAACCGCTTTAAGGTTAAGAAGAGCTTGCCTTGTCTGTTCGGAAATATCTTCGCTTACGCTTCCGTCCGGAGCAACGGGAATCTGGCCGCTGGTAAAAATCATTTCGCCAAGGTCAATTGCCTGGGAATAAGGGCCAATGGCCGCCGGTGCGTTTTCTGTGTGGATTCTGTTTTTAATCATGATTTTACCTCCGTTAACGAAAATTCCTGAAAAATTATAACATAAAAGCGAAGCTGTTTCAATGTTTATGAGGTTGACAGCGGTTTTGGTTTTGGGTTAATATTTACTTGGAGAAAGGAGGAAAGTCTTTTGAAAAAAATCAGTTTTTACGGACAGCACGGTTTTCCGGATTATGGAATTTCGGAAGCGGAAACCTGCGGAACAAGCTGTTTCATGATGGCTTTGGATTATTATGGAATCGAATTTCCGAAAAAATCAAAAGAGCCGGTATATTACAGAAAATATAAGGTTGAAAAGGAAAAAGGAACTCTCGGTTCCGCAATTGCTTTTGCGCTTTCGGAAAAAGGTCTTTCTGCAAAAATAGTTCATTCCTCCGAAAATTATCTTGATAACAAAAACGGATATTATTCCGAAGAACTTTATCAAAAATTTCTTGCACAGCACAAAAAATACATCACAAAAGGCGGCTTTGTTTCGGAAACCGGTGCGGAGATAAATGTTGAAACAATAAAAAACGAACTGAACGAAGAAAAAATCGTTATTCTCCAGACTTTTATCGAGGGAAACGCCGACGGAATCCATGATAAAGTCATGCATTGGATTTTGGTTTATGATTTTGAAGACAACGAATTTTTTGTCTGCGATCCCGGGTTTGGAAAAACAAAACTTTCGGAAAAAGAACTTTCGGGATTTATGGAAACACCTTTCGGGAAAATATATATTTCAGTCGGTAAAAAATAAAAACCGGTGCCAAAAGCGGCACCGGTTTTTGCTGTGAAAGGGTAACTAAACGGAGCAAAATCGAGGTAAAAG
>JAZQBJ010000180.1:0-1847 GCA_045545715.1 Oscillospiraceae bacterium
ATCAAGCGGTAAATTTGCAAAGAACAAAATAGATTTTGCTAATTAAATTATTTCAGCATCTTTAAGGTGCAGCAAGCAACAAGCCCTTACAGGGCGTTTTCAAGCTACCCCTTTTAGGGGGTGGTCATGACTTTTCAAGATCATATTTTTCGGAGATGTGGTTTTCCTTTGCGGTAAGAAGAATGTTTGCGGCTTCGCAAAAACCTTCTCCGCCGTCATAAGTGGTGATATATGTCGGAAGATGTTTTGCAAATCCGGCATATTTCATAAAGTTTGCAACGCCGCAGGCCATGGGGAAAAATCCGAACATTTCCTCGTCGTTTGCGGCGTCACCGAAATAGATTACGCAGTCTTCCGGATTTTCAACACCGTAATGTTCCCTGAGGTAAAGCAGGCTCATGGGAAGTTTGTCATAATCTCCGAACCAGGTGTTGACGTGAATCGAACTGATGTTGCCCTTTGCGCCGATTGCTTTTACCGCTTCAAGAACCTCTTTTGCTTCCTCAAAAGTGAGTTTATCGTCCTCGTCTTCCGCATAGTTGAAGGCAAAATCGTTGAAACGGCTGTATTGGTCGATGCTTACCTTTATTTTCGGGTTTTTGGCAAGTGCTGTTTCGCGGATTTTTTCGTGAACGGAATATCTGTCCTTTGGAACGGAAGGGTGAATAAATTCTTTTCTTGAACCGTTTTCAAGATAGTAAACAACGCTTCCGCTTTCGACGATTATTGCGTCAACGGGCCAGTCGGTAATTGCAACGGAAGCCCAGCCGGCGGTTCTTCCGGTGACGGGAATAAGAATATAGCCCGCTTCACGGAGTTTCCAGAGCATTTCATAAACTTCGGGAGAAATTCTTCCGTCCGGATCGGTAAGAGTGCCGTCGATATCGGTGAGGATGTATTTTATTTTCAAAGCTTCGGCTTTTGTGATTTCGTTTATGTTTTTCAAGATGAGATATCTCCTTTAAAAATGGCATACAATCTATATTAACCTTATATTTTAATTAAGTCAACACAAAACTTTTCGGACGGTGATTTTTAAAAATGAGATACGGCGTTATAAAAATCCGGTTTATAATTTTTCCTGCGTTGGTTTTTATTTTGAGCACGGCATTTGCAATTCCGGTGCTCAAAGCAGAAAAAGCTGATGCTAATGCGGAAAAAACGGTTTATTTTACGTTCGACGACGGCCCTTCGGAAATAACGGAGGAGATCCTTGATATTCTTTCGGAAGAAAATATAAAAGCAACTTTTTTCGTAATAGGGCCTTCGGACGAAAAAGCTGACGAAAGACTTTTCAGAATTCACAGCGAGGGACATTCCATAGGACTTCATACCATGAGCCACAGTTATGATAAGATATATCTTTCGGAGGAAAGCTTTCTCGAAGATATTGAAGCGGAAAGAAAGTGGATATATTCCGTAACCGGAGAGGAATGTAAAATTTTTCGTTTCCCGGGGGGAAGCAATAATTATGCCGCGCCGAAATGGCTTATCGAGGCGGTCAAAGATGAAACGTGCAGCGAAGGAATGCGCTGGTATGATTGGAACGCAGACGGAAAGGACAGTCTTGGCGAGCTTCTTTCGGCGGAAGAAATTGCCGAAAACGTTCTTTCTTCGGAATTTATCGGAAGCGAAAAAGTGATAGTTCTTCTTCATGACAGCGCAACACGAACGACAACTCCGGAAGCTCTTAAGATTCTTATTTCAGAATTCAAAGAAAAGGGTTATGGGTTTGGAAAACTTGAATAACGAAAAAATCTTTACAAAATAGCTAATTTTTAGTATAATTATGTTGAAAATAATAAGTATTATCCACAACGAAAGGGGATGCAAATAATGATAATCAC
>JAZQBJ010000181.1:0-11739 GCA_045545715.1 Oscillospiraceae bacterium
CGCTTGGCCTCCGACTTCATCGAAGTATCAAAAGGAAGAGTCAGCCAGAAAAAGGGGCTGAAAAGAAGATAGAACGAATATGAACCTATAAAATTTACGCCAAGGTCGGTGTTCCAATCCCAACCGATCTGTCCGCTTGTAACAATTTCATGGGCGTGCATATAAAAGGCGATCTGCTGGCAGTTATAATCTCCGTAATATGTGAAAATCCCTCCGTTGCGGTAAACAATAAGGCCAACGGTGATTATTCCGCAAAGGGCAGCCAGAGCAAGCAGATACCAATGTAGATTTTTGTTTTTTTTCTGAAAATTTCCGATCATAAAATTTCCTCTAATCATTTATCTTTATTTAGAAACGAAGATTTATCTCCGTATATAAAATTCCATTTTACAGTATATACCTTTTTACCTTATTTTTAAAGAGCAAAAAACAAAAAATAACCCGTAAAGGGTCGGAACATACAAAAAAGGACTGTTATTTTTCGATAAAAAGTCTTATAATATAATTTACGTATGGTCCGCTTGGTGGTGGCCTTTACGGGTTATTAAAAGTGATGGGAACGCGCGTTCCATAATATAAGTGCCGATTTTTTTCGGTTTTGTTGCATCGGGAGGAAGAAAATTTGAAACAAAGCAGATTTTACGCATATATTTCCAGAATGAAACATATTTTCCGCTGGTCTCTTATGAAAAACAGCCAGCAGGAATCCCTTTCTGTCCATACCCTTGATACGGCTGTTATTGCCCATTGTCTCGGTCTTTTGCGCAACCGCCGTTTCGGCGGAAACTGCGACGTTGAACGCCTTGTAATGCTTGCTATGTATCACGATTGCAGCGAGATTCTTACCGGCGATATGCCTACCCCGATAAAATACTATAATCCGGAGATAAAAGAAGCTTATAAAGAAGTTGAGGCAGTTGCAAACAAAAGACTTCTCGATATGCTTCCGGAAGATCTTCGCCCGGATTATGAACCGTTTTTTGATCATTCGGGCGAAGATCCGGAACTTCTTAAATTGCTCAAGGCCGCGGATAAAATTTCCGCCCTTATAAAATGCGTTGAGGAGGAAAATTCCGGAAACCGCGAATTTTCAAAAGCAAAAATCAGCATAATGGAATCCATTGATGAAATGGATCTTCCGGAAGCAAAAACTTTTGTGGAAGAATTCCTTCCAAGCTACGGATTAACTATTGACGAGCTTAATTAATGCATAATGCTTGAAATTCCGTTGGCAATATTACCGACGGCTTTAACGGTTTTTGCGGCGCTTTTACGCATTTTGCGGACATTGCTTCCCCTGCGGTTATTCATCATATAAACCGCTGTTCCGACCGCTGCAGCGGCCGCTGCTCCGCCCATGATAGCAGAAACTGCTTTGTTCATAAAAAAATCCCTCCAATCTTCGTTTTGTAAAAATATTTTCCGCAATTTTAAAAAACAGATACGCGGAATTTTTCGGCGAATTAAATGGAGAAAATTTTTAAATTTGAGGTGTACTTATGGAAAAAAGACCGGCAAGAGTTGCCGCAATACATGATCTTTCCGGCTTCGGAAGATGCTCAATATCAGTGATACTTCCGGTTCTTTCCGCAATGGGAAACCAGGTCTGTCCTGTTCTCACTGCGGTACTTTCTACCCATACCGGCGGCTTCGGCGAAGTTGTTTTCCGCGATCTTACGGATTATATAAAACCGGCCCTTGAACATTATAAAAATCTCGGAATAGATTTTGAAGCGGTTTATTCCGGATTCCTCGGAAGCGAAGAACAGGTGGATTCCTGCCTTGAATTTTTCAAAAGCTATCCCAATGCTTTAAAAATTGTTGATCCGGTAATGGGCGATAACGGAAAAGCCTATAAAACCTGTACCAAAAGCCTTCAGAACAGGATGAAAGAACTGGTCGCCGTTGCGGATGTTATAACTCCGAATATGACCGAAGCGGCAATGCTTCTCGGAGAAAGCTATAAAACCGAACCCATTACAGTTACCGAAGCCAGAAGCCTTTTGCTGAAACTTCATAACCTCGGCCCGAAAATGATCGTTGTCACCGGGGTCGAACTTGCCTCCGGAATCCTTGCGAACATCGGTTATGACGGGGAACAGGGCTCTTTCTGGTATTCTCCATGTGAATATATTCCGGTGCATTATCCGGGCTGCGGTGATATTTTTGCTTCGGTACTCATCGGTGCAATGCTCGGCGGAGCAAGCCTTCCGATAGCGATCGGAAAAGCAACGGATTTTGCGGAACTTTGTGTAAAAACAACTTTCAGCTACGGAAGCGACCCGCGCCAGGGAGTTATGCTCGAATCTGTTCTCGGAAGCCTCATCAGGGGAGATATTATCCCGAAATATAAAACTTTATAATTTAAAAGAACGGCAGGAGCTTGCTCCCTCCGTTTTGATTTAACAAAGAAAGGACGGCAAGGCCGTCCTTTCTTTGTTTTATGCAAACTGAGAATTGTAAAGTGTGCTGTAAAATCCGCCGAGTTCAAGAAGCTCTTCATGGGTGCCCTGCTCGGTAATGGTTCCGTCCCGGACAACAAGAATGTTGTCTGCGTTCTGAATGGTAGAAAGGCGGTGGGCAATTACAAAACAGGTGCGTCCCTTCATAAGCTCATTCATGGCTTCCTGAATTTTTATCTCTGTTCTGGAGTCAACGTTGGAAGTTGCTTCGTCAAGAATAAGCATCGGCGCATCGGAAAGAAACGCCCTTGCAATGGTGATAAGCTGGCGCTGACCTTTGGATATATTTACACCGTCATCGGAAAGAACGGTGTCATATCCTTCCGGAAGGCTTTCGATATATTTATCGATCCTTGCCGCTTTTGCGGCGGCTTTAACTTCATCAAGAGTAGCGTTTTCTCTTCCGTAAACAATGTTTTCAAAAATCGTTCCGTGGAAAAGCCAGGTATCCTGAAGAACCATTGTAAAAGCTTTACGAAGGTCTTTTCGTTTTATATCTTTTGCCGGAATACTTTCAAGGCGAATTTCGCCGGAATCAACGTCATAAAAACGCATAAGAAGGTTGATTATGGTGGTTTTTCCTGCGCCGGTGGGGCCGACTATCGCAATGGTCTTTCCTGGTTCTGCTTTTATTGAAACGTTTTTGAGTATCGGTTTTTCCGGGACATATCCAAAGGAAATATCATCAACCTCAACGAAACCTTTTACGTCATCAAGGCTTTGTGCATCAGGGGAATCTTCGGGTTCCGGTTCTTCGTCAATAATTTTGAAAACTCTTTCCGCCGCAGAAAAAGCGGACTGAAACTCATGAAGGATGTTTGCAAATTCGTTTATCGGGCCGGCGAATTTTCTCGAGTACTGAACAAATTGGGCAACGCCGCCGAGAGTAATGAAGAAAATCGAAGATTCCTCAACTTTTCCGCCGAAGGAAAGCATATAAAGGATTCCGCCGAGCATTGCGACAAGCGACATGGAAAGATTGTTGATGAAGTTGACGGACGGACCAAGGGTCGCGCCGTAATATTCAGCTTTATAATAGGCTTCCATTGCGGTTTCGTTTCTTTCGTTGAAACGGCCGGATATTACGTCCTGTTTTCCGTAGGCTTCAATGCTTCTTGTTCCGGAAAGCATTTCTTCCGCAAAGCCGTTGAGTTCACCGAGCTTTCTTGAACGTTCGCTGAAAAGCGGACGAACTTTTTTTGAACGATAACGGGTGAAAAGAATCGAAGCCGGAACGGTAAAAGCAAAAATCAGTATCATCGGTTTTGAAATATTCCACATGAAAACAAGAGAACCGAGGACTGTGTAAACGCTTGTCATAACCTGAACAAGGTCATGGGAAAGGGAGGAGTTTATGGTGTCGATATCGTAAGAAATTCGGCTGATGATATCTCCGGTGGGGTGGGTATCAAAATATCCCACGGGAAGGGTGTTGAGCTTTTCAAAAAGCTGTTTTCTCATGGTATAAACGATCCGCTGGCTGAGATGGACCATGATGACCGCAAGAAAATATGCAAGAATTGCCGAAACGGCGTAACAAACGGCCATGCGGATAACGTTTTCAAAAACAGCATTAAAATCCGTTCCGCCGGAAAGACCTATGGCATCGATTGCCGCTCCCGAATATTTAGGGCCAAGGAGCGAAAGCTGGTTTGAAAGAAGGGTGAAAATCACCGCGGAAATAAAAAGCGGCCATTCTTTAAAAACATATTTTCCAAGGCGAATGAGGATTCCTTTTGTATTTTTAGGTTTTTTATTTTCAGTCAACAAAAGCACCTCCCATCTGAGAATCGCTGATTTCCTTATATTCCGGACAGCTTTCGAGAAGTTCCTCATGCGTTCCTCTTCCTATAACTTTTCCGTTATCAAGAACAAGGATCATACCGCAGTTTTTAACGGAACTGACCCTTTGAGCAACAGTGATAACGGTGGAACCGGAAAGCTCGGTTTCAAGGGCCTTTCTGAGGGCTGCGTCGGTTTTATAGTCGAGTGCGGAGGAAGAATCGTCAAGAATTATGATATCCGGTTTTGCGGCTACTGCTCTTGCAATAAGAAGCCTTTGCCGCTGGCCGCCGGAAAGGTTGGTTCCCTTCGGAGCTATAACGTGGTCGTATTTTTCAGGAAGAGCTTCAATGAACTCTTCCGCCTGGGCAATTTTTGCCGCATGTTTTATTTCGTCCTCGGAAAGTTCTCTTCCAAAAGAAATGTTCTCTCTTATGGTATCTGCATAGAGAAAATCGTTCTGGAGCGCAACACCGAACATGGCCGTAAGCTCCTTGCGGTCATAGGAAGTTATGTCTCTTCCGTTGATTCTGATTTTTCCGGAATTTGCTTCATAAGTTCGCATAAGAAGTTTTGTGAAGGTGGATTTTCCGCTTCCGGTCGCGCCGATTATTCCTAAAGTTCCGCCTTTTGGAACAGAAACGGAAAGATTGTCGATGTTATTTTTCTTTCCAAGATAGGAAAAGGAAACATCTTCGAAAGAGATGAATTTTTTGCTGTCAGGGGCGGAAAAATCTTCCGTGACAAAAAATTCGTCCGGGGTTTCAAGAACTTCCGCAATTCGCTTTGCGGAAGCGGCACATTTTGTATACATTACAAAAATTCTTGAAATTACCATCATCGCCATGGAAATAAGGGTGAAATACTGAACGAAGGCAATAACGGTGGCCGGCGTGGAAATTCCTTTTGCAACAGTAAAAGCGCTTACCGCAACAACGGCAGTGATTCCAAGGTTCATAAGAAGGGTCATGATGGGGTTAACCGAACCCATAATGGTGCCGGCTTTTCTTTCCTCCTTGGAAAGAGCAAGGTTCACTTCATCATAGCGGCGATTTTCATAATCGTTTTTTGAAAGTGCTTTTATCACGCGGATTCCCTGGGTATCTTCGCGAACGACCCTTACCATATTGTCAACGGATTTCTGAACTTTGGTATAAAGCGGAACGCCGTTTCTGGAAATGGAATATACCGTCACAAAAATAAAGGGAAGGGTAGCAAGCATTATAAGAGCAAGGCTCGGATCCATAAAAAAGCTTATGGCAAGTCCGCCGATGAGAAGAATAGGCGCGCGCACGCCCATTCTCTGCATCATACTTACGAAGTTATGAACGTTGTAGGTGTCCGTGGTTATCCTCGATTCAAGGGAAGGAATTGAAAAACGGTCGGTGTCGGTTGCGGAAAGATAAAGCGTTTTTTCAAAAAGATCTTTTCTCATTTTTTTGGAAAAGTCTTTCGAGGTTTTTGCCGCCATTCGGTTTGCAACAATATTTCCGGCGCAGGCTGCTGCCGCACAGATTATCATAACAACGCCCCAGAAAACAACTTTTTCAACGCGCAAAGTTCCGATAACGTTGTCAAGAATATGTGTAAGTATATACGGAAGAAAAAGTTCCGCAACGGTTCCCAAAACTTTTATCGAAAAACCGATTGCCATACGGTTTTTGAATGGTTTAAGATATTTTATAAAAAATTTCATTTTTCCGGCGTCACCTCCTGGTTTTCAAGCGTTTTTCTGGCGTTTTTTTCGATGCGGAAAAGAACGGATTGGAAAACTGCAAATTCCTCTTCGGAAATTCCTTCGGAAACAAGTTTGTTCCATTCTGCAGTTACGGAACGGACGGAAGGAATGATTTCAAGCAGTTTTTCCGTGGGATAAACAAGAAGTTTTCGCTTGTTTTCCGGGTCGGCTTTCCTTTCAACAAACCCTTTTGTTTCAAGGGAAGCAAGGGCTCTTGCAACTCCGCTTTTGTCGATGCAGATATCTTTTGCAAGTTCGTCCTGGCTTCTTCCTGGTTCGCGGCAAATTGCAAGAACAAGGGAATGATGGGCGGAACAAAGTTCGTTACCGAGTTTTGCGTTCCGGAAAGAACTTTGGCATCGGCTGATTATATTAAGGCTTTTCATAAATTTAGGCATATATCTTCCTCCTTTTCAATGAAAATTGTTGCAATTGCAACTGTTGCTTACGCAACAATTATACCATAAAAAAACCGTTCGGTCAACATCGGAAAAGATATTTATTTTGAGCACGAAGAAAAATCCGTGCTCATCTTTTTGTTCTTTGCGAATAATCACCGCTTTTTCTGGAAAAATATCCTTTGGAAAGGCGGCGTTTTTTATGAACATTTCAACGGATATAGAAGTCAATAAACTGCATTTTGACGCACTTTTTTGCACAAAGCGCAATTTTGATTTGAAGAAAAGGGAACTCATAATCGCGGGAAAATCCGCGGTGCTCTATATGATAGACGGCTTTCTTCGAAGCGACGTTCTCGAAAGAATTCTTGCGGAATTTTCGTTTCTCAAAGAAGGAGATGCGGATTCGGAAAAGGAGTTTTTCGAAAAATTTATCCCTTTTGGAGGGGTGGATCCGGAGAAAGATGATGAAATGATCGTAACTGCGGTGCTCAGCGGAAGAACCGTGCTCATGGTGGATGGCTTCGAAAATGCCTTTGTTTTCGAATTGCGGAATTATCCGCAGAGGGATAACGCGGAGCCGGACCGTGATAAGGTCCTTCGGGGTTCCCGTGACGGTTTTACGGAAACAATGCTTTTCAATGCGGCGCTTATCCGCCGAAGAATACGCGACTGTGATTTAAGCATTGAATATCAGTCCATCGGAACCGTTTCAAAAACCGATATCGCTCTTTGCTATTTAAGCGGAAAAGTTGACAGAGAAATGCTTGAGGATGTCCGCAATAAAATAAAGAATTCAAAAATCGAAGCCCTGACCATGAGTCAGGAGGATATGGCAAATGTTATAAACGGAAAACAGCGCTGGAATCCGTTCCCGAAATATAAATTCACCGAAAGACCGGACGTTGCCGCGGCTCAGATTATGCAGGGTGACCTGATTGTTCTTGTTGATAATACCCCGACAGCAATGATAATGCCGGCGACGATTTTTGATATCGCCGAGGACGCAAACGATTATTATTTTCCGCCGCTTACCGGTGCATATCTTCGCATAACCCGAATTCTGACTATGATAGTCACCCTTTTTGTAACGCCGGTATGGCTTCTTGCGCTGGAATATCCGGAAAAAGTTCCGGAAGTTTTCCGTTTCGTTCTTGTTACGGAAAATCAGAATATCCCGATAATCTGGCAGCTCCTTATCCTCGAATTTGTGATAGACGGGCTGAAGCTTTCGTCGCTCAACACTCCGGGAATGCTTTCTTCGACCTTTTCGATAATCGCGGGTATAATAGTGAGCGATTTTGCGGTAAAAAGCGGCTGGTTCGCTTCGGAAACAATGCTCTATATGGCTTTTGTAGCAATGGCAAACTACAGCCAGCCCGGTTATGAACTCGGTTACGCAATAAAATTTATGCGGATGTTCCTTCTTATCGGAACGGCGCTTTTCGGAATCTGGGGTTTCCTTTCGGGAATAGCTCTTACTCTTTGGCTTCTTCTTTCAACAAAAATCCACGGAAAAGGCGGATATTTTTCGCCGATAATCCCTTTTTCGGCAAAAGGCGTTGCAAAACTTCTTTTCCGGCTCAAATAATCTTTTCCGGAATAATTTTGTTAGGAAATTGTTAAAAAATTCAATATTTGTTGAAAAGAATATAAAAATAAGTTATTATATTTTTACTGTCTTGACAAAAAGTTCGCTTAAAAACGACATCAGATAGATAAATTTCAAACAAGGACGGACGACAAAATATGGTATTTGCAAACTTATTTTTCCTCTATCTTTTCCTGCCGGTTAATATCCTGCTCTATTTCTGCACAAAAAACAGAGCTTTCAGGAACGCGGTTCTTATTTTCTTTTCGCTCTTTTTCTATGCCTGGGGCGAACCTGTTTGGGTAACCCTTCTTATTTTCAGCGCGACCATCGACTATTTCCATGGACGAATCATTGAAAAAAACCGCGGAAAAATCGGCGCAAAACTTGCGCTTATCTCTTCGCTTGTTCTCAACCTCGGTCTTCTCGGAATTTTTAAATACAGCGGATTTTTTGTGGAAAATATCAATTTCCTCACAGGACTTGATCTTCCGGTTCCGGAATTCGCGCTTCCGATCGGTATAAGCTTCTATACCTTCCAGACCCTCAGCTATACTATTGACGTTTATAAAGGCAACGTTGAACCCCAGCATAACTATATGAAATTCTTCATGTATGTTTCGCTCTATACCCAGCTTGTTGCAGGTCCTATCGTAAGATACGCCGACGTTGCGGTGGAAGTTAACAACCGCCGTGAAAACCTCGAGGATATCTGGAGCGGAACAGCAAGATTCCTTGTTGGTCTTACAAAAAAAGTCTTTATCGCAAACGTTGCCGGCCAGTTTGCCGAAACCTATCTTTCCGGCGACCTTACAACAAGAAGCACCGCCGCAGTCTGGTTCGGCGTTCTTATGTTCTCGATCCAGATTTATTATGACTTCTCCGGCTATTCCGATATGGCAATCGGCCTCGGAAAAGTTTTCGGCTTCCATTTCCTCGAAAACTTCAACTATCCCTATATTGCCCGTTCCGCAACGGAATTCTGGCGCAGATGGCATATGTCCCTCGGCGGATTCTTCCGCGACTATGTCTATATTCCCCTTGGCGGAAACAGAAAACACCAGATCCTCAACCTCTTTATCGTCTGGTTCCTCACAGGTTTCTGGCATGGCGCAAGCTGGAACTTTATAATCTGGGGCCTTTGGTTCGGCGTTCTTATAATCATCGAAAAACTCTTCCTTCTCAAATGGCTCAAAAAACTTCCGGTTATTTCGAACATCTATCTTCTTTTCATCGCCGTTATGGGCTGGGTAATGTTCTATTTTGAGGATATGGGACAGATGCTTGATTGCTTCGCGGTAATGTTCGGCGCAAAAGGCACCGGCTTCTGGGATATCTCTCTCGAAATAACCCTTCTCAACAACATCTTCTGGATAATCCTTGCGGTCGCTTTCTGTATGCCAATTGTTCCTGCGGTCAAAAAGTTTATTGCCGACCGCCCGAAACTCCAGATGCCCGCAAAAATCCTTATGATTCCTTCGAACGCAGTTATGCTTATTATGAACACCGCTCTTCTTGTCGGTATGAGCTATAACCCGTTCCTCTATTACAAATTCTAAAGAAAGGAGAAGGCTTTTATGAAAATCGATAAATACGCCTACGGCGAAGATTATAACAAGGAGCGCAATGATAAAATCGTAAAAATCGCAAGCGTTGCGGTCTGCCTTCTTCTTATTTTTGTAATAGGAATCCTTGCATGGGCTCTTCCCCAGCCGACCTATTCCGAATATGAAAAGCGCGACCTTAACCAGATGCCCGAATTCAGCTTTGAATCTCTTATGAAAGGCGAATATACCCTCGGAATCGAACTCGCTTATGCGGATACCTTCACATTCCGCGAAAGTTTTGTAAAACTTCAGTCTTTAATGGAGGATATGCGCGGAATCCATATTGACGGCGCGCAGATTTATGGTCCCGTTCCGGGAACAACCGGCGACGAAATTCCGCCCGCTTCTTCCGAAAGCAGTTCTTCCGAACCGGAAAACAGCGAACCTTCCGTAAACACCTCTTCCGGAACCGAAAGCCAGCCGGAAAATCCAGCTTCTTCCGAAAGCAGTTCTGCGCCGGAAACCAGTTCCGAACCGGAGCAGCCCGTTGTTGATGACGGAACAGAAGGCGAAACCGTTGCGGGAATCTTCGTCTATAAAGGCATTGCATTCGAACTTTTCGGCGGAAGCAAATCCGCCGCGGAATACTATGCTTCCGTTGTTAATAAATATGGCGACGCTTTCGGAGATTCCGTAAAAGTATATAATATGGTAATTCCGAAGCACGCCGAATTCTATCCTTTCCCGAGAAGATATCAGAACATTTCCAATTCCGAAAAGGACAGCATAGATTATATCTATTCCATGTATGACGGCGACGTTATTCCCGTCGATGCCTACAGCGTTCTTGAAGCGCATAAGGACGAATATCTTTATTTCAACACCGACCACCATTGGACCGGTCTCGGCGCATATTATGCCTATACCGCCTTTATGGATGCCGCGGGACTTGATTATTACGATTATTCTTCCTATACGAAGCACACTATCGAAGGCTTCCTCGGAACCCTTTATTCCGGAACCAATATGGCAAAGGCTCTTGAGGAAAATCCGGACTATGTCGAATGGTGCGAATTCCCGGTCGCAAACAAAACTTATCAGTATAACAAAGGCGACCTTCAGAATTATTTCGCCTCTTCCGTAATGCATGGTTATGCCAGCGGACCTTATTCCTACGGCGTTTTCCTCGGCGGCGACTATCCGCTTACAATAATCAAAACCGATGTAAACAACGGCAGAAAACTCGTCATCATCAAGGAATCCTACGGAAACGCTCCGGCAACCTATATCGCTTCCGGATTTGAAGAAACCTATGTCGTTGACGAACGTTATTATGACGGAAACCTTGCGGAACTTGTTGAAAGCCGCGGAATCACCGACATTCTCATAATCAACAACTGCGCCGCCGCAAACACCAACTTCCACATCGCGAATATCGAAAGCCTTCTTACCCAGAGCTATTCCGGCGCAATAGCATATCCGGAGGATTAAAAATGGAGAAAAAGCTTTTGATAAAAGAAAAAAGTTTTATCGAAACCGAAATAACCGCTGTCACCAATGAGGGCAGCGGTGTTTCGCGTTATGAGGGAATGGTCGTTTTCACTCCGCTTACCGCTCCCGGTGACCTTGCAAAAATCAAAGTTGCAAAGGTCGGAAAAAGCTGTATCTACGGTGAACTCGATTCCGTGCTCAAATCTTCAAAAGACCGCACGGACCCGGAATGCGAAGTTTTCGGCGAATGCGGAGGATGTTCTCTCCGCCATATGAAATATGAAGCGGAACTGCGTGAAAAAACAAGCTGGGTGCGTGACCATATCCAAAGAATCGGCGGATTCGATATCGAACCTTTTCCGGCGATAGGTTCTCCGAAAACGGAAGAATACCGCAACAAAGCCATTTATCAGGTAGGAAAAGGCGAAAAAGGCGAACCGGTTTTCGGTTTTTACCGCAAAAAAAGCCACGACGTAATGGACTGCAAAAACTGCAGATTACAGCCGAAGGAGTTTTCGGATATCCTTGATGCAGTCGGCTTTTTTGTAAAACAAAACAAAATTTCCGTATATGATGAAAAATCTCACAGCGGACTTTTGCGCGCCGTTTATATCCGAAAAGGCGAGGTTACCGGCGAAATAGGAATCTGCCTTGTGCTCAACGGAGATAAACTTCCCGGCGAAAAACTTCTTGTTTCACTTTTGAGCACGCAGTTTAAAAATATCGTAAG
>JAZQBJ010000182.1:0-11540 GCA_045545715.1 Oscillospiraceae bacterium
AGGGGCAGATAATATTCGCCGCTTTAATTTTGCATTATGCACTTTGACTTTTGCATTAAAAAAGAATCCCTCCGTCTGCTTCGCAGACACCTCCCTTTAGGCAAGGGAGGCTTACCCTCTGGGAAGGCTGCCCTTCGGGAAGGCTACCCTTCGGGAAAGTTTTTTTATAAAAATGTTATTTTTTTCTTTTATATAATAATTATAATTATAAATTTAATATTGACATTTTTGAAAAAGGGCATTATAATCTAATTTTGCAAGGCAATTTCGAAAGGAGGGAAAATCAGAGATGAAAAGAACCTATCAGCCCAAAAAACTCCACAGACAGAAAGTACACGGCTTCCGCGCAAGAATGGCAACCAAAAACGGCCGCAAAGTTCTCGCAGCAAGAAGAGCTAAAGGCAGAAAACACCTCAGCTACTAATTTCGATCGGCGGTTATAACCGATGAAAACACTTTCTATTAAAAGAAACAACGATTTTTTGCGACTTTATCGAAAGGGAAAAAGCGTTGCTGACAGCCACGTCATCTGCTATGTTGCCCCAAACCGCCTTGGCAAAGTTCGCCTTGGCTTAACCACCAGCAAAAAAATCGGAAACGCCGTTGCAAGAAACAGAGCACGGCGGGTTTTAAGGGCCGCATTCAGGGAAGTTCTTCCGCAAATAAGCGGCGGATACGACATAGTCCTTGTTGCGCGCACGAAAACAACATTTACCAAGTCTACCGCTCTGACCCCTATCCTGACCGCCCAATTAAGGAAATTGGGCGCCTTACAGAGCACAAAAGAAGTATGAAAAAGCTGTTTCTGTTATTAATCAGATTTTATCAGACGGCGATTTCTCCTTATAAAAGGCCTTGTTGCCGGTATTATCCCACCTGTTCTTCATACGCATATACTGCAATCAGTCGATTCGGTGCGATGAGGGGCGGGTTACTTGGCTTTATGAGAATTTTGCGCTGTCACCCGTTTCATAAGGGAGGGTATGACCCCGTTCCCGAAAAGTTTGACCTTTTTTATTATTCAAAACAAAACAGAAAACAGCCTCTCCAGGACCAGGAGGAAGGTAAATAATGCAATTTATTATGAAAATTTTCGGCTGGCCGCTCGGCTTTGTAATGCTGGGCTGTTATTTGCTTACCGGAAACAACTATGCGCTTGCTATTACCGTTTTTACCATTATCACAAAGCTTGCGCTTATTCCTCTTTCTGTAAAACAGCAGAAAGAGCAGGCCAAAATGGCCATTTTCCAGCCGAAACTTAAACGAATCCAGGAAAAATACGGTAACAACAAAGAAAGATATAACGAAGAGATCCAGAAACTTTATACCGAAGAAGGCTATAACCCCATGAGCGGCTGCCTTCCTTCCCTTATCCAGTTCCCGATCCTTTTCGGTGTTATCGACGTTGTTTACAAACCCATTTATCACATTTTCCGCGTAAGCAACTCAGTTATCAACGAAATGATCGAAGTTGCTTCCGCAGCAGGACATGCTTTTGAAGCAAATTCCTATTACAACCAGATCAAGCTTCTTAAAATTATTCAGGAAGAAACCGCTCTTTTTGCGGATTTTGACCAGGAAATTATTGAAAAAATCGCAAACTTCGATATGACCCTTTTCGGTCTTGATCTTGGTGTTGTTCCCCAGTTTGCCCTTACTTATGAAGGCGCATTCAACTGGTATCTTCTTATCCCGATTCTTTGCGGCGTTTTCCAGCTTGGAATGACTTTCTACATGCAGAAATCCAATCCTCAGCAGCAGGGCGGCGGCGCCATGAACATCATGCTCTATACCATGCCGCTTATGTCCGTTTATATCGGATTTATCGTTCCCGCAGCAGCAGGTTTCTACTGGACTCTTTCTGCAGTAGTACAGTTTATCCAGAGCGTTTGCTTCAACATTTTCCTTAACCCGAAAAAACTTGCCGAACAGGCAGAAGCAGAGGCAGAAGCTGAAAAAGAAGCAAAACGCCAGAAACGCATTGAAGCAAGAGAAAAACTTAAAGAACTTCAGAGAGAGAAAAACGAAAAATACGCAAGAAACGAAGATCCCTCTCAGAAAGAGATCAATAAGAAAAAACTTGCGGAAGCAAGAAAACGCAACGCCGAAAAATACGGCGAAGCTTATGAAGAAGTTACCGACGAAGACCTTAAATAATGCAGGAGGCAAACCTTAAAATGGAAAGAGAGTTTTTAGCCACAGGCAAAACTGTGGAAGAAGCGATCGAAGCCGCCTACGAAAAGGCCGGCGTTGACCGTGAATATGTTACTGTTGAAATTATTGAAAGACCGAAGAAAAAATTCTTTGGACTTAAAACTGTTCCCGCAACCGCAAAAGCAGTGATCGACGAAGATTACTGGAACAAGATGTTCGGAATCAAAGAGAAAAAGGCCGAAGCTCCCAAAAAGAAAAAAGAACTCAGAGAGCAGAAACCCAAAACCGAAAAACCTGTTCAGGAACAGCCCAAAAAACAGGAAAAACCCAAAAAAGAACAGAAACCCCAGCAGCCGAAAAAACAGGAACCCAAAAAAGAAGTTAAACCCGTTGAAGTTAAAACCGAAGAAGCTCCCAAAGAGGAAGTAAAGGTTCTTGCTCCGGAAGTTCTTGAAAGAAAAGGTTCCGACGCTGCAAACTATATCAAAGAGGTTCTCACCGCTCTTGGCTATCCGGAAGCGGAAGTTAACTACTCCCAGAAGGACGGAATGATCGTTCTTCAGCTTTCCGGAGAGGAAATGGGCGCAGTTGTCGGAAGAAGAGGCGACAACCTTGACGCAATGCAGTATCTTGCTTCCCTTGTTGCGAACAAAAGCGAAGGAAGCTATGTCCGCGTTGTTCTCGATATCGACGATTACCGCAGCAAAAGAGAAGCAAGTCTTCGCGCTTATGCAAGAAAAACCGCTTCCCAGGCTGTTAAATCCGGCCGTTCCATAACTCTTGAACCCATGAACCCCTATGAGCGCAGAATCGTTCATTCCACCGTTCAGACTGTTTCCGGCGCAACTTCCAAATCCATCGGAAGCGAACCCAACAGAAGAGTTGTTATAAGCCCCATTGAAGGAGCAAAACCCCGCGGCGAAAGAAAATTCCGCGACAACAAAGGCGACAGAAGAAACGGCAAAGGTAACCGCGCCCCCAGAGAGAGCCAGAAAGTTATCGTTCCGCCTTCCAACGAACCGCCCAAGAACGACGCAACTTCCCTTTCTCTTTACGGAAGAATCGATCTTGACTGATTTTAAAAATCCGGCGGGAGTACCCCAAGGGCACTTCCTCGCTACGCTCAGGGCGCAGCCCCGCCCTACATTAAAATTTGGGAAATATTAAAAAAAGCTTAGCCGGCACTTGATTTCAGTGCCGGCTCTTTTTATAATATAGAATAGGATATTAGCCTCCCTTGTTAAAGGGAGGGGGACCGCGAAGCGGTGGAGGGATTCTTTTTCCGTTTACGGTTCCATTATAAAACAAAGGGATTTTTTTAAAAAGGAATCCCCCCGGTTCTGACCAAAGGTCAGAACCACCCCCCTTTAGGCAAGGGGGGCTTATGAAGGAGGAAGACAAATGAGCACCATTGCCGCAATTTCAACGCCCCTTTCCGCTTCCGGTCTTGGAGTTATCCGAATTTCCGGAGAGGAAGCAGTTTCCGTCGGGGAAAAAATGTTCCGCTCTTTTAAAGGCGGAAAAAAACTTTCCGATCTTTCGGGATATTCCTGCGCTTACGGAAGGGTTTTCGATTCCGAAGGGGATATTGACGAAGCGGTTGCAACGGTTTTCATCGCGCCGAAAAGTTATACCGGCGAAAACACCGTTGAATTTTCCTGCCACGGAAGTCCGGCGCTTTTGAAAAGGGTGCTCAGGGCCGCTCTTGATTGCGGTGCGGGTCTTGCCGGGCCGGGTGAATTTACGAAAAGGGCTCTGCTCAACGGAAAACTTACCCTTACCCAGGCGGAAGCGGTTATGGATCTTATCTCTTCAAAATCCGCCAGCGCCGGAAAAGCCGCCCTTGTTATGAGGGACGGCGCCCTTTATCGAAAAATCCGCTCCGTTACGGAAAGCCTTACGGAGCTTGAAACACATCTTGCCGCCTGGAGCGATTATCCGGAAGAGGACGTTGAGGAACTTTCGGACGAACATCTTGAAAGCGTGCTCAAAGAGACCGAGCGCGTGCTCAATCGCCTTATGGAAACTTATGACGCGGGAAAAATTATCCGCGAAGGCGCCACAACCGTTATTGCCGGAAAACCCAACGTCGGAAAATCCACCCTTATGAACCTTATTTCCGGAAGGGACAGAAGCATTGTTACCGAAATTGCCGGAACGACAAGGGACGTTGTTGAGGAAAGCGTGCTCGTTGGCGATATTCCGATTCGCCTTCTTGATACCGCGGGTCTTCGGGACACCGAGGACGCTGTTGAGCGCATTGGCGTTGATATGGCGAACACCGAAATCGACCGCTGTGACGTGGTAATCGCGGTTTTTGATTCCAGCAGGCCTTTTGATGAAACGGACTTTGAGCTTATTGAAAAGCTCAAAGGCAGACCGGCTGTGGCGGTTATCAACAAATCCGACCTTGAACTTCAGGCGGACGTTGACGCGGTGAAGGCGGGTTTTGAAAACGTGGTCACCATTTCCGCAAGAAAAGGCGACGGGGAAGAAGAATTCCGAAGCGCCCTTGCGAAGGTGCTCAAAACCGCGGACCTTGACCCGGCGGAACCCGTTATGGCAAACGAGCGCCAGCTGGACTGTGTCCGCCGTGCCAAAAAAGCCATTGACGAAGCGCTGGAAGCTGTCGCTTTCGGAATGACGCTGGACGCGGTTGGAATCTGCATCGAAACTTCTCTCGATGCGCTTTATGAACTCACCGGCGAAAAAGCCAGCGACGCTGTTATTGAAAAGGTATTCGAAAGATTCTGCGTGGGAAAATAACCTCCTCGGAGGAGGAGGTGGCATCGCGAAGCGATGACGGAGGAGGGATAATCCCTGACAAGTTCAGATAAACCCTCCGGTTTACCTGTTAATCCCTCATCCACCATTTTCTTTAGGAAAATGGTCCCCCTTCCCCTTTGGGAAGGTATAAACAATGCAAAATTCAAAGACCGCATTGGAGGAGGGATAGTTTTGCCGAGAAATTTTGAAGCAAACCCGAAATTAAGGGAACTGTCCCGGGAGCTGCGCAAAAATATGACACCGGAGGAAAATAAACTTTGGTATCAATTTTTGAGAAATTACGATGTACATTTTTCAAGGCAACGAGTTATCGGAAATTATATTGTTGATTTTTATTGCAGGAGAGCAAATCTTGTTATCGAAATTGACGGCGCTCAACATTATGAACATGATGAAATCGAATATGACAAAAAGAGAACGGAATATTTAAAAACTTGCGGAATTGATGTTTTGCGGTTTTTAAACAAAGATATAAATTATAATTTTGAAAACGTTTGTGTTTATATAGACAAAATTGTAAAACGGAGGCTTTGATAAAATCCCTCCTCCGAGAAGGTTGTTACAATAAGGAGAAAAACAGTATGAATATTGACGAAATTAAACTTTTGGATATTCAGCCTTCCCAGTTCTATATTTCCGCAAAAAAACTTGAAAGGGTAAAAAGTTGGTTTAATCCAAAAGATCTTTCGAATTTTGAGCCTTTGCCTATTTTTGAGTATGGCGGAAAAATCTTTTTTACCGATGGGCATACAAGAGCTCTTGCGGCGTTTCTTTCCGGGCTTGAAAAAGTTCCGCTTGTTTGGGATTCGGAAAATGAAATCGGAATTAAGGAATATGAAATTTGTATAAAAGCCTGTGAGGGTCGAGGAATAAAAAATATTTCAGACCTTGAGCACCGGGTTTTGCCGCATGATGAATTTGTTGCAAAGTGGGATAACTGGTGCGACGGAATGCAGGAAGCAGTTTTATTTTTTAATGAAAATTAACGGGGTAAAATCCCTCCTCCGTCACCTTCGGTGACACCTCCTCCTCCGAGGAGGTAATTTACAGAATCGAGGTTTATTTTATGGAAGAATATTTTGCAGGAAAATATGACGTTGCGGTTGTTGGTGCGGGACACGCGGGAGTTGAAGCCGCTTTGGCCGCCGCAAGACTTGGTGTAAAGACCTGCATCTTTACACTTAATCTGGATAAAATTGCGAATATGCCCTGCAACCCTTCCATCGGCGGAACCGCAAAAGGACATCTTGTTCGCGAAATTGATGCTCTCGGCGGCGAAATGGGAAAAGCGGCGGATAAAATGATGATCCAGAGCCGCATGCTCAACCTTGGAAAAGGCCCGGCGGTACATTCTCTCCGCGCGCAGGAAGACAGAGCATATTACCACATTCTGATGAAAAAGACCCTTGAAAACCAGGAGAACCTTGATATAAAACAGGCGGAAATTGTTGAAGTCCGCCCGGACGGAAAAGGCGGCGTGCTCGGAATTACAACTCATCTCGGCGCTTTTTATGAAGTTCCGAATGTAATCATCTGCACCGGAACTTATCTCAAAGGAATCATCTACGTCGGCGACAGAAAATGGGAAAGCGGTCCGGACGCAAGCAGCCCGGCGAAGCCCCTTTCCGATTCTTTGGAGAAACTTGGAATCAAACTCCGCCGTTTTAAAACCGGAACTCCCGCCCGCGTGCTCAGAAACAGCATTGATTACGATAAACTCGAAATCCAGCACGGCGATGAGCATATCGTGCCTTTCAGCTTTGAAACAAAGGGCGAACTCAAGAACAAAGTTGACTGCTGGATTGGCTATACAAACGAGGATACTCACGAAGTTATCCGCAAAAATATCGACCGTTCGCCCCTTTATTCCGGAAAAATCGAGGGCATAGGTCCTCGCTATTGCCCGAGCATTGAAGACAAGGTAATGCGTTTTCCGGACAAGATCCGCCACCAGTTTTTTGTTGAACCCATGGGTCTTGAAACGGAGGAAATGTATCTTTCCGGTCTTTCTTCCTCTCTTCCGGAGGACGTTCAGATCGCAATTTATCGTTCCATAAAGGGTCTTGAGCACGTAAGCATTATGCGTAACGCTTACGCAATCGAATATGACTGCTGCGACAGCCTTGACCTTCGCCCGACCCTTGAATTCATGCAGGTGAAAGGTCTTTTCGGCGCCGGACAGTTCAACGGAACTTCCGGTTACGAGGAAGCCGCTGCTCAGGGACTTCTTGCAGGAATCAACGCCGCGAGAAGAGTTCTCGGAAAAGAGGAGATCGTGCTCGAAAGAAGCAATTCCTATATCGGAACACTCATCGACGACCTTTGCACCAAGGGCGTTCTTGACCCTTACCGCATGATGACCAGCCGAAGCGAATACCGCCTTGTGCTCAGACAGGACAACGCGGATATGCGCCTTACCCCTCTCGGAAGAGAGATTGGTCTTATTTCCGACGAAAGATGGGGCGCTTTTCTCGAAAAACGCAGACTTCGTGACGAGGAACTTGAAAGAGCGAAGAGCGCGAGCATAAGAATGAGCCCGGAACTTGACGCAATGCTCATCGAAAAGGGAACGGCGCCCCTTACCGAGGGAACAAAACTTTCCGAACTGCTCAAGCGCCCCCAGATAACCTATTCCGACCTTACTCCCTTTGACCATAACCGTCCGGAGCTTCCGGAAGACGTTATCGAGCAGGTTGAAATTGAGATAAAATACGAAGGTTACATCAAAAAACAGCTTGCGCAGGTTGAACAGATGCCCCGCCTTGAGGAAAAGAAGATTCCCGATGACATTGATTACAAAGCTATCCACGGTCTTCGCCTTGAGGCAATTGAAAAACTCAACCGCGTAAGACCCATGAACATAGGACAGGCGAGCAGAATTTCCGGAGTTTCTCCGGCGGACGTTTCCGTTTTGCTCATCTATATCCAGAAATGAGGTAAAAATGGTAACGGAGATCCTTAAAAATTACATACCCGAGCATGCGGAGCCTCTTTCGGAAGAACAGTATGCTCAGCTTGAACGTTACGCAGAGCTTTTGGTGGAATGGAACGAAAAAATGAACCTTACCGCCATAACCGACCCGGAGGGAATTGCCGTTAAGCACTTCCTCGATTGCCTTGCCTACCTCAAAAGGGCGAATATTCCGGAAGGCGCAAGGGTTGCGGACGTTGGAACCGGCGCAGGTTTTCCCGGGGTTGTGCTCAAAATTGCAAGGCCGGACATCAAACTTGTGCTCATAGATTCTCTTCAGAAAAGGCTCAACTTCCTCGAAGCGGTTCTTGGTGAAATCGGGGTGAAGGCGAAGCTTGTTCACGCAAGAGCCGAGGACGCAGGACATGACAAATCCCTTCGGGAAAGCTTTGACGTTGTAACAGCAAGGGCGGTTGCGAACCTTGCGGTGCTCAGTGAATACTGCATTCCGCTTGTTAAGGTCGGCGGAGTTTTTGCGCCGATGAAAACCGCGGAAGTTTCGGAAGAACTTGAGGGAGCAAGAGCTGCCGCAAAAATTCTCGGCGGAGAAGTTCTTGAACCGGAGATTTATGAAATTCCCGCCGGCGGAAGATCGGTTGTTTTTATCGAAAAGAAAACCGCAACCCCGGCGAAATATCCGAGGCAGAGAGTTAAGATAAGCGAAAAACCGCTGAAATAAAAAAAGCCTTCCCAAAGGGGAAGAGGGATTACAGGATAACGCGGAGCGAATTTATCAAAAAGGTTATCCCTCCTCCGAGGAGGTATTTTATATAAACGGATATTATTTTTGGAGGTGGAACGGGTGCTTGTCTGGTTTTTTACCGCAGTTTATTTTCTGATTTTCTTCTTTTTTATAAGCTGGATCGGAAACACCTTTTTCGGAACAGGCGCAGGAGCGAGTATTCTTGCGATTGTTTTATTGGTAATTTCGTTTTTCATAAGTGTCGGGCTTGGCGAATTTACCGTTAAGAAGATCAAAGAGAACTATTCAAATAAATGATATATAATAAAAAAAGACGCAGTTTTTTCTGCGTCTTTTTTATGTTTTCGGGCGGATAATATCCGCCCCTACATGTTTTATGTTATTTTTCAGCATTTTCCTGGTTTTCAAATTTTTTGCGGCGTTTTTCTTTCTTTTTCTGTTTTGCTTCTTCCTTTTCGCGCTTTTTCTTATCGAATTCATAGCGGCTTGCATTGATATAGCTTAAAATCATTACGAGGAAGAAAAGCAGCACCGGAAGAAGGCAGAACCACATTACTCCGCCGAGACCCGGGTTCACATACCGGAAGTTATCGAAAAACTTGAAAAACCAGACCATATCGCAGATAAAGGTCGCGATCGCTCCGGCGATAAGGGCGGTTTTTAATTTTTGTTTTCCGCGGTTTGCTTTAACAACAAAGAAAAAGCCGAGATAAAGCACCCACATTGCGCCGATTATCGCGATAAGGATATTGCTGCCTTCGATTTTCTGGAAAAGCATTGTGAGCCAGGTGAGCATTTTTTAAAAACCTCCTTCAGGTATCCAGTGCGTAATAATAGACCTTTTCGCCATCGAAAAAGGCGAAAGAGAAATTATAGGAATATCCGTCCCGAAGAACGCTTCGGTTTTTATAAAACCAAAAGCCCTCCGTCTTTGGGATATACTTTGTAAGTTCAAGTCCATTATACTCGTTTTCCGGAAAAATTAAAGGGGCAATTCCGCAATCGACGGGAGTTTTTTTCCATTCCGCCTCGATTTTTTCAATTTGTTTTTGATTCGGGCGGAAAATTATGATTTCTTCGCCGTCGCCGAACCAGCCGTGGGTATCTTCGTGGAATTCCACATAATAGGGTTTTATGTTCATATCAAGGTTTTCGCGGACAGCGATTACTTCGGGGTTCGGGAAAAGGAAACCGAAAAGAGCGGAAAAGCAGGCATAGATGAAAGAGATTATTATTGCAAAAATGCCGAAGATTATCTGCATGTTATTCCTCCTTTTGCGGGCGGATAATATCCGCCCCTACGGTTCATTTTTCGCTTTTATAGGAAAGGATATCTCCCGGCTGGCAATCCAGAGCTTCGCAGATTGCTTCAAGGGTTGAAAAACGGATTGCCTTTGCTTTTCCGGTTTTTAAAATAGAAAGATTGGCCATTGTTATTCCGACTTTTTCCGAAAGTTCGGTCATGCTCATTTTTCGCTTTGCGAGCATAACGTCGAGATTTACTTCGATTGACATGAGCACGCCTCCTTTTTATATGGTAAGATCGTTTTCACTTTGGAGAACGGCGGATTTGTAAACAAGATGGGAAAGGGCGGCGCAGACAACGGTTATTGCGATTCCCACAAAAACAACAAGGGGAGTGAGAATTATCAAAGCGCTTGGGTGGCTCATGTTCATAAAAGCCAGCGCCCAGTTTCCGAGGAAGAAAAAGGCGGAATCTCCCGCAGCAAGAATTGAGATTGTTTTGAGCTGTTTTGCGTTTTCAAAGCTGAAGGAATTATCCGCTCCGATGTTTTTTGCGATTTTCCAGCCGAAGAAAAGGGAAGCAAAGCAGGGAACGGAGCAGAGCCAGAGAAAAATCTGCCAGGGCCAATAGTAATGGGAAACTTCCGGATACATTGACCGAAGGCTTGTTCCATAGGCGGGAATTATCGCGAAGAAGACTATCATTCCGAAAATTCCTGTTCCGATTATAACCGCTTTAAGCCATTTTGAAAGATTTTTTTGGGTCATTTTGGGGTACCTCCTTTTTTAAAACAGCCTTCCGGTCGGGGAAGGTGGATTTTTTGCAGTTCACTGCAAAAAAGACGGATGAGGGATTTTTAAGAACGCGGAGCGCTTATCCTTATTTATCGGAGATTATCCCTCCTCAGTCTGCTTCGCAGACAGCTCCTTCTCCGAGGAGCTTTCAACTATTTTATAGCACTATTATTCCCGAAAGTCAATAAAAATTTATCGAAAAACGATAAATATTCCGGATATGCATAAAGTTTTCGCAAAAAACACCGGGGTTCGGCTTTGTTCCGCCAGGTTCGATTTTTCCTTTGGCGAAGGGTGGATTTATATATGGAATAGGGGCGGATTTTGCGACCGAAAGTTCTGGAAATAAATGGGAAATTATGGTAACATAATACCGGAGGCGATGAGCATGTCCATGATTTTTAAAAAACAGAGGGCGATACAGCAAATCCCGCTTGATGAGATTTTTCCGAATCCATTTCAGCCGAGGCGGGTTTTTGACGAGAAGGAGCTTTTTGCTCTTGGGGAAAGCATAAAGCAGAACGGACTTATCCAGCCGATTTCCGTTCGGAAGATGAAAAACGGATATGAGCTTATCGCCGGAGAGAGAAGACTCCGGGCCTGCAAAATCATCGGGCGAAAAAGTATAGACGCCATTGTTTATGATATAGACGATGAGGATTCCGCGGTATGGGCACTCATCGAGAATCTGCAGAGGTCGGATCTTTCCCCGTTCGATGAGGCGGAAGCCATGGCAAAGCTTATTGCCGCATGGAGCGTTCCAAGAGAGGAAGCTGCAAGACGCTTCGGACTTTCGGCATCCGGACTTTCCAATAAGCTCCGGCTTCTGAAGCTTGAAGAACCGGTGCGGAAGATAATTACCGAAGCGAACCTTACCGAAAGGCA
>JAZQBJ010000183.1:0-23580 GCA_045545715.1 Oscillospiraceae bacterium
GTATAGCACGCCATGTTTACATTGTCAACACGATTTGATACATAAATCAAAAAATACTAATTGAAAATTTGTGTTTTTCCGCCTTTTGGAGTATAATCAATGTCATAATATAAAGAGGTGAAAACAATGGAACTTAAATATATTTCCGAAGATATCCGTAAGCATATAATTGAAATTGCGCATGACATTCATCAGAATCCGGAACTGAGCCATCAGGAATTCAGAACAACAAAGCTCCTTATCGAAGAACTTGAAAAACTCGGCATCGAAATTCCAAAGGAGCAGCCGGCCACCGGCGTTATCGGAATTCTTCGGGGAAAAATTCCCGGCCCGACTATTGCGCTAAGGGCGGATATCGACGCTCTTCCGATTTTTGAGGAACCGGAACACAAAATCTGTTCCGGAAATTCCGGCGTTATGCACGCCTGCGGACATGATTTTCACACCTCTTCCCTTTTGGGCGCAGTAATGGCTTTGAGCGAACGCAGAGATACACTTCCCGGAACTGTGATTTTTGTTTTTCAGCCCGGAGAGGAAAAAGGCACCGGAGCAGAGAAGGTCATCTCCACAGGAATTTTTGATAAATATGCCCCGAAGGCTTTCTTTTCCCTTCATGTTAAACCGGACATTCCCGCAGGAAAAATCGGTATCAGAAAAGGTCCTATCATGGCGGCACTTTGCTGTTTCAGCATCGACATTCACGGAAAAGGCGGCCACGGCGCAACACCGCACCTTGCGACCGACCCGATCATTGCCGCAACAAGAACAGTTGATGCTTTGCAGTGCATACGTTCCCGATGGATCGACCCCGCTCAGCCTTTTACCCTTTCGGTTTGTTCAATCCACGGCGGCAGCGCCTATAACGTCATTCCGGATGACGTACACATAGAAGGCACATATCGCTATGCACTTGATTCTTATAAAGATTCCGTAAAAGAGCAGATCATGCGCATATCCGAATCCGTTGCAAACGCCCATGGATGCACTGCGGAATGCAGATTTTTCCATGAATCCAAGCCTCTTGTCAATGACGATAATCTTGCGGACACAGCGCACGAAGCCGCCGTTTCCCTTTTCGGCGAAGAAAATGTCTTTGTTCAGGATTTCTGGATGGCTTCCGAAGATTTCAGTTTTTACAGAGAAATCGCACCGATATTCATGTATCATATCGGTGTCGGTGCAGAAGACGGTTCTTCGGCCGGACTTCATACTCCCCGGCTTTTTGTTCCGGATGAAACTGCTCCCCTTTGCGCGGAACTTCTTACACAGACAGTCCTTACCGCTCTTGAAAAATTCGCATAAAAAAAGCCGCCCCAAAAGGGCGGCTTCTGTTTTTGCTTTTATTTTTCGTCTTTATAAATATCTTTGAAATATTTATAGGTATCGACCTTGAGTTCGCCGCAGGCTTCTTCATCGCAGGCAACAATGCTGTCTTTATGAAGCTGGAGAGCGCTTATGGTCCAGGCATGATTGACGCCGCCTTCGACACAGTGGCGGAGGGCTCTTGCCTTGTTGTGTCCGCTTATGAGCAAAAGCACCTGCTTTGCATCGCAGACCGTTCCCACACCGACGGAAAGAGCTTTTTTCGGAACTTTTTCCGGGTCGTTTCCGAAAAACCTTGAATTTACGATAAGGGTATCGTTTGTAAGGGTGCGGACTCCGGTTCGGGAATTTAATGAAGTGAAGGGTTCGTTGAAAGCGATGTGTCCGTCAACTCCGCATCCGCCGAGGAAAAGATCGATTCCGCCACAGGAGGCGATTTTTTCTTCGTAACGAAGACATTCGCCTTCCGGATCTTCGGTCATTCCGTCAAGAATATTGATATTTTCTTTGGGAATGTCAATATGGTCAAAAAAGTTTTCATGCATGAAATACCAATAGCTCTGGTCATGTTCCCTTGGAAGACCTACGTATTCATCCATGTTGAAAGTAACAACGTTTTTAAAGCTTACTTTGCCTTCTTCGTTCATTTTTACAAGACGCTCATATACGCCCAACGGGGAAGAACCGGTCGGAAGCCCAAGCACAAAGGGACGGTTTTCTTTATGGTTATTGATAGCATCGGCGATGTGGTTTGCAGCCCATTCGCTCATTTCATCATAGTTATTTTTTATAATAATTTTCATATAAATCACACTCCGGCATGGATAAAGGAATTTTTTTCCAAATATTGTTGCAATAATATTATACACCTTTTCGCGATTTTGTCTATTATTCAAAACAAAATTTTTATAATTTCTTTACATATTCCGTGTAAAAGGATATAATTATTTTATTATATACTATGGAGGTTTTCAGATGGAATATAACAAAAAAGTTCTTAAAACCGCAGCAAAAATTACCGCCGCAACACTTTCCGAAAGCGGAAAACTTGATTCTGAAAGCGCAGAAAAAACGGTTGCTTTCCTGAAGACCGTTTATGGCGCTGTTCTTCCCATCAAAGAAAATGAAAATTGCGTTAAGGACGCTTTTAAAGCCGCCGGAAAAATCACCGCAGCTGCTTGCGAAGAAATGGAAGATCCGAACGGAGAAACCGCCGCAAAATTCTTCGAAATCGTTTATAACGGAATCTCTCCCCTTGCCGAAGACGAGGATTTTGACGAAGACGTTTTCAAATATGTTTCCAAAATCACCGCAGCGGCTTGTGAAGAAATGGAAGAGCCGGACGAAGAAAAAGCAGAGGAAGCCGTCGGATTCTTTAAGGCAGTTTATTCCGGACTTTTTGAGGAAGAAAAACCCGTCTGCAACGGAAAATATGTCGTTAAAGAAACCGAAAGCGGCATAAGCTTCCGCCTTCTTGCCGGCAACAACCAGGTCATCGGTGTTTCCGAAGTTTATTCCGGACGCGCCGCCATGGAAAAAGGCATCGAATCTGTTCGCAAAAACGCACCCATCGCAAACCTTGAAGACCAGACAGAAGAGCCTGTTCTGACCGCTGTTAACCCCAAATTTGAAATTTATAACGACAAAGCCGGCCAGTTCCGTTTCCGCCTTAAAGCACGCAACGGTGAAATCATCCTTGCTTCCGAAGGATATAAGACCAAAGCATCCTGTGAAAACGGAATCGAATCTGTCCGCAAGAATTCCCCGGCTGAAATTGCAGAATAACGGAGGCAGAAATGGCAGAAGAAAGACGCGACAAACATAACTATTATCTTGATATTGCCGAAAGCGTTCTTGAACGCGGAACCTGCCTTCGCAGAAAATACGGCGCAATAATCGTTAAAAACGACCAGATCATTTCCACCGGTTATGCCGGAGCACCCCGCGGACGCAAAAACTGCAGCGACCTTGGCTGGTGCAGAAGAGAAAAGATGAACGTTCCGAGAGGCGAAAGATATGAACTTTGCAGAAGCGTTCACGCGGAAGCAAACGCAATCATCAGTGCCGCAAGGGAAAACATGATCGGGGCGACCCTTTATCTTGTTGGAAAAGAATGCAGCACCGGCGAATACGTTAAAAACGGAAGCTGCTGCAGCATGTGCAAACGCCTTGTTATCAACGCAGGCATAGACACCGTTGTTGTAAGAGACGACGAAAGAAAATTCCGCATTATAAATGTTGCGGATTGGATCTATAACGACGATTCTCTTGACGACACTCTCGGATATTGATTTTTCAAACTCACAGCGCCTTTCTCCGTTTTCCGGAGGAGGGCGTTTTTTACATCACCAGGGCTTTTATCAAAGCCGGAAAAAGCTTTTTATAGATTTCGTCAAAATCTTCGGCGGGAAGCGGGTTTTCGCCTTTTCCTATTTCGACAGTAAAACCGGGTCGGCCGAATTTTTCTATATACCAATCTTTTAGTCCCCCGTGGGATGCCATTCCGGAAGGAAAAACCGGTTTATATCCGCAGGCTTCGGAAAATTCGAAGGCCATATCACGGCTTATAAGCGGAGTTTTCGGGCCGTAATACCAAAAAATTTCCTCCCCCTGGGAATGGAATGAATAGAGCCTTTTTATATCAAAAGTACTGCAAAAACCGCAGACTGCCCTTGTTTCCGGTTCAGAAAAAGGCCTTGGGCCGCCATATTGTCTTGGCGAAGGGCCAAAAATTCCGTTTTTCCTTTCCATTTTCTGAAGAACACTCCATCCCGCATCGAAATTGTGGTTTATATCAACTCCTCTTGCGTTGGCGTTCCAATGAATATAGTCGCCTTTTGAAAGGCGTTCGATTTGTTTTGATGAGGAAAGCGCGGCACTTTTTCCAAAAAGGTTGATCTCCACTCCATCCGGATTGAGCACCGGAATCACTGAAAGACCTCTTTTTGCAATCGCTTTTGCCGGAATTATTCCCAAAAGCTTTTCTCCCCTTTCCACAGCGGAACAAAGTTCATCAAAAAAACGGATAAGAACAAGAGCCGTCAGCCATTCGCTTCCGTGGGTGGCGCCGACAAAAAGCGCCGAACCGGCGGGTTTTCCTATGCACAGAACGGGGATCTTTCTTCCAAGGACAGTTTTCCCTATTGAAAAGCTTTTGGCCGTTGGGTGGTGTTTTATTATTCCGCGGATCATTGCAGAAACGTTTTCCGCCGACGGCGGTTTGTTATAATTCAAAAAAATTCCTCCCGGATATTCATTTCCGGTGAATTATATGCTAAAATATTAAAAAATAGTCAAAAGAGGCGATTGTTTTGTCAGCAAAAGAAACACAGATTTCTTCGGCAGAAATTTATAAAGGTCATATTATAAATGTTTATAAAGATGATATTTCCATTGAAGGCGGCGGAAATTCCATAAGAGAAGTTGTCCGTCACAAAGGCGCGGCGGCGATTCTTGCCGTTGACGAAAATGGCGAGGCTTTTTTTGTTGAGCAATTCCGCTACCCCATCGGCAGACCGCTTTTTGAAGTTCCCGCAGGAAAAATCGACGAGGGTGAAACTCCTCTTGAATGCGCAAAGCGCGAACTTCTTGAGGAATGTGGAATCGAGGCTAGAAAATGGACCGACCTTGGGCCGATGCTTTCTTCCCCGGGTTTTTGCGATGAAGTTATCCATCTGTTTTTTGCGGAAGAACTTTCTTTTTCCAATCCTGATCCGGACGAGGATGAATTTCTTGATATTATAAAGCTTCCCCTTTCCGAAGTTCTTTTACTCCTTGAAAACAACGAAATTTCTGACGCAAAGACCCAGGTACTTATTTTAAGAGGCTGCAGAATACTTGGCATAAAATAATCATGAAAACAGAAAAAAACAAAGTTCTTTCCGCTTTTCGGGCGGCTTTTCCCTTTACACTTCCGGTAATGACGGGATATCTTTTTCTCGGAATTTCCTACGGAGTATATATGAACGTTTCCGGGTTCAGTTTTCTGTATCCGCTTCTGATGAGCATTGTTATATTCGGCGGAAGCCTTGAGTTTCTTGCTGTTTCTCTTCTTTTGAGCACCTTTGCTCCGGTTCAGACTTTTATTATGGCACTTGTTATCCAGGCACGGCACCTTTTTTACGGACTTGCGATGCTTGAAAAATATAAAAATACCGGGCTTAAAAAGCTTTATCTTATTTTTGCGCTTACGGACGAAACTTTTTCCGTAAACTGCAGCGCAAAAGTTCCGGAAGGAATCGACAGAGGCTGGTTTTATTTCGGAGTTTCGGCTTTTGACCAATGTTACTGGGTAACAGGCGCCGTTCTTGGCGGAATTCTGGGATCTTTTATTCCTTTTAACACAGAGGGACTTGATTTTGTTATGACCGCCATGTTCACCGTTATTTTTATTGAACAGTGGCTCAAGGAAAAAAAGCATTACACCGCGCTTATCGGAATCCTTTCTTCGGTTATCTGTCTTTTTATCTTCGGGGCGGATTCATTTATAATTCCAACCATGGTCTGTATTTTTGTTATGCTTACGTTTTTCCGCAGGCCAATTGAAAAGGCGGGTGGTTTTGAATGACCCTTTCGGAAGAACTTATCACCATCGGTCTTTGTTCCATTGCAACAATAATAACCCGTTTTTTACCTTTTCTTCTTTTTTCCGGAAAAAGCGAAACTCCAAAATACGTTCAGTATCTCGGGAAGGCTCTTCCGGCGGCGATTTTTGCTCTTCTTGTGGTTTACTGCCTTAAAGGCGTTGATCTTTTTTCCGGGAGCCACGGTATTCCCGAGGCGGTTTCTCTGGCTGTTGTGGCCGGACTTCACCTTTGGAAAAGAAAAATCCTTCTTTCCATGGCCGGAGGAACTTTATGCTATATGCTTCTTGTTCAATCGGTATTTTAAAAACAAAAAAGCCTTCCGCAAAATACGGAAGGCTTTTTGTTTTTAGGGTTATCTATTATCCTCTGTTTTCAGCAAGCTTTACGGTTATAGTAAAGGTCATGTCGTTCATCCTTGTTGCAGAATAGCGGTAAAGAGTGATTTCAACCTCATCACCGGGGGAACATTCCGCAAGAAGGGACTGGAGTTCTTCCATCTGGGTGATATCTTTTCCGTTGAAACCGATGATGATATCGCCGACTTTTGCTTCGGTTCCGTAAAGGCAGCCGTCTTCTTCGATGGTGATTATCTGTACGCCTTCGGGAACGTCATAGTATTTTGCGGTCACGGAATCTATGGTGGTTCCGGTGATTCCGAGTTTTGCTCTTCCGGAAACGTAGCCGTTTTTGATGATTTCCTCAATTATGGGTTTTGCTGTTTCGGTAGGGATTGCGAAGCCGATTCCCTCATAATCGGTGGAAATGATCTTGGAACTTGTGATTCCGATTACCTGGCCGTATTCGTTGATAAGTGCTCCGCCGGAGTTGCCCGGGTTGATTGCAGCACTGGTCTGAAGAACGGTCATGGAATAGATGCTGTCATCGGTGGTGATAACGCGGTTAAGGCCGCTTATCATTCCGTCGGTGAAGCTGGACTGGAGAGCAAGACCGCCGGGATTTCCGAGAGCATAGACGGTTTCGCCGATCTCTGCCTGGGAAGAATCGCCGAATTCCGCTTCCACAAGATTGCTTGCTTCTATTTTGATAACTGCAATATCTGTCTGAGTATCTGCGCCGATAACTTTTGCCTCATATTCCTCTTCATTATAAAGGACTACTTTTACTGTTTCGGCGCCTTCGATAACGTGAGCATTGGTTACGATATATCCGTCATCGCTGAGGATTATTCCGGAACCGGAACCTGCCGCTTCGAGGGAATAGCTGTACTGATACTGGACGATTCCCACAACGGAAGGGCTTGCCATTTTGTAAACTTCGGTTGCGGAAAGTCTTCCGTCAGTGGAAACGGTGTTTTCCTTCGGAATATCCTCAAGATTGATTTCCGGAGGTTCGATTTCCTCGGGATAGGTTTCGGGTTCCATATTGAAATGGGGAGATTCGATTATAGGATTATTCACCCTGTTTTCTCCGGTCATCCAACGGTAGATTCCAATGGAAGAAAGGGAAACAACACAGATTCCGAGTACTGCGGCGATTATTGCAAGAAAAACTTTTAAACCTTTTCCTGAAGATTTTTTTCTTGCGGGTTCGGATTTTGCTTCAGCGCTTTCATATTTGTTGAAATCCCACTGGTAATTTCCGTTATTGCTGTAATAATTGGTCTGTTTCTGGCCGCCGTAATAACCGTACTGGGTACCGTATTCTCTTCTTGGCGGCTGCTGTTCGGTTTTCTGCTGATTTCCGGGGTTCCACTGACTGTTGTTTTCGTCCGAACTTCCGTCCCAGGAAACATACTGGTTCGTATTTGCGGAATAGGTCCAGCCGGAAGGAGCATTTGTATTTCTTTCAGGCTGGGGTTCCGCTTTTTGTTCTTCGTGAACAGGTTCTTCGGAAACTTCCCCTGCCGGATTTTCATTCAGTTCATTTTTTTCAAATTCATCCATATTGAATACCTCTCTGGGCTGTGAAATATCTTTTATAATGTTTATTTTAACCGCAAAATGTTAAATAATATTAAACAGCGGTTGAACAATTTGAAGATTTTTGACGAATTTATGTTTCCGTCTTTTCGCTTTCTTCCGGAATCCGGCGTTTGTTCTTTTCTTTAAGAACTTTCGGGTCTGTTCCCGGAACGGAGAAAGTGAATTCTGTATATTCGCCCTCAACACTTTTAACAAGAAGATCGCCTTTATGCTGGTTGACTATCGTCTGGACGATGTAAAGTCCGAGGCCGACTCCGGTTTTATCAAGGCTTCGGGATTTATCGGTTTTATAGAACCTGTCAAAAAGCCTCGGAAGTTCCTGCTGGGCAATTCCGGCTCCGGTGTTTTTTACGGAAACAAAAACCTTTCCGTCCTTCTGGGAATAGCTGAAGGAAATGCATCCGCCTTCGTTAACGAATTTTACGGCGTTATCTATAAGATTATAAACAACCTGGTGAATAAGGTCGTTATCGGCGTTGACAAAAACTTCGTCGGATTCAAGGCCGATTATCTCGAGCTTTTTCTCCTCGATTTTCTGTTCGAATGCAAAAACGGTCCGGCAAACAAGTTCGTTTATATCAAAATCCGTCGGATTTATTTTCATGTCACCGGCCTCTATCCTTGCAATGCTGAGCATGGATTTTACCATTCTCGAGAGGCGCTTGACTTCCTCGGAAACGATCTGGAGATATTGTTCGCGTTTTTCTTCCGGAACAGTTCCGTCAAGGATTCCGTCAATAAAGCCGCCTATAGTCATCATCGGGGTTTTCAGTTCATGGGAAACGTTTGCGATAAAGCTTCGCCTTACGGATTCAAGATCCGCAACCGAATCCGCCATGTGGTTGAACGAACGGGCAAGCTGGGCAATTTCGTCTTCTCCCTCGGCATGTACACGGACTGTGAAATCTCCGGTTGAAAAACTTTTTGCCGCCGCGGCCATTTCGCGAAGGGGCTTTGTCATTCGGTTCGTTACAAAATAAATTGCAACGGAAGAAACCGCCGTTGCGATTAGGGCACAGAAGAAAATTATATCCATAAGGTCCATTATAAAGAACCAAACGTCCGTTGCTTCGGTTGAAGCAAAAAGCACCGCAAGGACCTCTTCACCATGCTTTATCGGGATTCCCACCGTATAATGGGAACTTTCATAAATTCCGCCGAGAGTTCCGCTTCCGTCATATTCTCCGGAAACAGCCGATTCCATAACTTCCTCCGGAATTCCGTATGTTCTGTGGTTGCAGTTTTCACCTTCGGAACAAATCAGGGTTTTACCGTCTAGGTTAACTAAAAAAATATGGGCCTCCGTTGTTGAAGAAATGATTCTGTAACCGTTTTGTACTGTTGCCACCGGCACTTTCTGATAACCGTAATCCGACATTCCCGAAAGGGTTATTGCCGCAGCCTGTTCGGCGTTTTTTCTTAATGTTGCCCTGGTGGATTCACTGAAATAGCTTGCGGAAAAGCCTATTATAAGCCCACCCATTATAGCAATCGTTATAAGAGTTACCGCTGAACACAAAGCAAAATAACGGTTAAAAAGAGATTTTCTTAAGCTTTGTTTTATCTTTGACATAAATCAGTCGTCTTTCGTTTCAAATTTATATCCGACGCCCCAAACGGTTTTAAGGCTCCATTTTTCGGAAACTCCTTCAAGTTTTTCACGAAGGCGTTTTATATGAACGTCAATGGTTCGGGAATCGCCGTAATATTCAAATCCCCATACCTCATCAAGAAGCTGGTCGCGGGTATAAACTCTGTTGGGATTGGAAGCAAGGTGGAAAAGAAGTTCAAGTTCTTTCGGAGGGGTATCCACAACTTTTCCGTCAACTTTAAGTTCATATTTTGTCATGTTTACGGTAAGCTTATCGAAGCTTACTTCTTTTTTATCGTTTTCTGCGGAAGCTTTTCCGGTGCGGCGAAGAACAGCTTTTACCCTTGCAACGATTTCTTTCGGCTCAAAGGGTTTTACAACATAGTCATCTGCGCCGAGTTCAAGGCCGAGAACCTTATCGAATGTTTCGCCTTTTGCGGTGATCATTATGATCGGGCATTCGGATTTTTTGCGAAGCTCGCGGCAGACCTGCCATCCATCAAGCTTCGGCATCATAACGTCGAGAAGAAGGATATCCGGTTCTTCCTCATCAAATTTTGAAAGGGCTTCCTCGCCGTTTCCCGCAAGAACAACGGCAAAGCCTTCTTTTACAAGATACATTCTTAAAAGTTCGCAGATGTTTCTGTCATCATCCGCCACAAGGATTTTTGCGTTTGTCATTTATTTTTGTCCTCCTCTTTTTTCAGAGAATTTTATTTATTCTTATTAACAGCGCCTTTGACTGCGCTTTTTACAATAGACTTATTTTATAATATATATTATAGCGCATTTTTCGGCGGAATAGTGAACACTTCTTGAACATTTTTTGGATTTTTTCATAAATTCTCTTGTTAATTCGCCAAATTGCTGTATAATTATGATGTTATATTATCGAAACTTGCTTTTGATAGATCAAAAAATTACGAAAAGGACGTTTTTAAGTTATGAAACTCGGTATGATCGGACTTCCTAACGTAGGAAAATCCACCCTTTTTAACGCAATTACCAATGCAGGCGCCCAGGCTGCAAACTATCCTTTCTGCACCATTGAACCTAACGTTGGTATTGTTGCCGTTCCGGAACCCCGCCTTGATAAACTTGCGGAAATTTATCAGCCGGAAAAATACACCCCCGCAACCGTTGAATTTGTTGATATTGCAGGTCTTGTCAAAGGCGCCGCAAAAGGCGAAGGCCTTGGAAACAAATTCCTTGCAAACATCCGCGAAGTTGACGCTCTTATCCATGTTGTTCGCTGCTTTGAAGATGACAACGTTATCCACGTTGACGGCAGCGTCAACGCCGGAAGAGATATCGAAGTTATAAACCTTGAACTCATCTTCTCCGATATCGAAATCCTTGACAGAAGAATTGCGAGAGTTGAAAAAGACATGAAAGGCGACCGCAGCCTTGCGGACGAACTTGCACTTCTCAAACGCCTTCATGAACATCTTGAGGAAGGAAAATCCGCCCGCGCATTTTCCTGTGATGAAGAGGAAAAAGAGATAATCAATGCTCTTCCCCTTCTTTCCAACAAACCTATCATCTATGCCGCAAACATGAGCGAAGACGATTTTATGAACGGCGTTGAAAGCAACGAAAACCTCAAAGCTGTTGAAGAAATCGCAAAATCCGAAAATTCTGCGGTAATGCCCGTTTGCGCAAGATTTGAGGAAGAAATTTCTGACATGGAACCGGACGAAAAGAAAGAATTCCTTGCGGAAATCAACCTTGAAGAATCCGGTCTTGACAGAATGATCAAAGCCAGCTACGACCTTCTCGGACTTATGAGCTACCTCACCGCCGGCAAAAAAGAAGTCCGAGCTTGGACCATCAAAAAAGGCACCAAAGCTCCCAAAGCCGCAGGCGCCATCCATTCCGACTTTGAAAAAGGCTTCATCCGTGCGGAAATCGTAAAATATGACGACCTTATCGCTCTCGGTTCCTGGAACGCAGCGAAAGAAAAAGGTCTTATGAAGAGCGAAGGAAAAGAATATGTTATGCAGGACGGCGACATCGTCGAATTCCTGTTTAATGTATAAAATTTAATAACCTGCAACCAAAGGAGGCGCAGATACCATGAAACCGAAACGCCTTGTTACCAACGCAATGCTCATAGCAATGTATGTGGTGCTCAGCCTTGTTGCCACCATAAACCTCGGCAACATGAAATTTACCCTTGACAGTCTTCCGATAATCGTCGGAGCCGCTTTGTTCGGCCCGGTTGACGGAATGCTCATCGGCCTTTGCGGAAGTTTTGTCAACCAGCTTATCACCTGGGGACTTACCCCCACAACGGTGCTCTGGATAATTCCGGCCGGAGTGAGAGGACTTCTTATCGGGCTTTATGCGAAGCACCATAAATTTGATATGACTTTTGCACAGACCCAGTTCATCACCATTTCGAGTGCTCTTATTGTAACTGCGGTCAACACCCTTATGATGTACATCGATTCAAAAATTTACGGTTATTATTCCGTTGCCTATGTTTTCGGCGGAATTGTTCCAAGAATCATCGCCGGTGTTATCATTGCATTTATTTTCGGTGCAATTCTTCCTCATATCATCAGACCTCTTAGAAGGATCGTTCTTGAACCGAAAAAAGCTTCTTCAAAAAAAGCGGACCCGAAAGATGAACCGAAAGAGTTACGTTGTCCTTATTGCAAAGCGCCAATTAAAGAAGGCTCCAAAAAATGCGAATACTGCGGAAATGAATTTTAAAAAACAGAAAAGCGGACGACAAAAAATGTCGTCCGCTTTTTTATGGTTTTTACAAAATTCGGGTTTAAATTCCTGCTTATAAATGGTAAAATAGGTTTATCATTTTTCCATACTGTCTTCGCAGTTTTTGATAAGGCTGAAAAGGCTTGATGCAAAAAGAGGATAGGTTCTTGCAAGGCTTTCGGAAGAAACGGAGATGTTTTCGGTTTTTACCGAAGAATCGCCTTCGAGCTTTTTTGCCCTTGCTTCGCAGGTTTTCATATAGGCATCCGCGCTTTCGAGCGCACCGGAATTCGGAACGCTGAAGGTGTTCATATTGTTTTTCGGGCTGAAAGAGTATATAATTCTGAACATGCGGTAAACCGCCGCCATAAGATATCCGGAAACCTGTTTTGTAAGTTCCTTGCTGCCGCTTTTTGAAAGAAGGTCAAAAAGCACGTTGAGGGAGTTTGCAATAAGTTTTTTGTTGATCACAGGAAGAACTCCGGCGCTGGAAAGCATGTTTTCTTTTCCTGCGGCGTCCGGTTCGGGAATATCTTCAACGGTAAGGGTCATTCCATCCGGATCTGCGCTTCTTCCGAGAAGATAATCCGCGGAAACTCCATAAAAATCTGCCGCACGGATCAGAAAATCGAGACCGCATTCGCGGATTCCTTTTTCATAATGGGAAAGCAACGCCTGGGAAACGCCAAGCTGGCTTGCTGCTTCTTTCTGGCTTATTCCTTTTTCTTTTCTTAAAAGCGACAAAACGCGCGGAAATTCCGATTTCATATGACAATATCCACCTTTTTTCGATAACTGTTTGTATATTATAAACTTTTTCATACAATTTGTAAAGTGTTTTTAGGAGGAAATATGGTAACTTACAGAATCCATCTCATCCGCCACGGAATGGCGGAAGATCCCCAGAAAAAAATCTGTCTTGGACGCAGAAGCGACCCCGCTCTTACCCCGGAAGGCACCGAGGAACTTCGTGAACTTATGGATACTTATCAGTACCCTTATGCGGAAAAGGTTTACTGCAGTCCGGCTCTTCGATGCCGCCAGACCGCAGATATTCTTTTTCCGGAAACGGATTTTGAAATCATGGACGAGCTTTCCGAATGTGACCTTGGGGATTTTGACGGAAAACCCATAAACGAGCTTCTTGAAAACCCGGCTTTCATTGGTTGGGTCGAGGGAAAATGTCCCCCTCCCAACGGAGAAAATTCCGATGAATTCGGAAACAGGATAGCCTGCGCTTTCGATGATATCATCCACGACATGTCCAAAAACCATCTTATCGAAACCGCTGTTGTCACCCATGGAACTGTTATCATGGGTCTTTGCGCAATGTGCGGATATCCCCGCCAGGAAATGCGCTATTGGGCTTCCAACAGCGGCTGCGGATATACTCTCAGCACCTCTGTTTCCATGTGGATGCATGACCAGTGTTTTGAAGTTATTTCCACCCTTCCCTTTGAAAACAGAGATGACGAAGAGGAAGAAGTTCAGCTTTCCGAGGAGGAACGTGAATGGAACTTTTTCGAATGATCAAAAGCGACGCCCGCCGGGCAATGCGTTTTTGCGGCGGAAGAACCGTTGCTTCCCTTATGATCATTTCTCTCGCATACCTTTGCATCAGCCTTACGGAAACGGTTTTGCTTTTCATTTTTTCCGGGGCGGAAAGCTTTTATTACGATTTTTACAGCCTTTATAACCCCTCTCCTGAGATTATTGCCATAACTTCCGGTGCGGCTGTTGTCTGGCTTCTTATAATGCCAGCGCTTCTTCTCGGATATACGAAGCTTCATCTTTCCTTTGCTGAAGGAAACGACGAAAGCATTTCTGTTCTTTTTGATGTTTTTTCTTCCTTTAAGAAATTCTTCGGTTCGGTTGTTTTTTCCGTTGCGCTGATTTTAAGATACGTTTTTGTTTTTGCTTTGGCAATTCTTCCCGGCGGAGCGTTTTTATGGTTTGCGGAAGAATATATCAAGCCTTTGAACCGCACACTTGAAATTCTTAAAATCATGGCGGTTTTTATTGCCGTTGCAGTAACGGTGCTTTGCATTTTTCTCGGAATAATATTTATCCAGCGCTGGAGCCTTGCGGCTTATTACAGAGTTTTGGGAAACGGGGTTTTCAAATCCTTTTCCCTTTCCGCAAAAGCAACAAAAGGGCTTTATACCCGGATAATAAGTTTCAAATGTTCCTTTATCGGCTGGGGAATACTTTCGTTTTTTGTTCTTCCGCTTCTTTGGTCAATTCCTTACTATTCCCTTTCCAACGCGATTTTTGCAAAATACCTTATGGAAAAATACGAGCGTTCCCTTGCGGAAACTCCGGAAATTTCCGGGCCTGAAGTTACTTTTGAAGAAACAGATTCACCGCAAGAACACTGAATATTGCGGCGCAAATATCTGCAAACAAAGCGGCAGGAACTGTGTTCCTGCTCTTTTTTATTCCAACAGCGCCGTAATAGACCGCAACGGTATAAAAAGTTGTTTCGCTTCCGCCCATAAGCACAGAAGCAACTTTTTCCGGAAAGGAACCGGGAACAAGGCTTTGGCAAAGTTCTTCATAATATCCCAATGCGCCGGAACCGGAAAAAGGACGCAGAATTGCAAGAGGAATGACCTCCGGCGGAAAACCGATCTTTTCGGCTAAAGGCGCTATCATCTCTGTGAGCATTTCAACGGTGCCGCTTTGTCTTAACATTCCGATTGCCGTCATCAGAAAGCAAAGCGCAGGCAAAATTTCCGCCGCATTTTTCATTCCGCTTTTTGCGCCTTTTATAAAAGAACCAAAAACATCAGTTTTTTTATAGATTGCGTATCCGGTAATAAAAGCAATTATTGCCGGAACAAAAAGTTCCGTGCTCATTTCCGTTCACCTTTTCGATAACCGATTTTTGCCGCAAGGATCCCCAAAAAAAGCGAACACATACTTACAAACCAGACAGCCGGAAGAATATCAAGAGGATTTCGGTTTCCGGCTTCCAGCCGGAGAGAGGCCACCGTTGTTGGAAGAAACTGAAGCGAAGCTGTGTTCATTACAACAAAACAAACCATTTCCGTTGTTGCGGAATCTGAAAAACCTGAGATCCGGTGAAGTTCCTTCATAGCAGTTATTCCGAGAGGTGTTGCGGCGTTTCCCAAACCGAGAAAATTTGCCGCGGCGTTCATGGAAATTGCTTCAAGAGCCTTTTTTTCTTTTTTAAGTCCGGGGAAAATTATTTTTAAAAGCGGTTTAAAAATAAGACAGATTTTTTCTGTCAGTCCGCTTTTTTCCGCAATCTCCATAATTCCGCTCCAAAAACAGAGAGAACCCAGAAGTTTTATCGAAAGTTCCACCGCATGGGCGGATTCTTCAAGAGCTGCCGCGGAAACTTCATGGATTTTTCCGCTTAATATTCCGGAAACAATTGAAACAAAAACCGCAATAAAAAAGAATTTTCCCATTTTTAACCCTTTCTTTTAGAATTATTAAGTTTTTCGTCGGTGCGTAAATCATCTTGACAAAAAAAGGAAATTACTGTATATTGAAGTTGCAAATTGTAAAATAATGGGAGGGACGTAAAATGAAATCAACCGGTATTGTAAGAAAAGTCGATGAACTTGGAAGAATTGTTTTGCCAATTGAACTTCGACGCACCCTCAACATTGAGGAAAAGGACGCCCTTGAAATATACGTTGATGAAAACGCCATTATGCTCAAAAAATATGAGCCCGCCTGCATTTTTTGCGGAAGCGCGGACGGCGTTTCTGAATTCAAAGGCAAAAACATCTGTGAGCATTGCCTTCGTGAACTTACCAAATAATTGTTAAAAAAGATAAAAGCTCCGTGCTCAAAATTGAGCACGCAGCTTTTTTTAATCTTCGTCATCGTCCCATTCTTCATATTCCTGTGTTCCGTCAAAGGCAAGGCGCATAAGAAGCGCGTTTTCTCTCGGATCGGAATAATAATCCTTTCGGATTCCGCAGAAAACGAAACCTTTTTTTTCATAAAGGCCTATTGCCGCAAGATTGGAAGCCCTTACTTCCAGAAAAATCACGTTTGTTTCTTTTTCCCGAACTGTTTCGATGAATTTTTCGATAAGGGAACCGGCAATTCCGTTTCTTCTGAATTCCGGAGAAACGGCAACGTTGAAAATTTCGGTTTCGCCGGCAATGGTTCTTCCGCCGATATATCCGGCAAGTTTATCTTCGGAAAATGCTCCGAAAAAATCCGCAAAGCCGTTTTTCATTTCGGAAGCGACTGTTTTTTCGCTCCAGGGGTGGGAAAAACAGATTTTTTCAATTTCCGCAACAGCGGCGGCATTTTCTTCCGAAAGCCGTTTTATTCCAAAACTCATTTTTCCTTCCACCTTGCATAGTCAAAGTTATGTATGTTTTCTCCGCGAAGATAATAGCATCTCGGAACCCGGCGGGAAACCGCACAGATTATCTCGTAGTTGATAGTTCCCGCAAGGGTTGCCACTTCATCAACGGAAACGAAAGCATCTCCGTCCCGGCCGAAAACCGTTACGATATCCCCTTCTTCCGCTTCGGGAATTGCAGAAACATCAAGCATAGTCTGATCCATGCAGACGCTTCCGACAACCGGCGCATATTTCCCCCGGACTATCATTCTTCCTCGGTTGGTAAGAAGGCGATGGTATCCGTCCGCATAGCCTATGGCGGTTGAAGCAACTTTCATATTTTCAGTTGCGGTAAAACGTCTTCCGTAACTTATGAAAGAACCTTTTTCATAATCCTTTGTCATGCTTACAACAGTGCGAAGCTCCATCGCCGGGCGAAGTTTTATCCTGCAAGTCACTTCTTCATTGGAGGACGGATAAAGGCCGTAGAGGATCACTCCCGGGCGTACCATATCAAGATGCATTTCAGGATAGCAAAGCACCGCCGCGCTGTTGCAGCAATGACGGATACCTACATCCGTTCCCCTTGCTTTAAGGGCGTCACAGACTCTGCAGAAGCGGTCGAACTGAAGTTTTGTATATGCGATCCCTTCCGGATCCGGTTCATCTGCAGAAGCAAAATGGGTAAAAGCTCCGGTTACGTTAAGACCGGGAAGTTTTGCGGTTTTTTCCGCTTCGGCAACAGCAACGTCAAAGTTTTCTTCGGAACAGACAAAGCCTATTCTTCCCATTCCGGTATCGAATTTGAGATGGACATCAACGGTCACACCGAGCTTCTGTGCCTCTTCCGAAAGTTCCTTTGCGTAATGAAGGGAATATACGGTCTGGGTTATGTTCCATTTTGCAAGATCCCTTACACATTCAGCAGGGGTGTTTCCGAAAATAAGGATCGGTTTTGTAACGCCGCTTTCGCGGATTCCGAGAGCTTCGCCAAGGTTTGAAACGCCGAACCAGTCCGCACCCGCATCTTCGAGAAAAGGTGCGGTCATTCTGTCACCGTGGCCATAGGCATCCGCTTTTACAACAGCCATGACCATGGATTTTCCCACATGGTTTTTTATTTTTCGGAAGTTATAATCTATTGCATCAAGTGAGATATCCACCCATGTTCTTCGAAGAATATCACTTTTTGTCATTTTTGTCCCTCCTGTCCTTTATCCACATAAGGATGTACAGGCCTATTATATTAAATCCAAGGGAAAAATATAGCAAAACCGTTGAAAAAATGCTTTCGGTAAAAATAAGAAGAACAAGACAGCCGAAAAGGCAGATCATTCCCATAAGGATAAAAATGAGCCCGCGTTTTTTGTTTGAAAGTTCTTCCCAAAAGCTGATGATTTTATTCATGGCTCTCCTTTCGTTTTAAGGGAGATAGTAATCTATAATTTCTTTGGCGGCGGCTTTGTCGTCTTCGGAAACCATAAGCATTATAACAAGTTCGCCGGCTTCATAAATTTCCGCTTCGAGGGCGATTTCATAGGAATTGTAAACGTCATAGTTTCTGAATTCGTTTATGCGGTCATCCTTGCGGTTTTCGAGAGATTCCATAATTTCTTCGGCTTTTCCCTCTTTTGCGCGGATTATTATTACGTCGGCAACGCCGTAGCTTCCGCTTGCGCTTCGGATATCATAGGCAACAACATTATCCAGATCGAGATAGAACTGTTCGGTGATAATTACCTCATCGGTTATTACGTCAACGCTTTTTCTTGTGAGTTCGCTTATTTCGAGTTTTCCGTAAATTTCATTTGCAACAAGGGAAAGGTCGAGCATATCGTAGCTGAATTCCTCGGGGTTCATTTCCTCTTCGTTTTCTTCCTCAGCGGAACATCCGCAAAAAATTATTGCAACAAGCGCGGCAAGGGCAGCAAGAATTAAAAGTTTTTGTTTCATTGCGGCGCCTCCTTTCATACAAATAAGAATTATACCCTTTTTTTAAAAATCTTTGGTTAACTGTCTGTTAATTATGGGCATAATATGGTATTATATATTAAGATTATATTACTTTTTCACCGTTAAGACAATATCAAAAAAAGATTTTTAAAAATTTTTATAAAATAAAATCCTTTTTATGGTTGACAAATCTGTTTTCGTTTGATATAATTATTCGTGCGTTATGCGGATGTAATTCATTGGTAGAATGCCAGCCTTCCAAGCTGGATAGGGGGGTTCGATTCCCCTCATCCGCTCCAATTTTGCGCCGTTAGCTCAGCTGGATAGAGCATCTGCCTTCTAAGCAGAGGGCCGGGGGTTCGAGTCCCTCACGGCGCGCCAAGGCAGCTTTGTTCAGCTAAGCTGCCCGGATATGGTGGATGTAGCGTAGCTGGCCTAACGCGTCAGATTGTGGCTCTGAAGACCGTGGGTTCGAATCCCACCCTCCACCCCATATAAAACGACTTTCGCCCATAGTTAAAAAACTGTGGGCGTTTTTACTATCGATATATAAATTTTGGGGCGTCGCCAAGCGGTAAGGCACAGGACTTTGACTCCTGCATCTCGTGGGTCCGAATCCCGCCGCCCCAACCAAAAAAGCAAGTTTGCTCCAAAGGAGCGGGCTTGCTTTTTTATTTTTTGGCGAGGACGAGGAACCACCGGGTCCGTACCTGACGTCCCGAAAATTCAGGCCTCGGGCGCCGAATTTTCGGCTGACGGAAGCAATCCAGTGAGCGCAGCGAATCGGAAATCCCGCCGCCCCAACCAAGCAAAAAAAGCTTCCCTTTCGGGAAGCTTTTTTGTGTTATTGAGCAAATATATTTTTAAACGATTTCTGCTTCGGGTGCATTTTTGCGAACGGATTCAATTCCGTTTTCGCAGGATGCCTTTGCTTTATATCCTTCGGAAGAAAGAATGATTTCGCCGTTGCGTGCTTTAAGGCGGAAGCGGAATTCGCCGGCTTTGTCGGTATAAATTTCGAATTTAGGGTTGACAGCTTCGACAACGGGATCTGCAGTCTGGTCTTCGAGGTTGGCGATTTCTGCGTTTTTCTTTACACTTTCAATTCCTTTGAGGCAGGCTTCTTTTCCGGAATAAACTTCGGAAACGCCGATGATCTGGCCGTTAGTTGCAAGAAGGTTGAATTTAACGCCGGTGGCGGTTTCTTTAACTTCAAATTTTCCCATAGTTTCTTTCTCCTTTCATAACAAAAAAACAAATTTGTTTGGTTTTATCTTAACACCTTTTGCTTTTGTTTTCAACATAAAAACAAAATGAGCACGGAAAAATATTCCGTGCTCAAAATTTTATTCAATGGTTTTGGCAGCTTCTTCAAGGTGTTTTCTTATTTCGATATGCTGGGGGCAGGCCTTTTCGCATTTTCCGCATTTAATGCAGTTGGAAGCCGCTCTTTCACCGTAATCAGGTATCCAGGTATGTTCTTTGTCGAAACGTTTTATCTCGTTAAGCACACCGAAAATCGAAGGAATGGCGATGTTTTTCGGGCAAACCTCGGTGCAGTATTTGCAGGAGGTGCAGGGGATCTGTTCAACAGAATTTACGATTTCAACAACTTTATCGAGAAGGGCAAAATCTTCTTCATCAAGCGGTTCAAAATCTTTCATGAATCCGATGTTTTCTTCAAGCTGTTCAAGGGTACTCATTCCGGAAAGGACCATGAAAATTCCTTCGTGGGAAGCGGCGTAGCGTACTGCGTATTCTGCGCAGCTTTTTCCGGTGGATTCAAGAAGGTTCTTTGCTTCTTCCGGAAGAGCAACAAGGCTTCCGCCGCGAACAGGTTCCATAACGATTACGCCTTTTCCGAATTTTTTGCAGACTTCGAGGCATTTTCCGGCCTGAACGTCCTCATCGTTATAATCAACGTAGTTGAACTGGAGCTGAACAAATTCGATCATCGGTTTTTCCGAAAGGATCTTTTCAAGATATTCGGCAGAATCATGGAAGGACATTCCGAGATGTTTTATTTTACCTTCATTTTTAAGTTCTTCGGCAATTTCATAGGCGCGGCAATCGCAGTATTTGGGATAGTTGTTTCTGCTTTGGGCATGCATAAGGAAATAATCGAAATAATCGGTTCCGCAGGCTTCGAGCATGGTATTGAAAATCGGGCGGACGTCCTCCTCTTTTTCAAAAGTGCTTGAACTCAGTTTATCCGCAAGAACAAAGCTTTCTCTCGGATAGCGTTTTACAAGCGCTTCGCGGATAGCGGTTTCGCTTTTTCCTTTGATATAAGGATGGGCGGTATCGAAATAGGTAAAGCCTTCTTCCATAAAGCGGTCGGTCATTTTTTTGACCTGTTCAATGTCAACTTCCTCGCCGTTCATGGGAAGTCGCATAAGTCCAAAGCCGAAATTTTTCATTTTGGTATCCCCTTTTCTGCAAAAGTTTTGGTTTTATATAATAATATTACTTTATTTAATTAAGGTCAAGGTAAAAGGTTTTTTTATACGTTTCTGTTATAAAGCGGCGCAACATGTTTTTTGTTTCCGCCGATGATAACAAGCGCGGAAAGTCCGTTAAAGAAGAGCATAAATATGGTGAGGGTCACTCGCATCGGAAGGACTTCCGAAAGAAGTCCGGAAAGAAGCTCACCGGTGAGAGCGCCTACAGTGTTAAGCATAAAGAACGCCCCGTTAAAGCGACCTTTCATATTATCCGGAACATAGGACTGGGTTGCGGAAACTCGGATGTTATAGGAAGTTACGCCGAAAATTCCGATGATAAAGCTTCCTATCGCCATAGAATAAATCGGGGTGTAGAGATAGAACGCTTCCACCACTGCAATGGTCACATAAACAAAAAGCGCAATTTTGAATTTTTTTGCAGCGGGAAGCTGGACTTTATAATGAATAAGTCCGCCAAGGCTTCTTCCTATAACACTGAAAATCGAAACAAACATATAAAGATATTCACCGTCGCTGAACGCGCTTTTGAACCACGGAAGAGTGATTACCTGAGAAGCGCCGCCCGCAACACTCATCGCGGTGAAATAGAGAGTAACCGCCAGAAGCCCTTTTTCCGAAGAAAGATATTTTATTCCGTCCTTCATATCTTTGAAATAGCTTCTGCCGCTGTAAACGCCCTCCGGATGGATTTTTTTGGCGGATTCTACGTCAGATATCATTGTTTCAAAAATAGCCGCAATAAGGAAAAAAACGGAGTTTACAACCAAAAGCGGTGCAAGGCCGAAAGCATTATATGCAACCGTTGCCAAAGGCAGCATGAAGAAAGTCATGGTCTGGAGCGTTCCGGAAATGGAATATGCCTTTGAATAGTTTCCTTCGGTTATAAGCATCGGATAAAAGCTTTCAAAAGCGACCATATATACGCTGTTGACGGTGCCTATCACAAAGGTTGCGGCAGCAAAAATTCCAAAATTGAACCAATCGAAAAAGATAAATCCGCCGAGCAGAAGATAAAGCACCGCACTGCAGAAATCCAGAGTATAGATGGTTCTTCTTCTGGAAAATCTATCCATAAGCGGACCGGAAATTACCGGCGCGGCAATTTGCGGAAGAGTATATAGAAATATATAAATTGCGTAAAGAAGGGTGGATTCCATATAATCGAGCACAAAAAGGCTCATGGCAAAACCGGCAATGGAGTTGCCCATCATGGAAACCACGCTTCCAAGGGTTATTGTTGTAAAATCCTTGGTCCAAAGTTTGTTTTGCATCGTTTACCTCTGAAAAAATCTGCGTTTTTCTTTGTTTACCGCACAAGTATAGCATAGTTTTTTGCCGGACACAACAGATTGCGTCGAAACGAAACTTTATATAAAAAAGGCACCTTGCGGTGCCTTTTTTGCTTTGTCTGTCAAACGCCGAGATATGCTTTTTTGACTTCTTCGCTGGCGGCAAGTTCTGCGCCGGTTCCGGAAAGGACGATGCTTCCGGTTTCGAGAACATAGGCCCTGTCGGATATCGCAAGGGATTTTCCTGCGTTCTGTTCAACAAGAAGAATTGTGGTTCCGTCTTTGTTGATGTCCTTGATGATATCAAAAACTTCGTCAACAAGAAGCGGAGAAAGACCCATTGAAGGTTCGTCAAGCATCAGAAGCTTCGGGCGGGACATAAGTGCACGTCCCATTGCAAGCATCTGCTGTTCGCCGCCGGAAAGAGTTCCGGCGATCTGGTTGCTTCTTTCCGCAAGTCGCGGAAAACGTTTATAAACTTTTTCAAGATCTTCCTTAAAAGTATCTTTTTCCTTTATGGAATATGCTCCCATAAGGAGGTTTTCATAAACTGTGAGTTCCTGGAAGATCCTTCTGCCTTCCGGAACCTGGGACATTCCGAGATGGACGATCTTATGGCAGGGATGTTTTGTGATATCCTGTCCGTCATAAGTTACCGTTCCGCCGTTTTTCGGAATAAGACCGATTACGCTTTGCATTGTGGTGGTTTTTCCGGCGCCGTTTGCGCCGATAAGGGTTACGATTTCGCCTTCGTTAACTTCAAAGCTTATTCCCTTGAGAGCTTTGATAACGCCGTAGGAAACCTCAAGATCTTTTACTTCCAAAAGTGCCATTTGCGTTATCCTCCTATATAAGCTTTTATAACTTCCGGATCGTTGAGCGCAACTTCGGGAGTGCCCTGAACAAGGGAAGTTCCGAAGTTGAGAACGGTGATCTCATCGCAAAGACCGGAAACGAATTTCATATCGTGCTCGATGAGAAGAATTGTGATGTTATATTCGTCACGGATTCTGCGGACGATTTTCATAAGGTCCTCGGTTTCGTGAGGGTTCATACCTGCTGCGGGTTCATCGAGGCAAAGGAGTTTGGGGTTGGTTGCAAGAGCACGGGCAATTTCGAGTTTTCTCTGTTTTCCGTAGGGAAGGTTGCAGGAAAGGTTGTTTCTTTCATCAAGAAGCCCGACGATATCGAGAATTTCCTTTGCTCTGTCACGCATTGCGCGTTCGGTTTTAAAATGTTTGGGAAGGCGGAAAACGCTTGAGAAAACTCCGCATTTAAATTCCGGCTGGTTATGAAGACCGACCATTACATTACGGATAACGGTCATGTTGTTGAAAAGTCGGATATTCTGGAAAGTTCTTGCAATACCTTTG
>JAZQBJ010000184.1:0-2043 GCA_045545715.1 Oscillospiraceae bacterium
TTAATGTGTGAGAAAAATCGTTTTCCTCCGGCTTATGAAGTCTGTACCAGCCGTCATTAAATTCTTTTACAACCTTCATTATCTTCTTATAGTCTTCGGGATAGTCTGTTTTTAAGCACTGTTCTGTAAGACCTTGAAGCAGATTATGGTGTATGCCGAACAGCATTATAAAGCCGTCGTGCCTTGCAGTTTCCCACGCAATCATAAAGTGCTGGCGGGCAAGAAGAGGCTTTTTAAGTCCCATAAAGGATGCTGCCGCAACTATAAGCACATAAATTGCCGCAACCGGATAAAAGCTGTTGCAAAAAGCAAGGGCTGTATCACATATACCGATTGCTCTTTCAAAATTCCTTTCTCTGTATGCCTTGTACGCCAATATGTATGCTCCGTAAAGTCTTATGCCGTTCGGAAGAAAGTGCAGATATTCCTCAAGGGGCGGCACATCGGGAACAGGCACGTTCAAAAGATATTTTCCGATATATGCGGTAAGCACACCGATAGCATGTAGCTCTTTTGGTGCGTCTTGGTTATTAAGCCCTTCCTCCAGTTCTTTGGATACACGCTCGGAAAAGAAGCCGGCAAGGTGAATATGACCTCTGAATATATTTGCAAAGGTACACATAACGTTGGCAGAATAGCGAAGCGATTCGTCATCTGAGTCAAAATACTGCTCCAAAAGCTGTGCGGCTTCTTCTGCCTGACCACGATAATAGTAGTATTCGGCAAGAGCAATATTTTTGTCATCAGGATCGGGAATAGATTCGATAAACTTCATCGCTTCTCCCACGTTAAAGGAGCAACGAAGGAGCGGAAGCTGATAACGGGTAACAGTTTTCTTAGGCGTTACTTCATTTGTCTTCAGCGGCTCTTTAATATCATCCGGTATCCACCAGACACGGTTATCAAAGTATGCACCCGGAAGTCTGCCTTCCTTTGCCCATTTTTGTATTGCACGGCTTGTTACGCCCATACGCTCTGCCGCTGATTTTACGCTTTCATATCCCATATATCACACCTCGCTTACATTTTTTCTGCAACCTGTGCAGGCACCGTATTCATCTTCGCTGATAAAACAGTTATCACACACCCAAGAATGGCAACGTTTGCATTGATTCATCTTTATTGCAATAATTTGCGTTGAATTTGCCTTTGCTCTGTTATAGAGGCTCTGGCAGATTTTATTTGCTTTTCCTTTTTCGCATCTTGCAAGGGTTTTTATACTGCGGCATAGAACAGGTATTTTTAAGCCATATTCTTTCTTTTTACAAATTTCACATTCGGCACAAAATTGCAAGGTTTCCGTATCCACTTTTACATTTTTATAAAACTGCCTCATTGCCATCCCTCCGTTCTTTTTTGACAAATTTCGTCAAAGTCTTGAATTTTTCAAGGTTTTGTGATATTATAATTATATAAATTATTTTCAATATTTCATATCCCACGTTGGTGGGGTTTTTAACAAAAACGTGGGATTTATGCAAAAAATCACGGGGGATGCCCCCGAAAAAGAAAGGTATGGCTATGAATAATTCGATTCTTTTTGAAAATCAAAAAAAGAGGCTGACTCAGCCTCTGTGGATGCTTGTCTGCTTCTCCATGTTCAGCTTTTGGCAGATGGGATTTATCTATTATTTCCTTGAGCCGTCCTCGGCTCTCGACGGAAAGATCCCAATCGACATTAACATAGATTACGGCACCCTGCTGACGGCGGCTTGCTATGTGCTTGCTATCCTTACGATGATCTTTCTGCCGAAAATTATCGTGTATGCACAGCGGATCGCCACGGGTGTTGCGCTCCTTTCGGCCATCGCTTTCTTTCTCCCTCTGCCGGAGGATGCTCTGCGCTTTAACATTTATTTGCAGATCTTCTGCTGCTGTCTGATGATCGGATTTGAGACCTTTCTTGTGGTTACTTACTTTTCCGAGAAAAGCAGCGTTAAGTATCTGACCTTCGGCTACGGTATAGCGGTGTTCCTGATCGCTTTGGTTCAGAACGAGATCGTGTCGATTCCGTTCTCTGCCTTCCGCTATGCAATGGTGGCG
>JAZQBJ010000185.1:0-21194 GCA_045545715.1 Oscillospiraceae bacterium
TCATGGATGAACCTCTTTCCAACCTTGACGCAAAGCTCCGTAACCAGATGCGCGCAGAGGTCATCAAACTCCGCCAGAAAATCAACACCACCTTTATTTATGTAACCCAGGGCCAGAGCGAGGCAATGACCCTTGGCGACAGAATCGTTATCATGAGCGACGGTTTCATCCAGCAGGTCGGCACTCCCCAAGAAGTTTTCAACCATCCCCACAACCTCTTTGTTGCGGGCTTCATCGGTTCTCCTCAGATGAACTTCTTCGACGCAAAACTTCTTAAGAAGGACGGCGTTTACTCCGTTGTTCTCGATGGCCACGAAGTTGTTCTTTCCGAAGAAAAACAGAAAGCTCTTGCCGAAAACAACGTTGAGGAACAGGATATCACCCTCGGCGTTCGTCCGGAACATATCGTTCTTGCCGATGAAGGCGTTTCCGCAAACATCGACGTTTCCGAAATGATGGGTTCTTCCGTACATCTTCATCTCACCGCTGTGGGTCAGGACGTTATCGTAATCGTCAATACCATGAACATGACTCCCGCTGAAGTTTCCGAACTTTGCTCCGGAAAAGCAATCAAATTCGATTTCGGCGGAAACAACTGCCACGTTTTCAGCAAAGAAACCGGCATCAATCTCGAAGCAAAATAATCTTTGCCTTATTGAAAGGCGGAAGCAAAACGCTTCCGCCTTTTTTGTTTTCAAAAATCGCCATTCGTCTGATAAAAAGGCTTGTTTCAACCTCCTCGGAGGAGGGATTTTTCTGTTACCCTCCGGGAAATTGGTTATCCCTCTTTCGTCAAAACCTTCGGTTTTGCCACCTTCCCCTCCGGGAAGGCTTTTTTTCGCCCTTTCGTCTTTTTCGGAATGTCGGGGACGACGTTCCCTGCTGTTCGGCGAATAAGCATTTTCAACTTTTAACTTTACGCTTGAGAAAACCGGTTTCAAATATACAAAATATTCCACAAAAATTCATAAACCGTCTTTATTTATCCGGGCGGTTTATTATATAATGTTGTTATATTAAGGAGGCGATGCTTTTTGGATAAACGAAAACGCGACAACGCCATTGCAAGATTTCTTTATCTCTGCGTCGGCGCAATCTGCGGACTTTTCATGATTTTTTCCCTTGGAGCGGAAGCTCTTTATGAAAGCGGAACAAGGGCGTTTCTTTTTCATATGGGGATCTGTTTCGTTTTTATTTTTATCGCTTTTTTCATACAGGCTATCATCCACGAAGCGGGCCATCTTGTTTTCGGACTTCTTACCGGATATAAATTCATCTCTTTCCGCATCGGAAACATCATGTTTATAAAGGAAAACGGAAAACTTCGGACAAAACTTTATAACGTGGTCGGAACCGGCGGCCAGTGTCTTATGATGCCGCCGCCCTGGAACGAAAAACTTCCCACCGTTCTTTATAACTTCGGCGGATGTATCTTCAACTTTGTTTTTTCCGTCGTTTTTCTTCTTGCGTTTATTTTTGCGGAAAAAGGAAGCTTTCTTGCGGTATTTTTCGGAATGCTTGCCGCGGTCGGTTTCGGAAACGTGCTTCTCAACGGAATTCCCCTTCAGATAAACGGAATTTCCAACGACGGAAGAAACGCCCTTATCCTTGGAAAAAATCCCAGGGCTCTCCGGGCTTTCTGGCTCCAGCTTTACGTAAACGGGCTTATGTCCGAGGGGGAACGTTTCAGAAACATGCCGGAGGATTGGTTTTTTGTTCCAAGCGGAGAAGATCTTTTTGACCCGATGATCTGCACCGTCGGAGTTATGAAATATAACTATTATTTCGATACCCACGATTTTGATAAGGCGGAAACCATTGCGAACTATATGCTCCATGCTCCGGGTCTTCTGGGACTTCACCGGAACGAACTTTCCTGCGAACTTCTTTTCCTTAAAATTTTCCGGGGCGCGGAACCTTCCGAAATCGACGCGCTTTATACAAAGCAGCTTGATAAATATATAAAAGCCACCGCAAACTATGTTTCGAGAAGGCGCCTTGCCTATGCCTATCAGCTTCTTTATTTAAAAAACGTGACCATGGCGCAAAAATGTCTTGAGGTTTTTGAAAAAACGGTAAAAACCTACCCCTATTCCGCCGAAATTGAAAACGAAAAGGAAATCATCGAACTTATCAAGGAACGGGCGGAAGTTTTTTAATTCATAATTCAAAGTGCACAATGCAAAATTATATGGCGTATAATATCCGCAACCACCGTAATTTAATGTAGGGCGGGGGCTTGCTCCCGCTGTAAAAGGGGTAAGCCTCCCCTGTGCAAAGGTAGCTCCCGACGAAGTCGGGTGAGGGATTGTAAACCCCGTTTTGCCAAGAAAAGGGCGGATAATATCCGCCCTTGTTTTTTTATTCTTACATAACTTTTATGAACCGGAACATTTCGTCCGGACCTTCATCTTCCGGCGCACCGTCAGGAATTTCAAAATCCGGTTTAAAAAATTCGCACCAGAACCGGTCGATTACAAAACCGCATTTGTTAACGTAAAAATGAATGTTGCGCTTATCAAAATACGGAGTGCATGTTTCCCAGATTTTTGTTTCCGGATGCAGTTTTTCCGCGGCCAGCCACGCTCCGTATCCGATTCCTTTGCTGTGGAATTCCGGCAACACAAAAAGAATATCAAGTTCATTATGATTTGTTTCCCGGTTTATCTGAAGAATAATTCCTCCGACGGATTTTTCTTCCCAGACGATTCTGTAAGCTTCCGCGCTTTCGGAATCAAGACATGCTTCTATCGTTTTTCTTGAAATAATTTCGCCGTCGGAGTCGATATGGTTATCTCTTTCTCCGAATTCAAAAAGCGCACCGTGTTTAAATGCCCATTGGTTGTCAAGAATAAACTGTTCCCGGTCATCTTTTTTCAAAGGAATAAGGCTGATTTCAGATTTTTTCATATAAACCTCCCGAAAATAAAAAATCCCGATTATCGCTTGATGCAATAACCGGGCTCACCCGACATCTTTTCCGACAGGCGGCCGCAAAATAAATTTTGCTCCCCTACACTACGGTGTACTGTCCTCCGATGACATATTCGTTTTAATTGATGATACCATTGTTTTTCTTTTATGTCAAGAAAACGGATATTCAAATAAAAATCTTGACCTTCACCGAAAAACGGATATACTTTAAATATGGACAAAACCGAAAGGAGATTTTGTGAAAATGGACATCAACCTTAAAGACATAGATCTTTTTATTGAGGAAAACAAGGAAAACATTCTTCGCGACATCGGAAGACTTGTTGCAGTTCCCAGCATTGAAGGCGAACCGGAAGAGGGCGCGCCTTTTGGCAAAGAACCGAAAAAAGCCCTTGAACTCGGTCTTGAAATTGCCGAAGAGCTCGGTCTTGGAACCAGAAACTGCGAAAATTATATCGGCTATGCGGAACTTCCCGGCGAAAACGATGAAAAATACATTGCAACCGTAACCCATCTGGACGTTGTTCCCGTTGGCGAAGGCTGGACAAAATCTCCCTTCGAAATGTGGGAAAAAGACGGTTACATCATCGGCCGCGGCGTTATGGACGACAAAGGCCCGAGCGTTGTCTGCCTTTATGCGCTCAAATATCTTAAAGAGAAAAACATTCCTCTTCGCTATTCTGTCCGCGCGCTTCTCGGCGCAAACGAAGAAACCGGCATGGGAGACGTTCAGTATTATCTCAAAAACTATCCCGCACCGGCTTTTGCATTCAGCCCGGACTCCAACTTCCCGGTCTGCAACGGCGAAAAAGGAATTTATCAGGGAATGATCTATTCCAAATGCGCTCCGGAAAGAATCGTGAGCATTGAAGGCGGAATGGCCTTCAACGTAATTCCGGATAAGGCGACCGCTGTGCTCAAATGCGAAGGAAAACTTCCGGAAGAAACCGAAAACGTAAAAGTTTCCGCAAAGGAAGGACTCATCACCATCAGCGCATTCGGAAAATCCGGTCACGCTTCCATGCCGGAAGGCACCGTCAACGCAATAGGCGTGCTCGTAAATTATATTCTTGATAACAACCTTTGCTCTGAAGCGGAGACAGAATATCTCAGTGTGCTCAAAGCTCTTCATTCCTGCCCTTATGGAACCGGAATCGGCGTTGACGCAGACGACAAAAAGTTCTCTCCTCTCACAATTGTCGGCGGAATCATCGGAATCAAGGACGGAAAATTCTTCCAGAGCCTTGACAGCCGCTATCCCACCAACACCTCCGGTGCTCAGATCACCGCGACCATCAATGAAAAATTCGGTGAGCATTGCATCTGCGAAACCGTTGCGGAAATGGAACCTTTCTATATCGAACCGGATTCCGCGGAGATCCAGACCTGCATCAACACCTATAACGAAATCACCGGCGAAAAGGCCGAACTTTATACCATGGGCGGCGGAACCTATGCCCGCGACTTCCCGAACGCAGTTTCCTTCGGACCCGAGCATCCGGAAAGACCCATGCCCGAATGGGTCGGCGCAGTACACTGCGTTGATGAAGGTGCTTCCGTTGAATTCCTGCTCGAAGCCCTCAAAATTTATATCGCAACCCTTATCCGCCTTCAGGAAGTAGATTTCTGATCAACAAAATAAAGTAGGGCGGGGGCTTGCTCCCGCCGTATTTTTTAACAGGAAGTGATAAAATGACCTCAATTTCAGAAGAAATCCTCGAAAAATTCCAGATTCGCAAAACCAGAAAACAAAAAACCGCTTTCATCGAATTTATGCGTGCTCATTTTCCGAATCTTCGGGTGGAAGAGGATGCCATCGGCTACAGCCGCAACATAGTTATCGGAAATCCGGATACCGCAAAAGCGGTTTTCGGCGCTCATTATGATACCTGCGCTGTGATGCCTATCCCCAATTTCATAATGCCGAAAAGCGTTCTGGTGTCCGTTCTCTATGCTTTCGTGCTCGTAATTCCAATGCTGCTCATCGGAAACGCTGTGGGGAGCTTTGTGGAATTTATTCTTAAAGATCCTGGCATGGGCGCGTTTTTTAATCTGCTTACATACTGGGTGATTTTGTTCCTGATGATATATGGCCCGGCGAACAAGCACACCGTTAACGACAACACCTCCGGAGTCATAACCCTTATCGAACTTATGAATAAAATGTCGGATGAAGAGCGTGCTCAATATTGCTTCGTTTTCTTCGATAACGAGGAAAAAGGCCTTTTCGGTTCTTCAACCTTTGCAAAGGAACATAAAGCAGTGATGAAAGACAAACTGCTTATCAACTTCGACTGCGTTCCCGACGGCGATTATTTGATGCTTATCCTTAACAAAAAAGCCTTCCCGGAACATTTTGAAAACCTCAAAGCCGCCTTTGCTGACGTTACGGAAAAAACCGTGCTCATCGAAAGCGAAAAAGGCGTTTACTATCCTTCCGACCAGAAAAACTTCAAGAAAAACATCGGCGTCGCTTCCTTCAAAAAATCGAAACTCGGTCTTTATATGGACAGAATACATACCCCGAGGGACACCGTTATGGATGAAAGAAACATCGAGGTGCTCGTTTCGGGAATGAAAAATTTTCTTTCCGGAATTTAAACAAAAAAGGCACAGCTTTGCTGTGCCTTTTCTTTTTTTGTTGTTATTTAAGTTTTTGCCACTGGGCAACTGCCATTGCGTCGCATCTTTCGTTTTCCGGATGGCCGGCGTGGCCTTTTATCCATTGGAACCTGACTTCATGTATTTTCAGAAGTTCAAGAAGCCTTTCCCAAAGATCCGGATTAAGCGCCGGAGCGCCGCCGCTTCGTTTCCAGCCTTTTTTGCGCCAGCCTTCTGCCCAGCCTTTTGTAACCGCATCGGAAACGTATTTTGAATCCGTAACAACAGTGACCTTGCAAGGTTCTTTAAGAGCCTCCAGCCCGGAAATAACCGCCATAAGTTCCATTCGGTTGTTGGTGGTTTCGGCTTCTCCGCCGGAAAGTTCCTTTTCGTGTTCGCCGAAGCGAAGGATCGTTCCCCATCCGCCGGGTCCCGGATTTCCGGAACAGGCACCGTCGGTAAAAATCATGACCTCTTTCAAACGGGGTCACCTCTCTTTCATGTTCTGAAAAATATCATAGCGACATATTAAGAAAAAAGCAAGGTTTTTGAATTTATTTTTAACGAATTGAATTTTTATTGACAATTACATCCAAAATAATTACAATAATAAATAACGAATGTGTCCGGAATAATTGAATAATTAATATTTTTCCAAGCCGAAAACTCGGTTTGGAGTTTTTCTGTTTCCATTTTATCAAAAAAACGCAAAAAAACGGGATTTTTGCGGAAAATAAATAAATAATTCCTTTTAAGGCTCCCCCCAGAGTGGGGAGCTGTCACCGAAGGTGGCTGAGGAGGGATAATCCTTTATAAATAAAGATAAACGCTCTGCGTTTTCTGTTTATCCCTTATCCGTCTTTTTTACAGCAAACTGAAAAAAACACCTTCCCTTCCCGGAAGGCTTAATCTGAACTTTATTCGGAAATTTACATAAACAAAAAAACATTTTTAAAAGGAGGCTAAAATTTGAATCATACTCAAAGAGCAAAACAGCAAAAATCAAATCTTGATAAACTCGATAAAATTCTTGCAAATCTTCCAGAAGCGCAGTACGACCACAGCGAAGAAGCCGTTGCCGAAAAAAAGAAACCCGGCCGACCTAAAAAAAGCGTTTCGGACGTTTTGAAAAAACAGACTGCCGCAAAAAAACAGCCTGCAAAAAAAGAAACCGAAAAAAAGGTTTCTGCCGAAGAAAAAACCGGCTGGAGCTGGAACAAGAAAAAACGCGGAAGACCCACTTCCGCTTCCAAAAATCCGCCGCTTAAAATAATTCCCCTCGGCGGTCTTGGCGAAATCGGAAAAAACCTTACCGTTTATGAATATGAGGACGAAATCATAATCGTTGACTGCGGAATGGCTTTTCCGGATGAGGAAATGCTCGGAATCGACCTTGTGATTCCGGATTTTACCTATCTTGAAGAAAACAAGGACAAAATCAAAGGCCTTTTCATCACCCACGGCCACGAAGACCACATCGGCGCCGTTCCCTATCTTCTTCAGAAACTCAACATTCCGGTTTTTGCCACCCGTTTTTCCATGGCACTTATCGAAAATAAGCTTTCTGAAAAAGGACTTCTCAAATCCGCAAAACTCAACATTGTAAAACCCGGTGATATTGTTGCCGCCGGAATTATGAGCGTCGAATTTATTTATGTAAACCACTCCATTCCGGATTCCTGCGCCCTTGCAATACACACTCCCGCAGGCGTTGTTATCCAGACCGGCGACTATAAAGTTGATTACACCCCCACCAGGGGAGGAATAATCGACCTTGCCCGCTTTGGCGAACTTGGAAGCAAGGGCGTTCTTGCTCTTCTTTCGGATTCCACCAACGCCGAAAGACCCGGAAGCACCCCCAGCGAAAGAGTCGTCGGCGAAAGCTTTGACGTTCTTTTTAAAAACGGTGCGGATAAACGAATCATTGTTGCAACTTTTTCTTCCAACGTACACCGCGTACAGATGGTGATCGAATCCGCCGTCAAGTTCGGAAGAAAGGTTGCCGTTTCCGGAAGAAGCATGGAGCAGGTCGTTGCAAAAGCCCTTGAACTCGGTTATCTCGAAGCCCCGGAAGGCACCGTTGTTTCTCTCGATGCCATTTCTAAACTTCCGGAAAACGAGGTTTGCATAGTCACCACCGGAAGCCAGGGCGAACCCATGTCCGCTCTTACAAGAATGTCCACCGGCGACCACAGAAAGGTGAACATCACCTCCCGCGACCTTGTTATAATTTCCGCATATCCCATCCCCGGCAACGAAAAATATGTCGGCAAGGTCGTCAACGAACTTATGAAGCTCGGCGCGGAAGTTGTTTATGAAAGATACAGCCAGATCCACGTTTCCGGCCATGCCTGCCAGGATGAACAGAAACTTATGCTTGCACTTACAAAGCCGCAGTTCTTTATTCCTGTTCACGGCGAATACAAACACCTTAAAAAACACAGCGATCTTGCGCTCCAGATGGGAATGCATGAGGAAAATATCGTTATTCCGGAACTCGGAAGAGTTATCGAACTTTCCGTAAACGGAATTTCTTCGGAATCCACCGTTACCGCAGGCGCCGTTCTTGTTGACGGACTCGGAGTCGGCGACGTCGGAAACGTTGTTCTTCGTGACAGAAAACACCTTGGCGAAGACGGACTTATGGTCGTTTCCGTAACCATCAGCAACAAGGGAAAGATCCTTGCGGGGCCGGATATCCTTTCCCGCGGTTTTGTTTACGTAAAGGATTCGGAAGAACTTATTGCCAACACCAAAGCTGTTGTTGAAAAAGCCGTTCTTTCCGGAATTTCCGAAAACAAACGCGATTGGCAGAACCTTAAAACAAAGATCCGGGACGCTGCCGGAGATTATCTCTATACCGTTACCCAGCGTTCGCCCATGATTTTGCCTATAATCAACGAACTCAGCGAAAAGGATTTTGACGGCGAGGATAATGATGAATAAAAATTACGGCGGGTATTGATTACCCGCCTTTTTTGTACTCTCTTTTTCAACATAACCCGGCTGCAGCCACTCCAAAAAGGCTTGTTTTTTATAAAATTTATTTTTATTGCAACAAAAAGGGTTTTATTATACACTACTATTATGGAGGGGGCGATTTTTTTGAAAAAGCTTTGTCTTTTGATAATTTGTTTGGCTCTGGTTTTTTGTTCCTGCGGAAAAAATCCCGGGCAGAACTCTGATTTTTATGAGCCTTTTTCCGATTCCTTTGTCTATTCCGAAGAATTTCCTTCTTCCGATCCGGACGGAATTTATCTCTTCTTTCCGGATTTTGCGGTGGATTTTCCCGCCGGCTGGTATAAAGAACGCGGCTGGATATCCTGTCAGTTCACCCGTTCCGCCGGCGACGTTTTGGTCGATGAAACTGTTTCTATAAAAAGCGCAAAATCCGCCTTCAGGAAAACGGACAGAAAATACCGAAATGCGGTGTTTTCAGAAGAAATGACTTTCGGCGGATATCCGGCAAAAAAATATGTTGTCGAAAACCCGAATGGTTTTGACCACTATCGCAAATATATCTATGAATATTACATTGCCATGGACGAAAAGCTTATCCATCTGAGCTTTTTCCCGGAGAGCACCGAAAGCCTTAAAAACCAACGGGAATATTTTGAAAAATCTCTTGACAGCATTGTTAAAATGAACACCTCTTTCCCGGAAAGCCTTTATGACATGGATATTGAAAATTTTCTTTCCGGAAAAAACGACGATTATCTGATGTTCCTTTTTGACTGCATCATCTGCGCCTTTGTTGAATCCGATTCGGAAGGTTTTTCGGATTTTTCGGAGCTTTCTTCCGAAACGCTTCTCAACGTTTATTTTTACGCTGCCGACAACCATTCGGCGATGTATGAAGAAGAAAAAGGGAACTATCTTATTCCGACAAAAGATATCCGCGCCGTTCTGGATAAATATTTCGGCGAATATGAGATAAATCTTGAAAGCGGGCTTTTTGGAACAAAACTTTCGGAGGACGGAAAAACTCTTTTATCCCCGACTTTTATTGCAAACGGATTTATTCCCTGGGGCGGACGCGAACTCGATTCTGTCATCGACAACGGCGACGGAACCCTTTTGGTAAAATACGTCACCTATTCCATTGATGAAGAAGCCGGAACTTTTTCCAAAACCGGAAAAATCGAAGCGGAATATTCGGCAACCATTCGCCCGGGCGAAAACAAATGCATAATCGAAAAACTTGAAATAAAATATTACTGATAAAAAGGCATTCTTCAAACGGAAGGATGCCTTTTTTGCGGATACTGTCCGCCCGTTTTTAGCCTTCACGAAGTATTTCCGGTATTTGGTTTCCCGGGAAGGGTCAAAAGGGAAGCTTGGTCTTTGTGAAAATTTAAAAATATTTTTTTGCGGATTGCATTTTTTGCTTTTGGTTTTCATAAAATCAATTGAAATTTCGCGGCGGGGAAGGTTTTTATGGACAAGAGCAAAAGCAGGGTCATTATCATCAAAAAACTCAAAAAAAAGATTTTTGAATGGGCTTTTTTTATCGGCCGCACCCTTCTTGGAATCTTTTTTTGTTTTCTGGGGGTCTGTATGACAATAAATCTTGCAAAAAGCGGCTCGGATCTTTTTTATTATGCAATGGCTTTTGCTTCGCCCGGAACGGCCATCGAGGTTTTGCAAAAACCTTTTGAAAGCCCCCAAATCAACGAACCGGAAGTTTTTCCCCAGGAACCCGAACCAGAAAAACCGGAAGAAAAGGATTTTTTTGAAGAAATTCTTCCGCCGCAAAACTTTATTCCGGAAGTTCCCGAAAACCGAAGGGGAAAGGTTACCGAAACCCAATATTCCGCTTCCGAAGGCGGGATATACGTCGGTTTTGAAAACGCGATAATAAAAAACTGCACCGCTCACAGCAGCGAAAAAATAAGATCCATGCTCAAAACAAAACACAGCCTTTTTTTGAGCACCGATTCTGGCGGATTCCCTCAGGTGCTTATCTATCACACCCACGCAACCGAAGGTTATGAACCGGCAGAAAGGGGTTATTTTGACCTTTCCGGAACCTGGCGGAGCACCGATCCGGGCGAAAACATGATAGCCGTGGGTGACGTGCTCACTTCGGTGCTCACCGAAAAAGGCATTGGCGTTGTTCACGACGGAACCATGCATGATGACCCGGGATATAACGGTTCATATAAACGAAGCGCCGCAACGGTTTCTGGCTATCTTGAGGAATTTTCCGGAATTTCCGTCTGTCTTGATATCCATCGGGACGCCATTGAACCTTCGGAAACGGAGATAATCAAACCCACCGCCGTTATAAACGGCAAAAAAGCCGCCCAGATAATGATAATTTCCGGCTGTGACGACGGAAGCATGAATATGCCGGATTATTGGGAAAATCTTCGGTTTGCAGCGGCTTTGGGGAGCAAAATTGAGGAACTTTATCCCGGACTTTGCCGGCCGATCCTTTTTGACTACCGAAAATACAACATGGATCTTTCGCCGGGACTTCTTTTAATCGAAATAGGCGCCACCGGAAACACTCTTGAGGAAGCAAAATATTCCGCGGAGCTTTTGGCAAACGCGCTTTTTGAACTTCTTGCGGAATAAAAAAGTAAAAAAACGCCAAGACTTTTAATCAAAAAAGGAGGCGTTTTTTATTACGGATTTTAAAAGGGCTTTTGCCGCCGCTTTTGCGGTGATTCTTCTTTTGATTTTTCTTGTTTTTGCCTTTGAACTTATCAACCGGAACATAAGCGAAAGCGGTTTTTCCTCCGGGGAGGTTTTTGATTTTTCTTTTGAGCACGATGTTTTTTACGGAGAAATTTTCGGAAGAAAATTTTCCGCAAATCTTTCTCCTTTGATAAGATCTCTGCCATATCTTGAAAATCTTTTGCTTTTTCTTCCGCCGTTCGTTCAGCTTATTCTTTGCGGAGCGGTTTTTCTTTTCGGAAATGTTTTATAATATTATTCCTTTTATAAAATCCAGTCCCGCTTTCGGAAAAACCGCAAGGCTCACCGCGCAGGAAACAAGCTTTGCACAGCGTTTTATCAAAAAATCGATGTCATCTGGCGAAACAAATCCGCAATCCGAAAGAGAAGCCACCGTCGGAGTTCCGACGGCGATTACCGGAACACCGAGAGTTTTTTCCGAAAGGGCGGTTTTTGTTTTTCCAAAACCGGAACCCGGCGCAAGGCCGCAATCCGAAAGCTGAACAGTTTTGCAGATGCTTTCAATATCTTCTGAAACAAGGGAATCTATAAGGATTATTCCGGCGGGAGAAAGTTTTTCCGCCGCGGCTTTTATCAGAAGTTCCGGTTCGATCCCCGTTCTTCCCAAAACTCCCGGAACAAGGGAAAAAAGCCTGCGCCCGAAAAAATCTCCGCAAAGAAGATTTTCCGCCGAAAACGGCCCGAGAGAATCCGCCGTTAAAAAAGAATTACCTATCCCCACCGCAAGAATATCGCCTTTTTCCGGAATCATTTTTGATAGTTCGGAAGAAAGAGCCGAAACTTCTTCGTCGAATTTTTCAAAGGCACCTTTGGGAAAATCCGATTCCACGGTTATATAGGTTCCCATTGGTTTTTTGAAAAAAGCCGATTCTTCTTCGGTTTCGATAAAAACTTCGGTTATTTCGGTGGATTTATAAAAGAACTTTCGTTTTTTCGCATAGGAAGGCGAAAATTTGTCAATTATTTCTTTTGCAAGGTCGGTTTTTATTGACATTTGGGTATCTCCTTTGATATAATAACTAAGTACCGGTATTTTGCAGACCGTGTTAATGCAAACCCGGCTTTCTTTTGGTCTGTTCATAAATATTTTTTGTGATTATAAGGCCAAAAACCCTTGACAGAACGGATATTTTCGTGTAAGATGATTATTTGTGAATGTATCCGATAAACGAAGGAGGTGTAGTACATGCCGAACATTAAATCTGCAAAAAAGAGAGTTAAGGTTATCGCAACCAAAACCGCTCGCAACAAAGCAATCAAAACCAACCTTAAAACCAACATGAAAAAAGCTGAAATCGCTTGCGCTAACGGTGCTGAGGATAGAGAAGCCGCAATCCGCCTTGCAATCAAAAAAGTTGACCAGGCCGCAGCAAAAGGTATCCTTCATAAAAACACTGCAGCAAGACGCAAATCCGCTCTTGCAAGAAAGCTCAACGCTGCTAATGTTTGATTTTTGTAAGTCTTTATAAATTGACGCCTTCACCGAAAACGGTGGAGGCGTCTTTTTTTATATTTAGCCTTCCCCTGGGGGAAGGCGGCAAAATGAATGAGGGTTATGGAACCCCTCCACCGCCCTTTAAGCAAGGGAGGCTTTTTCATTTATCCTTCGGCTTAAAAAGAAGCGCGATTATGAAACCAAAAACAATAGCCGCGGTTATTCCGCCGGAAGTTGCGGAAAGTCCTCCGGTAAAAGCGCCAAGAATCCCTTTTTCCGCAACGGCGGAACGAACTCCCTTCGCAAGAGTGTGGCCGAAACCCGAAAGGGGAACGGTGGCTCCGGCTCCGGCAAATTCAACCAAAGGTTCATAAAAACCGAGAGCGGAAATTATTACTCCAAAAACAACAAAGCCAACCAATATCCTTGCCGGGGTCAGCTTCGTTTTGTCGATAAGGATCTGTCCTATAACACAGATAAGGCCGCCGACTACAAATGCTTTAAGGTATTCCATTTAAAAAATACCTCCTTTTTCGGAAGAAAAACAAACAAGATGCGCGACCCCGGGAATGGTTTCACCCTGCTGAACGCTGGTGGGACTCATCAGCGCTCCGGTTGAAATGGCAACGACATTTTTTAAAATCCCGTCCCGCAAAAGCGGAAGGATATGGCCGCTTATTACCGAAGCGGAACAGCCGCAGCCGGAAGCTCCGGATTCCACCTGCTGTTTTTCCCGGTCATAAAGCATAAGGCCGCAGTCGTTATAGTTTTTCCCAAGGGAAAAGCCTTCCCTTTCCATAAGTTCGCGCATAAGGTTCGTTCCCACAAAGCCAAGGTCGCCGGTAACGATCAGATCATAATCGGAAGGGTCGGTATAGGTATCCCTGAAAAACCGGGAAAGAGTTGCCGAGGCCGCCGGGGCCATTGCTGCGCCCATGTTGTTCTGGTCATTTATTCCAAGATCCTCGACCGTTCCGAAAGTCACCGCCTTTACGAAAGGAAAACCCTCGCCTTTTGAAACAAGCGCCGCTCCGGCGGCAGTTGCAGTCCATTGGGCGGAAGGCGGCCGCTGACCGCCGTATTCCAGCGGAAAACGATATTGCCGTTCGGCAGAACAAAAATGTGATGAAGCCACCGCAAGACAGTTTTTCGCGGCGGAATCCGCAAAAACCGAAGCAAGCCCCACCCCTTCCGCAAAGGTCGAACAGGCGCCGTAAAGCCCGATATAGGGAACTTTTGAACCCCTTGCGGAAAAGGCGGAAGCTATGCACTGGTTAAGAAGGTCACCGGCGAAGATGAAATCCACGTCCTTCATCTCTGCTTCCGCCTTTTTAAGCGCTTTCCAGCAGGCAAGTTCCTGCATTTTGCTTTCGGCTTTTTCCCAGGTTTTTTCGCCAAAGCGGGAATCGTCGTTTATTATATCAAAATCTTTTCCAATGGGGCCTTCGCCCTCCTTTTTTGAACCGACCGCGGCGGAAGAACGAATTCCCACAACGCCGTCGATAATAAGCGTTTGTTTTCCGATTTTGTGTGCCAAAAAATCACCCCGTTTTAACGTTAGTTTTTGCGAAAAAAGCGGGGATATGCGTAAAAATTTTTGTCAAAGCGTTTTGAGCATAAAATAAACGATTCCGTAGGCAACGGAAGCCAGAACGCCATAGACGATCACCGGCCCTGCTATGGTGAAAATCTTTACGCCCAAACCGAGCACAAAACCTTCGCTTTTAAATTCCATCGCCGGGGAAACGACCGCGTTTGCAAAACCGGTTATGGGAACAAGAGTTCCGCCGCCGCCGAATTTTGCAATTTTATCGTAAACGCCTATCCCGGTGAGCACCGCAGAGATCCCGATAAGCGTTATTGAGCACCAGGTTGAAGCCGTCGGCGTGCTCAAACCCATGCCGAGGTAAAAATTGAGCAAAAACTGGCCGACCGTGCAAATTGTTCCGCCGATAAGGAAGGCTCCGGAAAGATTTCGGATACATTTTGTCTTTGGAACAGCTTTTTCTCCCATTTTTTTATATTCATCGGACGAAAGAGACATTTCAAAAAGCTCCTTTTTTGTTTTTTTCGGGTTTATTGTTCGTTTTTCCGGAAAAAATATTCCCGAGAAAAACAACAAACGGGCGGTGTTTTTTATGAAAAACCGGATAAAATCTGCTTTTGCGGGAATCATTTCCGGAATTCTGAACGGTCTTTTCGGTTCCGGCGGGGGAATCGCGGCTGTTCCGCTTTTTAAGAAAAACGGACTTTCGCAGAAAGAATCCCAGGCAACGGCGCTTTTTATGATGTTCTGTCTTTCGGCGGTTTCCGCCGGGATCTATCTTTTTGAAGGGCGGCTTTCCTTTTCGGATGCGGCCGGATTTTTGCCCGGAGGGATCCTTGGGGGAATTTTTGCTTCGGTTTGTTTTAAAAAAATAAAACCGGCGGTTTTAAGAAAAATCTTCGGCGGATTTGTTGTTTTTTCCGCAGGAAAAATGCTTTGGGGGATAATTTCCGAATGGATCTTATAATCGGTTTTCTGGCAGGATTTGCCGGCGGACTCGGGGTAGGCGGCGGCGGGATCCTGCTCCTGTATCTCACCGCTTTTTCCGGAACAGACCAGCTTGCCGCCCAGGGAATAAACCTTGTTTTCTTTCTTCCGGTGGCGGTTTCCGCCCTTTTTCTTCATATAAAAAACGGCTTTGTAAAATGGAAAACCGCCGTTTTTGCCGTTCTTTTCGGGATCCCCGGGGTATTCATCGGTTCTTTTCTTGCGGAAAAAATCGAACCGACCGTTCTTCGGCTCATCTTTTCTCTTCTTTTGCTTTTTATCGGAACAAGGGAGCTTTTTAAAAAGGAAAGTTGACAAAAAATTTTTTCGGGTGTATAACATTCCCATATTATTCTGTTTTTTACTAAGGGGAGGGAATGTTTTGGCTATCGAAAAAGTAAGGGAATATTTTAAAAATTTCGGAATTGAAGATAAAATAATCGAATTCGAAGTTTCTTCCGCAACGGTGGAACTTGCGGCGGCGGCTCTTGGCTGCGAAGGAAAACGCATTGCCAAGACCCTTTCATTCATGGTCGGCGAAAAACCCGTCCTTATTGTTGCTGCCGGTGACGCAAGAATTTCAAACCCGAAATATAAGGCAAAATTTGCGACAAAAGCCATTATGCTTCCTTTTGATGAGGTTGAAAAACTCATCGGCCACGCCGTTGGCGGAGTTTGCCCTTTCGGAATAAACGAAGGGGTTACGGTTTATCTTGATGAATCCCTTAAAAGATTCGAAACGGTTTTTCCCGCCTGCGGAAGCGGAAACAGCGCCATTGAACTTTCGATTTCCGAGCTTGAAAAATATTCCGGTTTTTCCGAATGGATAGACGTTTGCAAGGATTGGGAATAAAAATTACCGGTTAAAAAAAGAGCTGTCTGATTTTATTCAGACAGCTCGTTTTTTATTGTTTTTGCAACTTCAACAAGTTCTTTTCTTGAGCAGACCCCAAGTTTGCTGTAAATATTTTTGTTGTGATATTTAAGTGTGTTTTCGGTTATGTTGAGTTTTTCCCGGATCTCCTTTGTGGTTTTGCCTTCGATATAAAAAGTATATATCATTTTTTCGGTGGGGGTAAGTTCCAAAAGACCTTCGGAGAAAAATCCGCATTTTTCTTTTTGTTCTTTCGAAAGCTTTGTTTTTTCTGCCGTTTCTTTTTCCGGGTTTTTCTTTTGTTCCGAAAGCATTCTTTCGCTTTCCTGGACCATAAGATAAAGCCCGAGAAGGAAAAGTTCGCTTATTATATAGGAAACGGAAAGAAGTTCAAAATCAAGTTTTACGATCTGTTCGATGAACCAGACGCCGATGTTTACAAAAACCGCGCTTATAAGCATTGCGACATGGGCCGCGGAATAGAGTTTTCTTTTTCTTGTTGCCCGCACCACAGCGGCGATCATTGCGATAAAATAGAAAAGAAGATAGAAAAGATATAAACAGTGGAAAGGCCCATATACTTTTTCAAGAACCGAAACGCCGTTTACCTTTATAAGAGAAACTTCCTTATAATATATATCCAGATAGCCGGGACTTGCCGCAACGAAGAAAACCGCCGTTGCCAAAACTATCAAAACTCCCGAAAACCATTTTTTCCTTTCGCTTTTTGTAACGTCAAGAATTATCATAAGCATTGAAAGGGGAAGAAAAACCGATCCGAGATAGGATATTCTGTTTGCAAGAAGCGCTTCTTCAAGCGTTGAGGAAGCGGCGATGGAAAAATATCCCGCGTTTACAACCACAACGGAACTGAAAAGCACAACAAACCATGCTTCTTTCTTTTTAACAAGGCAAAAATAGCCAAGAAGCATCAAAAGAGAAAGAAGCGCCATTGCTCCATAAACAACGATCAGGCTTGCGCTTTTTTCACCGATTCCCATACAGCCGGAAAATGCCATAAGTATCGGCGTAAGATATAAAATTGAGGACGGATTTTTCATTTCTTTTCTCCCTTAACAAACACAGCCACACTTTTTCCCACACTTTTATAAAAAAGTCTTGTTTTTCCCACACCTTATGGTACCTTCGGGGTGTGGGAGTTATAGGCTAAACTTCCTATAATAAAAATGCAAGGCAATAAAGAAGGGTATGATATCTTGCCTAAGATAAAATCGGGGTACCCTTTTTGTTTCAAACCGCAAATTGAAATGAATTTTTTGTTTTTGCTGCAACAAAAACAAAAAACGCCTCGTTTTATAAATTATAACACAATTTTTAAAATCAAACAAGGGAGGCCTTTTTTAAAATGAAACGCTTTTTGATTTTACTTTTAGTTGTTATTCTCAGCTTTTCCGGATGCGGTTCTTCCGAACCTTCCGGACCTTCGAATTCTTCTGAACCTTCGAAAGATTCCGAAAACACCGCCGTTTCTGAAATCGAAGGCGAAATGTTCAGCGCCGGAAACGTCTCCGCCCTTGTTCCGGAAGGCTGGATGGCTTTTCCCATTGCTGACGTTTTTTCGGAAGTTGAAGGCGCAACCGACCCGGATGTCATCCAGATCTGCAAGGATGCTTCCAGCGACTGGGATGTTTTCACAAATCCCTATGTTCAGATAAATTATTACGGCCCGGATGTTGAATTTTTTGCTCCCGGAAAAGACTGGTACACAGACACCGAGGATATCGCTCCTTTTAAAGCCGGAAACCACGAATGGGAAGGTTTTACCGGATACAGCGACGAATATCTTTTCGCAATGCTTTGGTGTATTGAGGGAGATATAGAATATCAGGCCACCATGTGGCTCAACGGCGAAAATTTTTCCATAAACTATGATGACGAGGACGTTATCGCAATTCTTGCAAGCGTTGTTCCTTCCGACGGTTCTGTGCCGGTTGGCGGAACTTCTTCCGGCGGGGAAGAAACCCTTTCCGCCGAGGAAGCAATTTATCAGAGATACATCGGCGATTGGAACGGAATCCTTAAAATTTATGACTGCACCGGCGATTATGTTTCTCTCGAAGGCGTTGAAACCGGCGCCTGCGCAAGGATCGTTCCGGACGAAAACGGCGAACTTTTCATCTTCATCGGACTTAACCTTGAAGGTTTCTACATCACCTCCGCTTATTATGAAGTTGACTTCAACACCGAAAGCCTTTTCATAAGCGGCGATTATAACAGCGGTTCCTATGAAAACGTCGAAATCCTTGAACATACCCCCGGAACCATCGGAATGACCTTCCCCGCCGTTCAGCAGAACGGAGAATTTTATTTCACCATTAACCTTCGCCGCATTGGCGACGAAAACTGGACCAACGAAGTTCCCAAACTCAGCCCCGCCGACCTTGATTATGTAAGAGGCATGAGTTTTGAAGATCTTGCCGGAATGATGGGATACAGTTCCAGCCAGTATCCTCCGGCAGAGCTTTTTGAAAACGCAAAAGTTCCTTCCGGTTCTCAAAGCAGCGAACTCGGCGAAAAAGCCGGCGCCGACGGAATTGTTGCGGATTATGCCACCCTTAAAGCCGGACTTGAATGGTGCAAGACCGAAAGAACCTATGATTCCACTTATGACGAAGTCGCATCGCAGTTCGGCGTTCACGGTTTCTTTGTTGATGAATTCGGTGACAAGCCCTACCGCCGCTACAGATGGTTCTTTGATGACAGCAACTACGTAACCGTTACTTTTGAAGTTAAACCGGACGGAACCGAAACCTGGAACGTTACCGCCTGGGAGGGCATCAAAGATTGATTTTAAATAATGTATAAAAAAATGAGCACGGATTTTAAAAATCCGTGCTCATTTTTTGTTTTATGTGTGCTCAAAAGTTTTTTAAGAAAATCAGCCCATTGCACCGCCGCAATATTCACAGCAGCCGTTTGCATCGGGAATGGTTGTTGCACCGCACCAGGGACAGGTCATTGCGGTTTTGGGTGCGGCGGCGGCAACAGCTTCTTCACGAACCTGTTCGCGAACTTCGGTAAGAGCTTTTTTGATTTCTTCGCCCATTTCTTTATATTCACGGTATTCCACATTGTTTTCGGGTCTTGGAGTGATGTTTCCGATAACCTGAAGTTCGATGCTGCTTCCGTTAAGTCTGAAGCTGATTTCATCAAAATAAGGATTGCGAACGTTGATGATCACGTTGAAATCATAGGAATATTCATATCTCGGCGGAACGTAGCTGATATCTTCACCCGCATCGTTCTGGCGCATAATTTCGTTTTTGTCTTCGTCAACGTCGATTTTGCAGCCGGTAACGTCGGAAAAATCGAGAACGTCCGGGTTTGCTTCGGCAAGGTTTCTTGCGGAAGTTACCATGAATTTTCTTGCATCCTCGTCAAGAAGGATCTTTGTATCTTCGCCGAAGGTTCTTGTGGTTCTGAATTTTGCAACTTCGGCCTTGTTCGCTTCGCGATATTCAAGCTGTTCACGGATTTCCGCAATAGTTGAATTTCTTCTGTCGCTGAACCAGGGAGAAAGTTTTTTCTGGCAATCTCCGCACATTACGCCGTCTTCAAGTTTTTTCTTTCCGAACATACCAAGTTCTTTTCCGCAAAAAGCGCAGTTTTCTTTTTCAAAAAGTTTTCCAAAAAGGCCCATTATAAAATCCTCCTTAGTTATTCGTCTTTTTCAAGTTCAGGAATTTCTCTTCCTATGGGGTCTGCAAGTTCCTTAAGAATCAGGTCGAATCTGTAACCGTTTGCTCCCAAAGGCGCATAAAAAGTCTCCGTAATTATTCCTGTTTCTGTTTTCCATTCGGCTTTTACCGAAATTTTGTCTCCGCCATCAAGAATTGTGGGTTCTTTAATAAATTTCCTCTTAATTTTATCGAAAAAACTTTCTTCCGTCTTCATCGGAATAATTTCCGGATATACTGCAAGAAAAGTTTCCTCAATTTCTTTCCATTGCTCTTCGGAAATTTCAGCTTCCTTTTCGCTCATAATATAGCCGCAGGAATCTTCGTCATAGATCCAATCTTTTTCATTTTCCGGCAAATATTCTGCGACAAAGTTATAAGGTGTTACATAAATATGAAAATCAGCGTTTGCAACAGAGCCGTTTGTTCGATCATAATAGATACCGCTAAGAGTTCCGGGCGCTGTTTTCAAATCTTCTCCACCTCCGCAGCTGCAAAAAGAAAGAACAATCAAAATAACAAAAAATATATAAATATACTTTTTCATTTTATATCTTCGTCACCGAAAGGGTCGCCGCATTCCGGGCAGAATTTCGGCGGATTTTTGGGGTCTTCCGGTTCCCAGCCGCATTTGTCGCATTTATACTGGGGAACACCTGCAGGTTTCTTTGCTCCGCAGTTGGGGCAGAATTTGCCTTTGTTTACCTGGCCGCAGGAGCAGGTCCAACCGTCTTCTGCGGGTTTCGGTGCGCCGCATTCGGTGCAGAATTTTCCGGTTGCGGTTGCACCGCAGGAACATTTCCAGCTGTTTGCGGGTTTGGGTTCCGGTTTTGCCGCACCGCAGCCCATGCAGAATTTACCCTGGTTGCCGGTCTGTCCGCAGGAACAAGTCCAGCCTGCAGGTGCTGCCGGTGCCGGTGCAGGCTGCTGTGCTGCCTGCTGCTGACCCATCTGATAAAGGTTTGCAGCGTTGACTCCGCCCATGTTCTGAGCCATGCCCATTCCCATGAATGCCATTGCAGGGCCTGCGCCTTCATTTGCCGCTGCCGCCTGCATTGCCGCAGCCTGTGCGCCGACCATATGTGCTGCCGCTCTGGTCGGATCCATAAATGCCGCATTACGCTGCATTTCCTTGATCATCTTTTCGTCTTCTTCGTCCGCTTTTACGGAAGATACGCCGAAGGAAACGATTTCGATTCCGCGAAGGCCTCTCCATTTTTCGGAAAGCACTTCGTTAAGGGCATCCGCCATTTCCGTGGTATGGCCCGGAAGTGCGGAATAGCGGATTCCCATTGCGGAAATCTTTGCGAATGCCGGCTGGAGAGCGGTGAGAAGTTCGCTCTTGAGCTGGCTGTCAAGTTCGCTTCTGTTATACTGATATGCTACGTTTCCGCAAACATTGGTATAGAAAAGAAT
>JAZQBJ010000186.1:0-1750 GCA_045545715.1 Oscillospiraceae bacterium
CTAATTAAAGATTGAAAAAAGAAGCCGCTCGAAAGAGCGGCTTTTCTTTTGCAACAAAAAAGCTCCCGTTTTGCGGGAGCTTTTGTTTTTTTTATTTTTTTACACGATAGGTTGCATAGAAAACGTTTTTGCCGTAAAGGTCTTCACCGAACTCGACGGCATAAAAACCGTAGTTGGTAAAGAAAGGAAGTGTATAATGAGGAACTTCGGCAACAACAGCTTTGGGGTTTTGGTCAGCGATGGAATCATCAAGAAGTTTTGAAGCAACGCCGGATTTTCTGTAATCGCGGTGAACGCCGATGAAAAGAAGATGCATTACGTCGTTTGTAGAAGGGCTTGTTACACAAAAGCCGGCAACAGTTTCACCGTCCATTGCGGCATAGATTGAAATACCTTTGCTGTGGCAGAAAGTTTCAATAAGATCTGCGGTTTCTTCACCTTTGAAGAAAAGTTCTTTTTCGATTTGCTGGAATTCGGGGCTTTCGGTAAGGATTTTTTTAACTTCTATCATAACTTGAACCACCTTTACGCAAAAAAATAATACAACTTATTCTATCATAAATTACTCCAAGTATCAAGTTATATTGACAAAAAGAGCCAAAAAGCGGGAGGAAATTTTCCTTCCGCTTTTATCTTCTTATTTTTTGTTCATGTAATGTGCAATTCCTTCAAAAACGCCGAAGAAAACGCCGGCAACAGGCCAGATTATCCAGGTTCTGTGCCATTCCATGGTATAAAAACTCCAGCCGAGATAAACCGCGGTCACGACGCACCAGTAAATGCTTGCGATGGGGTCAAGCTTTTTTTCAAAGGTTTTCTTTTCGATTGTATAATCGTCCTGCTGAAGAAGTTTTTCGGTGGTTGCCCAGGGAATTCCGCTGCGAATAAGGATATAAACTCCGGCTGCAACGATCATGAGGGTGAGGCAAAGACCGATCAAAACTTCTCCGTCCGCTTTTTCAAAAAATGCGCCGATGAAAAGCGGAATCGCCGCAAGAACGCAAAGACAAACGCCAATCACGCAGTCGCGGATATGTTTGTCACGAAGTTTGTTCTGGCGTTCTTTGACCATTCCGGCGACGCCGTAGGCAAGCTCTATGGGCTCTTCTTCAAGGTACTCAAAGCGACCGGTCTTCATACCGCTTGTGATGAAAAGCGCAACAGCGGGCACTACCATCAGCACCAGAGCGATAATACCGATTCCGCCGGCTCCATTCTCGGTAATTCCGATTTTTCCGGAAAGCTGCATTGCAATAAGGAAGAACATTGTTACGGGAGAAAGGATACAGAGAACAACACCAAGGGCGACCATGGGAGCGGTTTCGTCCTTAATTTTTATAAATTCGTTTGCTTCTTCAAGGGAAACTTTCCGGAAGGCGCTTTCGCTTATTTCCTCCTTCGGAGAAGGAATTTCGTCGCCGAGTTCATCCTTAAGAAGATAATCGGTGGAAACACCGAAAATTTCGCTCATAAGAAGAATTTTATCAAGGTCCGGAATTGAAAGAGCGCCTTCCCATTTTGAAACGCTCTGGCGGGAAACGCCCATTTTTTCGGCGAGTTCCTCCTGGGAAAGTCCGGCCTTTTTTCTCAGTTCGATTATTTTGTCAGCAAGAATCATGTTTTCACCTCGTTTTTGTTTTTCGGAAGAAGTTTCTTCCCTTCGATGAAATCATACCTTTTTTGCCGGTGGCAGACAATAAATCAGGCTTTTCAATTTGTCAACCAATGGTTGCAACCTGCGGTTGCAAAG
>JAZQBJ010000187.1:0-3902 GCA_045545715.1 Oscillospiraceae bacterium
CGGACTTTTATGAACGATAACCATGTAAAGATCATAGTTGATGCGGATCTTCTTCCGGAAGTACTTCTTAAAGTTATTGAAGCAAAAAAACTCCTTTCCCACGGAAAGGCAAAAAACTCTTCCGAAGCGGCAAGAATGGCCGGAATAAGCCGCAGCGCATTTTATAAATACAAGGACGGCGTTTCCGTTTATAATGACGAAAGCCGCGACAAAATTGTCAACTATTATATGACCCTTATGGACAAGCCCGGCGTTCTTTCAAACGTCCTTGCCGTTCTTTCAAAATACGGCGCAAACGTTCTGACCCTTAACCAGAATATTCCTATAGACGGCGCTTCTCCCTGCACAATTTCTTTCACTACCGGAAATCTTAAATGTGACGGACACACCCTTCGCGAAGCAATCCGCGCAATCGACGGCGTAATAACCTGCCGCAACCTTAAGGAGAGAAAATAAAACCATGAAAGTTGCTGTTCTCGGCCATGGCACAGTCGGTTCCGGCGTTTGCGAGATTCTTTCGGAACGCAAAACGGAAGTTTCTTCCGCTTCCGGAAAACCGGTTGAACTCGGCTATGTTCTGGATATAAAAGAAATAGGAAATGTCCCCTATTCCGAAAAATTCACAAAAGATTTTTCCGTGATCCTTTCCGATCCCGAAGTCGGTGTGGTTGCCGAATGTATCGGCGGAATCGAACCGGCCTTTTCCTATCTTAAATCCGTTTTGGAAAAAGGAAAAAGCGTTGTAACTTCCAACAAGGAACTTGTTGCGGAAAAGGGCGCGGAACTTTTGAGCATTACCCGTGCTCAAAATGCGAATTTCCTTTTTGAAGCGTCCGTCGGAGGCGGAATTCCGCTCATCCGTCCGCTCTATTCTTCAATGAATGCCGCCGGAATAACCAGAATTGCCGGAATTCTTAACGGAACAACGAACTATATCCTCACAAAAATGTTCTCTTTCGGCGCAGATTATTCCGAAGCGCTTTCCGATGCTCAAAAGCTCGGCTATGCGGAAAGAGATCCTTCCGCAGATGTGCTCGGATGGGATGCCTGCCGCAAGATAGCAATACTTTCTTCCCTTGTTTGGGGCAAAACTTTAAAACCTTCCGAAATCCCGACCGAAGGCATCGATAAAATCACTTCAGACGATGTAAAAATCGCAGAACAATGCGGTTTTTCAATAAAACTTCTTCCAAGGGCAAAACTTCTCGAAAACGGAAAAATCTTCGCAAAAGTTTCTCCCGCGCTTGTTAAAAACGATTCTCCCCTCGCTTCTGTAAACGACGTTTTCAATGCTGTGCTCATCGATGCCGAAACCACCGGAGAAGTCCTTTTTTATGGAAAAGGCGCCGGAAAAATGCCCACCGCTTCTTCCGTAATCGCGGATATAATCGAATGTGCAAAATCCGAAGATAACATAAAAACCGTTTTTTGGGAAGACGGTGCTCAAGGCGTTTTTGCCGGAAAAGATTCCGTTCCCGAAAAATATTTTATTCGCACCGATTTCGATGTTTCCGGCATTGTTCCCGGTGCAGAAAAAATCTCCGAAAACGCATTTATCACTCCGCTTCTTACCGAAAGCGAGGTTTCTGTGCTCACAGAAAAAATCAGCGAGCACGGAAAACTTCTGTCAAAGATACCCCTTTTTGAATAAGATATCATAAGGAAAATAAAGCCATGATAAAAATAAGAATTCCCGCTTCAACCGCAAACCTCGGAAGCGGATTTGATTCCCTCGGAATCGCTTTGAATTTATATAATTACGTTGAAATGGAACCGGCTGAAGGTTGTTTTATCTCTTCCGCGGACGGAAGTGAAATTCCGACCGGAGAAGATAACCTTATCTATTCTTCCGCAAAAAAGGTTTTTGAAAAAGCAAAAGTTCCCTTCCCCGGACTAAAAATCATCGAGGAAAACAACGTTCCTTTTGCAAGAGGACTCGGTTCAAGCTCTGCCTGCATTGTCGGCGGCGTTTTCGGCGCAAACGAACTTCTTGGCCGGCCTTTCACAAAAGACGAACTTCTGGATATCGCTGCCGAAATCGAAGGACACCCGGACAACGTTTCTCCCGCTTTGCTCGGCGGTTTTACCGCGAACGCAATGGAAGAAAGCAAGGTTTGTTACGTAAAAGCCGAAGTTCCGGAAAAGCTTTTTTTCGCGGCGTTCGTTCCGCCTTTTGAACTGAAAACCGCAGACGCAAGAGCGGTTATGCCGAAGGAAGTTTCCGTAAAAGATTCGGTTTATAATCTTTCCCGTTCCGCCCTGATAACCGCTTCTTTTCTTTCGGGAAAATTCGAAAATCTCAAAATCGGATGCGAAGATAAACTCCACCAACCCTATCGTCTTCCGCTTATTCCCGGTGGCAGTGAAATTATCGAAAAATCTTACGAAAACGGTGCTCTTGCGGCTTATATAAGCGGTGCGGGTTCAACAATGATGGCAATTTTTGACTGTGAAAAAGAAAAAGCGGAAAAAATTGCAGAAAACATTCTTTCTTCCGGCGATTTTAAAGGCTGGAAATATTTTATCCTTAATGCAGATAATTCCGGCGCGGCTGCGCTGTGATATATTGAGGTAGAAAAATGAGTATTATAGTACAGAAATTCGGCGGCAGTTCCGTTGCGGATGCTGAAAGAATTTTCCGTGTCGCAAAAATAATTACGGATACCTATTCCGCCGGCAACAGCGTTGTGGTCGTTGTTTCCGCCCAGGGCGACACCACCGATGATTTAATCGCAAAGGCAGCAGAAATAAGCCCCAATCCTTCCAAAAGGGAAATGGACGTTCTGCTTTCAACCGGCGAACAGATCTCCATGTCCCTTCTTGCAATGGCAATTGAAAAGCTCGGTTTTCCGGTAATTTCTCTCACCGGCTGGCAGGTCGGCCTTCAGACTGATGCCACCCATTGTTTTTCCAAAATACGCAGGGTTGATAAAGAACGCCTTGAAAGTGAAATCGGCAAAAAGAACATTGTAATCGTCGCCGGTTTCCAGGGTATCAACCGTTATGACGACATCACAACTCTCGGTCGCGGCGGTTCCGATACTTCCGCGGTTGCTCTTGCGGCGGCTCTTCATGCGGATCTTTGTCAGATTTATACCGACGTTGACGGAGTTTATACCGCCGACCCGAGAATCGTCAAGGACGCAAAAAAACTCGACGAAATAACATACGACGAAATGCTTGAACTTGCAAATCTCGGCGCAAACGTGCTCCACAGCCGCAGCGTCGAAATGGCGAAAAAATACAGCGTAAAACTGGAAGTTCGGTCCAGCTTTGAAAACAAACCCGGAACTACATTGAAAGAGGTCGTTAAAGTGGAAAGAATGCTTATCCGCGGAGTTACCCGCGACAACAACACCGCAAGAATCTCCCTTGTTGAGGTGCCGGACGTTCCCGGAATTGCCTTCAAGATTTTCAGCATTCTTGCAAAGAAAAACATAAACGTAGATATTATTCTTCAGTCCATCGGACGCAACAACACCAAGGATATCAGCTTCACCGTTTCTCATGACCAGAAGGACGAGGCCATCGAAGCTTTGCAGGAAGTTGCCGAACTTTTCAAAGCAAAAGAAATCACCTGTGACGATGCCGTTGCAAAAGTTTCCATTGTCGGTGCTGGAATCGAAACCCACCCGGGCATTGCGGCAAAGATGTTCGAAGCACTTGCGGATGCGGATATCAACATCAAGATGATCGCAACTTCGGAAATCAAAATTTCCGTGCTCATCGACCGTGATAAGGCCGAAAGAGCCGTTCAGGTAATCCACGACGCATTTGATTTTTAAGCCTTCCCAGAGAGGAAGGTGGATTTTCGACAGCTTGCTGCCGAAAAGACGGATGAGGGATTTTAAGTGACCCGGAGGGCACAATCCAGATTATTCAAAATATAAAAGAAGTCGGAT